>DATJGZ010000033.1:0-8660 GCA_035494535.1 Patescibacteria group bacterium | reverse complement strand
CGGCCCATCTCCAGGAATTTCTGATGGCGTTTGCGGACCAGCTTGTTGCTGTTCCACGGCGTCATTGAGTCGAGCGCCTTTTCGATCTGGTCGGCGACCGCGTTGATGGTTTCGTCCTTCTTGCGGTGCGCGCCGCCGATGGGCTCGGGGATGATGCCGTCGATCAAGCCCAGCTCCAGCAGGTCCTGCGCTGTCAGTTTGAGCGCGGCGGCCGCTTCATGGGCGTGGGTCGAGGAGCGCCACAGGATCGAGGCGCAGCCCTCGGGTGAAATCACGGAATAGATCGAGTGCTCCAGCATATAGACGCGGTCGGCGGAAGCGATGGCGATAGCGCCGCCCGAGCCGCCTTCGCCGATGACCACGGAGACGATCGGCACCTGCACCTGCAGGCAGGTCTCGATCGAGCGGGCGATGGCCTCGGCCTGTCCGCGCTCCTCGGCGCCCACGCCGGGATAGGCGCCTGCCGTGTCGACCAGCGTAATGACGGGGAGGTTGAATTTTTCGGCCATGTTCATCAGGCGCTGCGCCTTGCGATAGCCTTCGGGACGCGCCATGCCGAAATTGTGCTTGATGCGGTCTTCGGTCGTGCTGCCCTTTTCGTGGCCCAAAACGACCACCGAGCGGTCGCGGAAACGGCCTATGCCGCCAATCAGCGCCTGATCCTCGGCGAAGCAGCGGTCACCGGCCAATGGCGTGAAGTCGTCGACGAATGCTTTGACGTAGTCGGAGAAGTGGGGGCGGTCCTGATGCCGGGCGACCAGCACCTTCTGCTGCGGCGTGAGCTTGGTGTAGGTCTGGACCAGCAGCCGGTCGGCCTTGGTCTGCATGCGGCTGATTTCCTCGGCGATGTTGACGCTGTCGCTGCTTCCGACCTTGCGTAGTTCGGCGATTTTCGCCTCGAGTTCAAGGATCGGCTTTTCGAATTCCAGCTTGGTCATCTGAACTTATCCCCACAAATATTCCAGTAATGTTACCCGCGAAAGAAATCAGGCAGGTCCATTTCCTGGAAACCTGCCTGATTTGATTCTCTTACGAACCGGTATTAGTTGTTGGTGCCGGTTTTGGCGAGCGGATGCTTCTGCTCGACCGTCTTCTTCGCCTTCGCGCCCACGATGTGCGTGTAGATCTGCGTGGTAGCGATGTCGGCGTGGCCCAGCATCTTCTGAACCGCACGGAGATCCGCGCCGTTCGAGAGGAGGTGCGTGGCGAACGCGTGCCGCAGGATGTGCGGGCTGACTTTTCCGGCTTCGATGCCGGCGTTGTCGGCCAGATCCTTGAGCAGCTGCGCGAAGCGCTGACGGGTCAGGTGACCGCTTTCCGAAGTACGGGACGGGAAGAGCCACTGGCCCTGCGTGCCCTTGTCATCGGCGGCGATGAACTGCTGACGGACGTCCAGATAGCCTTTGACGGCTTTCTGAGCCGGCTCCGACAGCGGAACCATGCGCTCGCGGCCGCCTTTGCCGGCAACCATGAGGAACTGCATGTCTTCGCCAATCGCGGAGAGCGGCAGGCCGACGAGTTCGGAAACGCGCAGGCCGGTCGCATAAAGCATCTCGAGCAGACAGACCAGACGGATGCTGTCCGAACCGCCGGTCTGGGCCGCTGTCTTGATCAGCAGGCTGACTTCGGATTCGGTCAGGGTCTTCGGCAGCGTCCGGGTTTGTTTCGGGCTGTCGATGGCCGAGGTCGGGTCGTCGCGACGAATGTTCTCGGAAACCAGGTAGCGATAGAACTGGCGCAGGGCCGACAGGCGGCGCGCAACGGTCCGGGTCGCGATCTGGTTCTTGTTTTTGCCTTTCACATGAATCTTGTTACCCAGATCGTCGAGGTAGGTCTTGATCTCCTCGCCGCTCGAGTCGACAACTTCTTTCTTGAACTTGTCGCGCAGATAAAGGCTGAAATCCGCCAGATCGCGCCAGTAAGCCTGGCGGGTGTTCATCGCTGCGCCACGCTCGGTGGTGAGCATGTCGAGGAACGAATCCACGAGCGGATGCAATTTAGGTTTCGGCATAGCCGGACGACCTGGACGTGCCATAGTACTTTCTCCTTGGTTCTTATTTTCCTGCTCCGAGAATCGCTTCGACGGCGAGCCCCCGAGACTCTTTGGTTAACCCCACTGTTTTCAACCCATTGGCCACTTCATGGAGATTCCCGGCTATCTTGTCGGGTGGTGTCTCTTGGAGTGCAACGGAGCTTAACAGAACCGCCTCACCTAGCTGTTTATTGTTTACTGCGGTGGTGAGACTCTCAATTAAGCCTACAGAAGGCATTACATAACCTGCATTCTGTGTCAAGTCAACAGTGTTTTCATAAACTTTGACAGCCTCAATATTATGTAATTTTCCCCCTTTGTCAAGTTTTCCAGCAAATATTTTTATTAGCTCCTGCTGTTGTACGGGCAAGACGCTGATTTCACTTAATAATTTGTTATAATGCGCGCCGTCTTTCGTCAAAGATTCTTGCCCGATTTCATAAGCGACTTTCAAAAGTACGTCCTGTGGAAGACTTGAATCTTTGCCCTTCCAGTGTTGCTCCCATGCATCAGAAATCGGCGCGTTCATCACCAGACCGAGCAGAATCCCCGCACGAATCGTCTCGTCCGGCATGCCGTCCGGCTTCGCGTCGGATAGCATGGAAGCGAAGGGAGCCAAGGCTTCCAGCCCATATTCGTTCTTCATCGGCAGGGCGATTCTCAGCACTTCGTTGTCAATCGTGCCGCGCGACTTGTCGGCCGAGCGAAAAAGCCATGCGAGTCGCTGCCACCCATTCGCTTCTCTGATTCCGTCAAGCTTTGCGGGCTCGTCAGCGAGATTCGTGAAGGGAATCGCCTTGTAGAAGTCGCCGAGTTCCTTCGCGCTGACGATTCCCACGTCAATTCCCGTGAGCATCAGCTCGAATCGGAAATCGAGCGGCGCGTTCGGGTCGTGAATCAGCACCGCAAGCACCGACGGCGGCAGCGAGGCTGCGTCGAGTTTCCTGAAACGCGCGTAGTCGATGCGTCCGTCGATCGCAAGAAACGCCTGCTCGAGCGGCGTCAGCGATTCAAATTCCTTGATGCTGCCGTCATAACGATAGGCCGGATTTTCCATCGCCTTCCGTACCAGCGGGCTGTCGCCCGCGGGGAACGGTCCCATGGTTTTCTTCGCAACGGTTTTGCTGCCGGCCATCGTTTCCAGCTTATAATCGCATATGGCTGTGAGCTGGTCCCACATATGCACGCCGTCGAATTTATCGTGCATTGCTTCAGTGTCGAGGCAGGCAAGCGCACCCTGTCCGTCGAACATCAGTGCGAGCACGCCAAGACTTGCCATCTGGCCGTCATACGGACCGTAGGGATTTTCCTTGTACAGGCGCGCGGCATCTTCCGCCTGTCCCATGTCCATCAGCTTTTGCAGCCGCAGCGAAAAAATATCTTTGCCCGGTTCAGGCGGCGCCGCATCCTTGTTTCCGAGCATTGTAACATCGGCTGCGGTCATCAGCACGCGGCGCTCGAGATCCCGTATCGCCCGATAGTGAAACGAGGCCGGAATTTTGGGAATCAGATTGACGATGGTCGCGCGCTCGCTGCCGTCCCACATGTCTATGCCCAGTCCGCCGTCTTTTACGCCGCTCAGAACGCCGAAGGATTCTATTTTTGTCAGATTGCCATGGCCTATGGCCGCATGATGAGACGCGGACGACTTATGTTTTTCAGAGGCGTGTTTTTCCGTTGCGGCCTCGCCGGAAGAGACCGCGCGGCCGGCGGCCCTATCGTCATCGCCGTTATAGGCGAGCGCGGGGTAAGCGCACGTCGAGAGCAGGAGGCCGAAGGCGAAGGCTTTAATTGTGGTCGAAAATGCGGTCATTGGGGATGGCTTTCGTTACCTGGGTTTGTTCAACCGGGACGTTGACCGTTGCCAGAAACACGAAGCCGCCGACACATATAATAAGTGCGATACCGAGGATGATTTTCGCAAAGGTCATGACCGTTCCTTTCGGGATTGAACCTAGCCAACAGATTTACAAAATTCAATGGCTTAACGTCATAATTATTGTCTAAAACCGGGCATTCGTGCATAAGCACTGCATGAGCGCCGTAAATTATGACAGGGATATCGCGGATGACATCCGCGCCCGGCTGGACAAGCCGCTGGTGCTGATCGGTCTTATGGGCACGGGCAAGACGCGGCTGGGCAAGCTGCTGGCCTCGACATTGGGCTTGCCGTTTGTGGATTCCGACGATGAAATCGAGAAAGCCGCCGGCATGACCATCGCCGAAATCTTCGACCGCTTCGGTGAATCCTATTTCCGCGACGGCGAGAAGCGCGTGATGGGAAGGCTCCTTGAGGGCGGCGTGCGCGTGATCGCGACCGGCGGCGGAGCGGTGATCAATCCGGAGACTGCGGAGCTGGTCTGGAGCAAAGGGATATCGCTGTGGATCCGTGCTGATATGGAAGTGATCCTCGAGCGCACGGCGCGCAACGACCGCCGGCCGCTGCTGCGTAATGGCGACCCCGAGAAAATCCTGCGCGAACTGGCCGAGAAACGTTATCCCGTATATGAGAAGGCCGATATCACGATCGAGAGCCACCGCGGCCCTGCGGAATCCATCCTCGGCCAGACGTTGCAGAAGCTGGATGATTTTCTGAGAAATCGGAAATAACACACATTCCGCCAGCCTTTTGTCCGAAAAGGCATTTATGCTAGGGTAGGCGCATGGAAATTCTGCACAAGGTTCCGGTCGGTCTCGGCAAGCGCAGCTATACGATCAACATCGGCCGCGGGCTGCTCAATCACGCAGGCGAACTGTTGCCTTTTGACGCCAAAGGGCGGCTGATGTTCGTGCTGGCAGACGAGAATGTCAGTGAATATGCCAACACAGTCTGCGCCAGCCTGAAGGCCAGGGGCGCGCGCGCCTGTCATGTCCTGACCCTCCCGGCGGGGGAAAAATCGAAATCCATGGCCGAGCTCGAGCGCGTACTGGCCTGGATGCTCGATAACGGCGTCGACCGCCAGTCGGTCCTTATCGCCATCGGCGGCGGCGTCATCGGCGATTTGGGCGGTTTCGCTTCGGCTATCGTCCTGCGTGGGATTCCCTTCATCCAGATCCCCACGACCCTGCTGGCGCAGGTGGACTCATCGGTCGGCGGCAAGACTGGCATCAACATGCCGCAGGGCAAGAACATGGTGGGCTCGTTCCACCAGCCGGTCGCGGTCATCACCGATCTTGAAGTCCTCGAAACCCTGCCGCGGCGCGAGTTGCTGGCGGGCTATGCCGAGATCGTCAAATACGGCCTGATCAACGACCCCGAATTCTTTATCTGGCTGGAGAAGGACGGCGGCAAGGTCACGGCATTGGACACCGCGGCCATCGCCCGCGCCGTCGCGACCTCCTGCCGCAAAAAGGCCGAGATCGTGGCGGCCGATGAGACCGAGCAGGGCCAGCGCGCGCTGCTCAACCTCGGCCATACCTTTGGCCATGCCCTCGAGGCCGCCGCCGGCTATGACGGGCGGCTGCTGCACGGCGAGGCGGTGGCCATCGGCATGGCGCTGGCGTTCCAGCTCTCGAGCCGCCTCGGCCACTGTTCGCAGGACGACGCCGACCGCGTTAAGAAACATCTGTCGCAAACGGGCCTGCCCGTTTCCATCGGCATGATCCAGCCGAAACTGGCTGCCAATGATTCTGAACTTCTCAATTATATGCTGCACGACAAGAAAGCCGCGGGCGGCCGGGCCGTTTTCATCCTCGCGCGCGGCATCGGCAAGTCCTACATCGATAAAAACGTCGACATGAAGGACGTGCAGCAGGTCGTTCTTCACTCGATGAAAGGAGCCGCATGAGCACCCTTGTCATTCCCCTGTGCGCTATCGGGGCGCTGATCCTGATGTCCGCGTTCTTCGCCGGGTCCGAGACCGCGCTGACCGGCGTCTCGCGCTCGCGCATGCACGCGCTGGAGAAGGAAGGCAACAAGCGCGCGAGGCTGGTCATTAAATTGCGGGAGCGGAAGGAGCACATGATCGGCGCACTCCTGCTCGGCAATACGCTGATCAATATTCTGTCCTCGGCCATCGCGACCGACCTGTTCACCGAGCATTTCGGCCAGATCGGCATCTTCTACGCCACGGCGGCGATGACGGTCACGCTGCTGATCTTCGCCGAGGTCATGCCCAAGACCTACGCGCTCCACAATGCCGACGAGATGGCCATGACCATCGCGCCGCTGGTGCGGCTGATCATCGGGCTGTTCGCGCCGTTCATCCGCATCGTCGGCTATATCGTGCGCGCCGTGCTGCGGCTGTTCGGCGTCGATATCGGCCGCGTCAACGTCGACAGCCACATCGAGGTGCTGCGCGGCGCCATCGAGCTGCACCACGGGCCGGAAGAGGAAAAGCAGGAGCAGCGCGCCATGCTGCGCTCGATCCTCGACCTCAGCAACGTGACGGTGGAAGAAGTCATGGTCCACCGCAAGAACATCGAGACCATCGACGGCGGCAATCCGGTCGGGCAGGTGATCGACGACGCGCTCAAGAGTCCCTACACGCGCATCCCCGTGTGGAAGGACTCACCCGACAACATCGTCGGTATCATTCATACCAAATCAATGCTCAAGGAAATCCAGGCGCAGCGCGGCGATATCGACCGCATCCGGACCGAGGCGCTGGTGACCGAGCCCTGGTTCGTGCCTGAGAGCACGACGCTGTTCGACCAGCTGCAGGAGTTCCGCAAGCGGCGCGAGCATTTCGCGCTGGTGGTCGACGAGTACGGCGCGCTGATGGGCCTCGTGACGCTGGAGGACATTCTTGAGGAGATCGTCGGCGAAATCGACGACGAAACCGACGAGATCGTGGCGGGTGTGAGGAAGCAGCCGAACGGCAGCTATTTGATCGACGGCACCCTGACCATCCGCGACCTCAACCGCGAATTCGAGTGGGGCCTGCCAGACGACAAGGGGTATTCGACCATCGCGGGCCTCGTCCTGCATGAATCGCAGACCATCCCGAACGCGGGGCAGGTCTTCCACTTCTATAACTTTACTTTTGAAGTGGTGCGCCGCCAGCGCAACCAGATCACTCTCGTCCGCGTCACCACGCCCAAAAAACCGGCGAAGGAGGAAGACAAGGCGAAGGTAGCGTGATTGTTTAGGGATGATATGCACGAGATCGGTAAAAGATGAATAGACCAATCTTATTGAGTATCTTTGTTCTCCTTCTAGCAGCGATGACTTATTCGTATGGACATCCTTTCCAAAATCGAAAGAACGAAAAATTTGGACATGCTCTGGTCGATTTACTGGAGGTTGCTGACAACGACAGAGTATATGAGTGCGACGCGGGGTATAAGACCCTAGATATGGCGGGTCGAAAAAAATATTTTACTGACCGAGGGTGGAAGGATTATCAGCAATACGTAACCCAAATTCAAACGCATTTGCGCCACGGTCGGAATACATATGCTAGATTTATTGAACAGACAGAAAGCTTCGATACCAAGGTCAACGACGTAACCGGATTTAACGCCATTGGAGAGATGGGCGTGATGAGTTGTGATACTGGTGGTGAGCTAGGATTATTTAGGATCAATGCACGGTTTGATTCTAAAACCGGCGACAAGCCCGAGAGTAGTTTAATCGACTATTGGCAAGTCGAACTTTACTTGCGTGAAGATCCACGACATGTTCAGCCCTCTCCCTGAAAAAAGAGGCTATCCGACCCATGTCCGAATGAGTGTGATTTGGTCAGGCGTCGCCAGCGAGGGTACATGGCCGCAGCCTGCGATGGTCTCAAGTCGCGCTTTCGGCCCACGCTGGGTCATTTCCTGCGCCACGCCGGGGGTTAGGATATTTGATTTCTCGCCGCGCAGGACCAGCACCGGACATTTGACCGCGTCCCACACGGGCCAGATGGCGATGCCCGCGCTGTTGTCGGTGGCAAAGGGCTGCGCGATCAGCGGATCATAGGCGAGCGTGATGCTGCCGTCGGGCAGGGTGCGGGCGTTGTCGCGCGTGAATTTGGGCCAGTAGCCCTCGGGCACCGGGCCCCACGCAGGCGCTCGGAATTCGAGCATGAATTTCTCGAATGCGTCCATGTTTTTGAATGCGGCGGGCTGTGCCACATACTTCGCCATCTGTTGCATCTCGCCGGCCGCCAGCACCGGGCCGATGTCCACCAGCGTCAGGCGCTTGACGGGCGTGTTCGCCATCGCCGCCACGCCGATCCCGATCATGCCGCCCATCGACGCGCCGATCCACTCGACGCTGCCGGGCTGGTTGATGCCGACGGCGGCCAGCAGCGCGCCGAGGTCGGAAATGTACTGGGGGAAGCGGTAGTCGTTCGGGTTCTTCAGGAACTCGCTGCGGCCGCGGCCCGGCATGTCGGGGACGATGACGCGAAAGCCCTGCGCCCCCAGATCCTGCGCCAGCCAGTCGAAATAGGTCCCGTTGCCGGTCAGGTAATGGACGCACAGCACCGGCCGCCCGCTCTCCGGTCCCCATTCGCGCCAGAACAGCCGGTGCCAGCCGGCGGAGTCGGGACAAAGGATCGTGTGTTCGCGAGATTCCATCAGCGGCGCGCCTCCTTCAGGCGGTAGACGTCGCAGGTATAGCGCGGCGATGAGCCCGGCGTGTGGCCGGGATAATAGGGGGCATAATCGATCGGCACCGTGCCGTCGCGGCGGTAATGCG
>DATJGZ010000032.1:0-4532 GCA_035494535.1 Patescibacteria group bacterium | reverse complement strand
ATCGCCACGGGCACGCGCCGCAATGGCCATTCGCCGCTCTCACGTATCAAATCCTTGCAGTACGGCGACAATCTGCTGGCGCTGCTTGAGGCGAAGGAACGCGGCGCGAACGAGGCGCTGATCATGAATACCGAGGACCATGTCGTCTGCGGCAGCACGTCCAATATCTTCATTCTCGAAGAAGATCGCGTTCTCACACCGCCGTTGTCAGACGGCGCGCTCGACGGCATCACCCGCGCCGGCATCATGAAGACCATCCGCGTGAAGGAGCATTCGCTCACGGTCGAGCGCCTGCGCATGGCGGAGGGGATTTACCTCACCAACAGCGTGTACGGCATCAGGCCCGTGGAAATGCTTGACGGCCAGCCTATGGCCAGCCGCAACACGTTCTTTGATAATCTGGTTACGAGCTTGTCGCTACCGGCTGCGGCGTAGCGGCGTGGCGGCCCGGCCTCATGCCGGAGGTCTGGTTGCAAACTTCCGCCTCGAGAATGTTCCGTCCGCGCTCGTCGGTGAGCGTGTTCAGTCGCGATGCCAGCGCCTGCGCGCGGATCGCGCAGTAGTGGGCGGGAAGAAGAAGATGGCACTCGCCGTTCGCGCGGCCGAGATCGAAGGACAGACCGTCATCGTTGATCATGCGCTTTATCTCGTCGAGGTGGCGCGCGATATATCCCCCGGCCTCGGTGACCTTCAGGACCACACACAGCGGCAGCTGCTTGTGCTGGCTTTGCCGCGGGTCGCCCCTGAATTCCGCATTCTTTATTCCCATACGACCATTATGGGCCGAAGGATTTAATGTTTGGTAAGCAATATCTTACCAAAACATTACTGAAATAAGGCAGAAACGTGACGAAACTAAATAACGGTGTGACCTATGACCGCAGAAAGCTTGGCCTTAGCAAGCTCCAGCTTCTTGCGCACACGTGCTTTTTCGGTTTCTTCTGTCGCGAGCGTCATATCCTCGTTGAGGTTCCGGATGGTTTGCTCGATGTCGGCTTGGTGGAGCTCGTTGACGTTCACCGCCTCTTCAGCTAGCAGCGTCGTGTTGAGCGCGGTAACGTCGGCAAAACCGCCGGCGATGAAAATCTTTTGCGGCGCAGCTTGTCCCGGCAGAAACACCAGCACCACACCGGGCCGGACCGAGGACATCAACGGGCTGTGATTGGGCAGAACACCAAAATCGCCTTCCTCGCCGGGGATAACGACCATGGTCGCCGGCTCGGACATGATCTTCCGCTCGGGGGAGACCAGCTCGAAATTGAAGGTGTCGGTTCTTTGTGCTTCAGCCATGGCTCATGTCCATTCGTTAGAAATCATGAAAATGCGTGTATCAGGTGTTTCAGCCCGCGCAGCAACGGATTTTTCGTCTCGGCGATATCGCGTTCCTGCGCCAGCGTCCAGACGTTCGTTGCCGTCGCCTCTTTGCCCGGCAGGCCGAGAATCATCGTCCCGCTCAGGTTCGGGTGGCAGCCCAGTTCGTCGAGATATATGACGGCCTGTCCCTCGCCGCCCGGCTCTCCATTGGAGTAGATGCGGGTGCCGAGCAGTTTATTATCTTGTTTCGCGGTAAGACCGACGCTGGCCAGATATTTCTCGACCAGCGCAAGCTGGCTTTGCGAGTAGAGCGGGCCTGTCGACTTCCGGAATGATTTACCAAGCTCGCTCATCTCACGGCCTCCAGTGTTCCAGGTATTTGGCAACAGGCATCTTGACGTCGGGCCCCTCTGCGTCGAGGTTTCCGCGCTCGAGCACCGGTGTTTGGCGACTGCCGAAGGTTATAATTGCCCCCTCGCCCGTCTTCTCGTGCGACAACACCACCGACTTGCGGATCGGGTTCTCCCGGTTATAGGCCACCGTATGGAAGCCCTCCCGCAGGAGTTTCCTGATGCCCCGGTCGACGGTGTCGTTGCCCGTGCGCATTTGTGATTAAGCCGCCTCGGCCGCCATTTTCTGGGCTTTCTTCTCGACTTCCTCGATCGTGCCGACCATGTAGAAGGCCGCCTCGGGGAGGTGGTCGTACTTGCCGTCGACGATGGCGCGGAAGCCCTTGATTGTGTCTTCCAGCGACACGAGAGCGCCCGGCGTGCCGGTGAAGACCTCGGCCACGTGGAAAGGCTGCGACAGGAAGCGCTGGATCTTGCGCGCGCGCGCCACGACCAGCTTGTCTTCCTCCGAGAGTTCGTCCATGCCCAGAATGGCGATGATGTCCTGCAGTGCCTTGTAGGTTTGCAACGTCTTCTGGACGTCGGCGGCGCACTTGTAATGCTCCTCGCCCACGATCCGCGGGTCGAGAATCCGCGAGGTGGAGTCGAGCGGGTCGACCGCCGGATAGATGCCGAGTTCGGCGATCTGGCGCGAGAGAACCGTCGTCGCGTCAAGGTGCGCGAAGGTCGTCGCCGGCGCCGGGTCGGTCAGGTCGTCGGCGGGCACGTAGACGGCCTGCACCGAGGTGATCGAGCCCTTGTTGGTGGAGGTGATGCGTTCCTGCAGCGCGCCCATGTCGGTCGAGAGCGTGGGCTGGTAGCCGACCGCCGAGGGAATGCGGCCCAGAATGGCCGAAACTTCGGCGCCCGCCTGCGTGAAGCGGAACACGTTGTCCATGAAGAACAGAACGTCCTGCCCCTCGACGTCGCGGAAATATTCAGCGACGGTCAGGCCGGTCAGGCCGACGCGCGCACGCGCGCCGGGCGGCTCGTTCATCTGCCCGTACACGAGGGCCACTTTCGACTTCGCGGAATCGCCTGGAATAATGACCTTGGATTCGATCATCTCGTGGTAGAGGTCATTGCCCTCGCGGGTACGCTCGCCCACGCCCGCGAACACGGACACGCCGCCGTGCGCTTTTGCGATGTTGTTGATGAGCTCCATGATCGTAACGGTCTTGCCGACGCCGGCGCCTCCGAACAGGCCGATCTTGCCGCCCTTGGCGTAGGGGCAGATCAGGTCGATGACTTTAATGCCGGTAACCAGCTGCTCGGTCTCAGTCGCCTGATCGACATACAGCGGGGCCGGGCGATGGATTGGCCAGCGCTCCTTGGTCGTGACCGGCTTGCCTTCGTCGACCGGGTTGCCGATGACGTCGAGAATGCGGCCGAGTGTCTCGGGTCCGACCGGAACCGAGATCGGATTGCCTGTATCCTCGACCGCGGCGCCGCGGACCAGACCGTCGGTCGAGTCCATGGCGATGCAGCGCACCGTGTTTTCGCCGAGGTGCTGCGCGACCTCGAGAACCAGCGTCTTGCCGTCGTTCTGGGTATGCAGCGCGTTCAGGATCGCGGGAACGCTTCCCTCCTCGAACTGGACGTCGATGACGGCGCCCAGAACCTGCGTAATCGTGCCTTTTGCCTTAGCCATGTTTTCAACCTTTTCCGTTACGTTTTACCAAATTGACCAAATTCCTTAGTGAGTCTCCGCCTCGTCGCGGTGTTCCTCGATCGCCCGCTCCAGCAGCGTTTTGATCTTGTCCGTCTTCATCAGCGCCGCCACGACGTTCGTAGCGAGCATCCGCGCGGCCTCGGAATCCCCCGGATAATGAATGCCCGCGATTTCCCGGCGATGCGCGTAATCGAGCGCCAGTTTTTCATACTTGTCCTTGTTCGCCGGGTCGACCAGGCCCAGCACCAGCGCCGTTGCCCATGACTGGCCGGCATGACCGGACGGATACGAGCCGTGCTGCGGGATGGGAATCACGGTTGTGAGATTCGGCTCAAGCTGCGTCGGGCGCGCGCGTTCGTACTTGTATTTATCGCGCAACAGGAACCAGCTGACGTCCCGCAGGACGGTGGCGATCAGCAGTTTCGTGCGATAATCATTGTCGCGCAGCAACCCGTCATGGACGAATATCCACGGCTGGTCGTGCTGCTCATTCTCGAGCTTGATGCGCTCGATCGTTTCCGGCGTGCGCTCGGTCTTCTGCATCTCCAGCAGCGACTTGATATCGGCCTTGGTCGTCTCGCTGTCGTTTGCGGGCGGCGGGCCGATACCGTCGTCGAAATCCGCCGGAAGAATCTGCGGCCCCTCCTTCATCGCGCCGAGCAGGTTCTTGGCCCAGCCGGACTCGGGATAGCGGATGTCATTGATGGATTTCGCGGCGTCGCCGGCTGCGAAAGCGGCCCCCGCATGCAGGATCGCCGCTGAAGCAGCTGTCAGGGCCAGATATTTCGCGCCCGCAAGCCTCATAATTTGAGCTCCTTCGCTGAAGCGCCGAAACGCTCACCGAATTCTGCGAACATATCCTTGAACTCACCTGGCAGCACGCCGAGATTATACGCCGTATTGTCCAGCGCGCGAGCGGTCCGGTCGGCCGCGATCGCCGTCAGAAATTCGCGCCGCAGGAAAGGCAGATTTTTGTCGATCGTCTCAAACGTCGGCTGGAGCCTCGAGAGCATATCGTCGACAGCACTCTCATTGCCGATGGCCACCTTGGCGAAAGCGGCCTTTATGCTTTTCGCACCCTTGATCACTTCGGCCGACGCGGCGGCGGCCTCGGCGCGGACGGCTTTGTTCAGCTTGTGTTTTGCCAGCGGCAATGC
>DATJGZ010000031.1:0-4371 GCA_035494535.1 Patescibacteria group bacterium | reverse complement strand
ATAGACACTGGAGAAATAGATTTGCTATATGGAGCGCACGCTCTAGATAGGTTTTCTATCTTAAAAAAAAACTTCACCCCTAGGGGAACAGATGCCTGAAATAATTTTCAACGGCCCGGCCGGCCGTCTCGAAGGCCGCTATACGCACTCGAAGACCCCGAACGCACCGCTCGCTGTCGTCCTCCATCCTCACCCCGAGCATGGCGGCACGATGAACAACAAGGTCGCTTACTATCTTTTCCAGACCTTTGCCGAGCGCGGTTTTTCGACCCTGCGCTTCAATTTCCGCGGCGTGGGCCGCAGCCAGGGCTCGTTCGACAAGGGCGAAGGCGAATTGAGTGACGCGGCCGCAGCGCTGGACTGGATGCAGGAAGTCAACCCGAACGCGCCCTATGTGTGGGTCGGTGGCTTCTCATTCGGCGCCTGGATTGGCATGCAATTGCTGATGCGTCGTCCGGAAATCCGCGGCTTCATTTCAGTCGCACCGCCCGCCAACATGTACGACTTCTCGTTCCTCGCCCCGTGCCCGACCTCGGGGCTTATCCTTCAGGGCGGCAAGGACACGATCGTGCCCGAGCAGGCCACGGAAAAGCTGGTCCAGAAGCTGCGCACGCAGCGCGGCATATCGGTCGATTACCGCATCATCGCGGACGCCGGCCACTTCTTCAAGGATCACACCGACGAGATGATGGCCCACATCCACGATCACATGAACAAAGCCCAGAGCGGCGGCAAGGCGATCAAGATCAAGAAGCTCGCCGCCTAAAACAGAATTCAGTTACAAAAAACCGGGCTTCGCGCCCGGTTTTTTATTTTTACGCGGCGGCTTTTTTCAATTCGCCGAGGGCTTCCATCACTTCTTCCGCGTGGCCGTCGACCTTGACCTTGCGCCAAATTTGGCGGATCACGCCCTTGTCATCGATCAGGAACGTCGAGCGTTCGATGCCCATGTATTTCTTGCCGTAGTTATTCTTTTCCTTCCACACGCCATAGGCTTCGCAAACCGATCCGTCCTCGTCGGACCCCAGGGGAAAGTTCAGTTCATACTTCGCCTTGAACTTGTCATGGCTTTCGGGCGAGTCCTTCGAGACGCCGACCACGGCGGCTTTCAGTTTGGTCAATGCTTTGAGATTGTCGCGGAAAGCGCAGGATTCAGTCGTACAGCCCGGCGTGTCGTCCTTCGGATAGAAATACAGCACTACGTTCTGGCCTTTGAGGCTTTTTAGGGAAATGCGCCCGCCGCCGTCGGTGGCCATGTCAAAGGCGGGCGCTTTGTCGCCGGGTTGCAGTTCAGCCATAATTTAGCTTCCTTTCCTCATCGTATTGTAGAAGCTATATTGAATTACAACGCGTTCCGCAACGGCAAGGCGAGTTATGACCAGAAAATTTTTCGGTCACAGCATGAAAATCAGCCGCATTGCCCTCGAGTGGGCGGGCGTGCTGACCGGCATCGGTTTTTTCCTTCTCATATTATTCCTGAGCCGTATCAGCGTAAAGCCGATCAACCTGAGCTTTGCGCGCCACACGATCGAACATGCGCTGCACGACCCGGCTAGTGGCTACGACGTGCATGTCGACGCCATTGTGCTGGAATGGACGCATTTGCAGGGGTCATTGATGCTCGACCTGCGCGACATCCGGCTGGTCAAGAACCATCAGGCGGTGCTGCGCATCGCGCACGCGCAACTCGGACTGTCGGGACTGTATCTGCTCGCCGGCCAGATCCGCCCGGTCAGCATCATGCTTGCGAATCCGACACTACATCTGGTGCGGACCGAGGATAACAAGGTGCGCCTCAGTCTTGAGCCGGAATCCCAGCCCGAGCAGCCGGAGGCGCCGCCATCCGCAGAAAACCCTTTCATGGACGTGATCAACACGCTCTCGGCCCCCGAGGGCTCGGTTTCGGGCTCGATTCTCGGCAATCTCAATTCCCTGCGCATCAGCGACGCCGGCATGATCGTCGAGGATCATGCAGTCGGCGTGACATGGTTCGTCAATCATCTCGAGATGCAGTTCGCCCGTGATGCGAAAGGCCTGGCCGTAATGGCCAGCGCGCGCCTGCCTGGCGGGCGAAAGGGGGATTCGATCGTTCAGGCCAACGCGATCTACGCCCGCGACACCGACGATTATCATGTCAATCTGACGCTGCAGGATTTCGACCCGCGCATTGTCTCCCGCAAGATCGAGCAGATATCGTTCCTCAACGATCAGGACCTCGCGGTCGATGGTTCCATTTCGGCGGTGGTCGATTCGCAGCTGCGCATCCACAAGGCGGCGCTGTCGGTAACCTCGGCCACCGGCACGCTGAACTTTCCGCGTGCAAGCAGCAAGCCGATCCCCTTCGACAATTTCGAGCTGCGCGCGAACTTCGACGGCGCGGCGCGCAAGGCGACGCTGGAAAAAATCTTTCTGAATACGCAGGGCGTGCAAGCGACCATCGCCGCGGATTTCGACCTCTCGCCCGATGAAATCCGCGGGCCGGTAAAACTCAGCATTCCGAACGCGACGCAGGCACAGGTAAAATCCATCTGGCCGGACAAGCTCGGCACCGATACGGGCGCTTATCACTGGATCGTCGAGCGCCTGTCAGACGGCGCGGTCAGCAACGTCGCCGCCGAGATCGATATCGACGCCCTCAAAGGGGCAGATAAGATCTGGACCGCCAACGTCAACGACATCAAGTCGGGCTTCGACATCACGGGCATGACGGTCGATTATCGCGCGCCGCTGACGCCGGTCAAGAACGCGAGTGGTCACGGAACGTTCGCCAATGACACGATCGACATCGGTGTCGACTCCGGCATGGTTGGTGACATCAAGCTTAGCAAAGGTCACGTCAAGATCGACAATGTCATCGCGCCGGACATCGTCGGCACCGCCGACATCACCGCACATCTCGAAAGCAAGCTGACCTCGGTCTTCGATTATATCGCGAATGAGCCGATCGGCATCGACGCAAAGAAAATCGGGCTTGAGGCGGTCCGGATGAAGGGGCAGGCCGCGCTCGACATCGATGTGTCATTCCCGACCTCCAAGCATCTGCGGAAAGATGAAGTTGTCGTCAAGGTCAAGGGGCCGCTACGCGATGTACTGCTGCCGCATGTGCTCAAGGACCTTGACCTGACTAGTAGTGAACTCGATCTCACGGTCGCGGACGGTCTAGCGGGGTTAAAAGGCAAGGGCAAGCTCGACGGCAACGCGATCGACTTCCAGTGGCAGGAATACCTCGACAGCGCGGGCAAGCCGTGGAGCAGCCAAGTTATTGCGTCGGGTGAGGGCAGCGATGCGCTGCGTGGCAAGCTCGCCCTCAACCTCGACAAATGGGTCAAGGGGACGCTGCCAACGCACGTGGTCTACACGCAATACCCCGAGCACAAGGCAGAAGTGGCCGTGACGGCCGACGCCGGGCCTGGCATGCTGATGATCCCACAGATCGACTACACCAAGGCGGCCGGGGTCCCGGCGACCGTCAAATGCACGGTCAAGATGACCGCGGGCGTGCTGACCGAGGTCGACGGGCTTGAGGTCAAGTCGGCCGATATCGACGTCTCCGGCGGAAAGCTCACCTTCGCCGATCATGAGGCGCTGCGTTCCTTAAAAATACCGCGCGGGCGCGTCGGCAAGAACGACGGCGCGCTCGATTTGACGGCCGACAAGAACGGCAACCTGACTGTGACATTTAAAGGCCCGTATATGGACGCGCGTCCCTTTCTTGCCGCGCACAAGGACAAGGCGCTCTATGACGGGCCCGAGGTCAAAGCTACCATCGACGCCGCCAAGGTCCTGACGCGCGAGGGGCACGAAATCAAGAACGCGAAGGTGTTTGTCGACATCGACCGCGAGGGACTGCTCGATCGGTTTGACGTGGACGCTACGGCGGGCACGGGGCCGCTCTCGCTTCACCTCACGCCACGACCGGCCGGCGGACAGGTGCTCAGAATTCAAGCCCAAGACGCGGGTGAAACGCTCGCGGCCATGAACATCTACGATAACGTCGTCGGCGGCACGCTTTCGGTGAACGGCGCATCGCAGGATGCCGGCAACCCGCGCGATCTGCACGGCACGGCGGAGATCGACAACTTCCACGTCATCAAGGCCCCGGCGCTGGCGCGCATGCTGGCCGACCTCGGGCCCATGAACCTGCCCCAGATGCTCAAAAGCGAGCAGGGGATAGGCTTCTCAAAGCTCGAGGCCGATTTCCTCTGGGCCATGCGGCGCAAGGGCGATGTCTATGTGCTGACCGACGGGCGGACCTCGGGCAATTCGCTCGGCCTGACTTTCGCCGGGAAGATCGACAAGCAGACCGACATGGTCGACATAACCGGCGATGTCGTGCCGGTATCCGAGGTCAACTCATTGATTGGCCACATT
>DATJGZ010000030.1:0-5071 GCA_035494535.1 Patescibacteria group bacterium | reverse complement strand
CGGCATCTGCGCCTTCTCGGCACGCGCGTGATGTACCACGCACCCCACTGGGATGATTCGCTGGTCAACAAATGCTTTGAGGGAAAATTCCGCCTGTTCGACGACGAGGGCCGGCCCCTCGGTCCGCCGCCCACGAGCTACATCGCCCTGTCGCAGAAAATGGGCGAGCGCAAGTCGCTGAGCCTGCAGGAACGGCGCCCGTCGCAAAAGCCGCCCGAGAAGCTCAAGGTCACGGCAATGCGCAACGAGAAGACCGGCCGCATCGTCGATATCGTCTCCCGCGACCACGACATCACCGAGGTTATCCCGTATCGCGTCACGCCCGAGGGCCAGTTGCATGTCTTTGTGCACGAGGGCCTGCCGCGCGGCATCGTCAACGCCGTGCCGCGCAATTCGAAAAATCTCGACGGCCGCGCGTGGTCCGGCCATATGTGCGAGGCTATTACAGTCCCTTCCCACGTGATCCACAGCGTCGATCAGGGCATGAAGCTCAATGTCGACAAATTCGCGCGCGATCATCTCGGCCTGAAACCCGAGGGCGACGCCGAGCTCGAGCAGGGCCAGTCCTATTACCCTGCGCCCGATTACATAGATGAAGTGGTCAAGACGCGTTATGTGCGCGTGCGCGAGCACCAGGGCGCAATCGAGCCCAAAGCCGTGATGGACGAAATCCAGGGTTTCACCACCTTCGGCCGCATCCGCGAAATCAATGCGCAGAAGGTGCTCGACGCCATCTCCGTTGGCTTGATCCCGAACTCCCGGCTTGAGCTTCAGATCCTCGCCTTGTTTGAAAAGCTGAAGATGCTTGCCGAGACGTGGGAAGAATGCCCCCTGGTGCTCGAGGAATCGCGACCCGAAATCATGTTCAACGCCAAGAACCACATCAAGCTCAAGGCCGAGAAGGACCACCGCTTCAAGAAGGTCAAGGGCACCGCCGGACAGCTGCGCAGCGTGCAGTCGACCTTCGTCGACGAGGGCTGGGTCGAGGGCAGCATCGCCGGCATGGCCTCGCGCGACATGGAATTCATCATCTCGGACGAGAATACGCTCAACCGCGCCGTCATCCTGCCGCTGACCAAGAAGGACGGCCAGATCATGATGGGCTTCGAGGTCGATTACCTCCCCGCCCCGCAGCGGATCGAAGGCAACGGCCTGACCGCACGTGCGCCCAGCGTCACCCTGCCCAAGGAAGTGACCAGCGTCTATCAGGCCCGCAAATATGTGGCCGATCTGTTCGGCGTGCCTATCAATTGCGTCTGGCGCATGGGCGAAAGCTATTTCTGCCATGCCGGCGTGACGCCGCAGCGCATTTTTCCGTTCGCGGTCGCGACCCGCGGACAGGGCACCAAGATCCTGAGCGGTCCGGTGCAGTTTGCCCCGATGCGCTTCATCTTCCAGGTGTTCAACAACTTCATGTGGAAGGGCGACGCAACGACACTGCTGCTGATGACCAGAAGCCGCCGGCGTCTGGGCGCGGAGAACCACGACATGGGCTTCCAGCTCGGCCTCGGCTTCGAGCTTGCCAACAAGCCGGTCGATCCGGGCGTCATGCATGTCGCCACGCTCGCGGGCCTGGGCGGGCCGAGCGGTGCGGCAGCGCCGAGCGGCGTGACCGCGAGCGCCGGCGTCGCCTCGCTGATGCGTAATGGCATGCTGGCGGGGCAGGCCGAGAAACCGGCCGACGAAAAAGAAGACAAAGGCGGCAAGGGCAGCCTGAAAAAGAAATACGCCCAATAGCGATTATTACCATGACAACACCCGTTATCTTCGACCGCCGGCAGGTCCGCCGCAACCGCGAGCGCGCCGCCGCCCGGATGGCCGAGCATGGCTTCCTGTTCGACTGGGCTATGCAGAACCTGATTGATCGCCTTGCGGTCGTCCGGCGAAAATTCCCGCAAATATTGCAGATCGGCGCGCGATCAAAACCCGACCTTACCAATGCGCTGGCGGAAGCGGTCGACGCGGAAAATGTGACCGTGATGGACGCTCCCGCCCTCCTCTCGCGATACCGCGGCAGCCGACGCGTCGCCGCGGACGAGGAGGCCCTGCCCTTTGCCCAGCACACTTTTGATCTGGTCGTCAGCCCTCTGAGCCTGCATACCGTCAACGACCTGCCCGGCGCGCTGATACAGATCCGGCGCTGCCTGAAGCCCGACGGGCTGTTTCTCGGCGCGTTGCCCGGCGGGCGGACTCTGTTCGAACTGCGCGAATGCCTGATGGAGGCCGAGCTTGCAATCAAAGGCGGCATCAGCCCGCGCGTCATTCCCTTAGCCGACAAGCAACAGGCAGGCGCATTGATGCAGCGGGCGCATTACACCATGCCGGTGGTTGATTCCGACATTGTCACCGTCACGTACAAAGACGTTACATCGATGATGATGGATCTGCGCGGCATGGGCGAGAACAATACGGTTACCGCGCGCAGCCGCGCCTTCGCGGGCAAGCAGCTCTGGCAGGAAGTGGAGAATGTTTATAAAAAGAAATTCGCCGAAGCCGATGGCCGGCTGCCTGCGACGTTCGAGATCATATTCCTGAGCGGCTGGTCGCCGCATGAAAGCCAGCAGAAACCGTTGCGGCCGGGCAGCGCGCAGCACAGCCTCGCCGAGGCTTTAGGAACGACAGAAATCAGCAGCGGTGAAAAAGCGCGTCCGTAACCCTTATTTTTCGTGTGGTTATATGATTGATTTTGCTGGCATTAAATCGTCAAGGGCGTTACGGTAAACGCAAGCAAAAACATTGGGGAGGATGGGATGCCCTCACGCGTGAAACGCGACTTCGGAGATTCCGCGAAACAGCAGCAAAAGCCGGCAAACGATCGTCCGTCGCGCCGGGAGTGGCCGGGCGATAAATTCTATCGCGACGTCGAGGACCGTACAATCTTCGTCAACGACATCGACGGCACCGCGGCGCACGATGTTGTCTCCCAGCTTCTTTACTTCGACAAGATCGATCCGGACAAGCCGATCACGATGATCATCAATTCCGGCGGCGGCACAATCAGCGCCGGTCTCGGCATCATCGGCGTAATGAAAACTTTGCGCGCGCCCGTACATACGGTTGCGTTCGGTGATTGCGAGTCGATGGCATCGCTTTTGCTGGCGGCAGGAACCAAGGGCCACCGGAGCATTTACCCCGGAACGCGTTTCATGGTCCACCAGCCGTGGTGGAGCAAGAATTTCGGACGGGAGAGTGACGGCGCCGTTCTGGCTGCGGATGCGACAAACTCCCGCTACCGTTCAGAGCGCCTTTATCTACATTTCATCGGCTTGCCGCCGACAAAGAACAACCTGAAGCTTATCCATCAGGCGCTGGAGACCGACACGGTCATGAATACCGGTCAGGCGCACGCGCTCGGGCTTGCGGATAACATCATCGGCGTCCCGGATGAACGGGACTTTGAACATCTCGACGGCGAGCGCCGGCGGGATCTGGCGGAAAGACGAGATTTCATGAAGCTCCTGAACGAGATCGATCATATCGAGCACGACAAGGTCGATATGTCCTCGTATCAGGAATCCGAAGTCGGCCAGCGCGCCATCAGAGCGCTTATTGATGCACGTGAACACCAGATTGCGGCGCCGCAGGCGCGGGGGCGTCACAGACATCCATCGTGACTTCAATCCAATAAAAAACCGGGCCGCTTGGCCCGGTTTTACTTTTTCGTTCAGGCACTACTCGTCGCGATTACCGCCGCCTCCGCCGCGGTCGCCGCCACGATCGCCGCCGCCGTGACCCATGCCCATGCGGCGACGTCCGCCGCCGCCGTGCCTGTGACCGCCGCCGCCGCGATGACCGCCACCGCCTTGGTCGCGGAAGTTGCCCGCGTGACCGGCTGCCGTGTTGCCGGCGCTGTCGGCCGCGTTGCCGATGTTATCGTCACCCTGCTGATCGCCGTAAGGCTTGCGCGATGCACGGTGCGGCGGAATTGGAATAGGCCGCGCCGCCATCTCATCGCGTTCGCTGACCGCGACCTCGATCTCGAGGCGGGCAGCAACCTTGCGCAGTTCGTGCACGGCCTCGAGAAGCGCCTCGCGCGCGCCTTCCTGTTTCTGGTTTTTCCGCCACGCGTCGTAGCTGCTGATGCAGGCATCGGTCGCAGTGCGGAGTCTTTGCTCAATCTCGTCCATGTGTGGAAATCCTTTTCAGATGTGATGGGAATAGAATACCCCGACCCCCGATTTTACGCAAGTAGCGCGGTTTTGCAGGGTTTCACGTCCCGAAGACCGTATTCAACTGCTGCGTCACGCGCACGAAAGTGGTGCGCTTCGAGAGTTCCTTCAGTTTCACAGCACCGACGTATGTGCACGCCGAGCGCAGGCCGCCGAGAATTTCGCCCGCCGTCGCTGTGACGTCGCCGCGATAGGGAACGCGGACGGTCTTGCCTTCCGACGCACGATACTCAGCCACGCCGCCGCTGTGCTTCTCCATCGCGGTCGAACTGCTCATGCCGTAGAAGGTGACGAACTTGGAGCCGTCCTCCTCCTCGATCACCTCGCCCTCGCACTGGTCGTGGCCGGCGAGCATGCCGCCGAGCATGACGAAATCCGCGCCACCGCCGAATGCTTTGGCAAGATCGCCTGGCACCGAGCAACCGCCATCTGCGCAGACAAGTCCCTTGAGCCCGTGCGCCGCATCCGCACATTCGATGACGGCCGAGAGTTGCGGATAGCCGACGCCCGTCATCTTGCGCGTGGTGCAGACGCTGCCCGGCCCGATACCAACTTTCACGACGTCGGCTCCCGACAGCACGAGCTCTTCAACCATTTCACCAGTTACAACGTTGCCGGCCATGATCGTGACATCGGGAAGCTTGTCGCGCATTTTCTTGACGAAATCGACGAAGGGCTCGGCATAGCCGTTGGCCACATCGATGCACAGCTTGTCGATGGCGCCCGGCATTTTTTTGACGAACTGGTCGAGCTTCTTCTCGTCCGCTTCGGAAACGCCGATTGAATACCAGACGTTCTTGCTGCCGTGATCCTTGTAGAATTTAAGCAGATCCTCGAGCGGATAATGCTTGTGCAGCGCCACCGTCATGCCGTGGCCCATCTTTGCGAATGTCTTCGCCATC
>DATJGZ010000029.1:0-6319 GCA_035494535.1 Patescibacteria group bacterium | reverse complement strand
CCTTCAGGGAGAAGGAAGGGGTGAGGGAGTTCAACTGAATTTGGTTTTCCCTCACCCGAAACGCTTTCGCGTTTCGACCTCTCCCTGAAGGGAGAGGTTAAGAATGACTCAGCCCGGAATGCGCTCATAAATGTCGTAGGTAATAAAGAAATCGTAGTCGAGCGGCGTGCCGCGCTGGTAATTGCGCCGGTTGTCCTTCAGTTGCCCGGTTTTTCTATAGTGGCTCATTTCCTCGTGGAATGGCGGGTAGCGCCCGAAGAACTTCATGAAATCGAAATCGGGCGTTCCGAAGACGCGCAGGCCGGTGCCGATAATGAGAATCTTCGGCTTGTAGCGCCGCAGGTCCTCGGTCATGTAGCCGGCATATTGCGCAAACTTTTTTTCGCATTCGGCAGGCGGCAGTTTGTCGAGGCCGGGCAGCCACCACAGTGCCGGAAAGCGCGAGCCGAGATTGACGCCGGTGTAGATGGCGGATTGCGAGATCGTTTCCATGTTCTGGCTGAATTCATAAAAGGACTGGCCCGGTCCGGCACTTGCCACTGCTTGGGGAACAGGCAGGCGCGCATATTGCCAGTGGCTAGGCAGGCCTGCGTGCACAGGCCTGAGCGTATAGGCCAGCGCTGTCAGACCGACAACGGTCGTCCAGACGCAAATAGCCGGGGACCGGCTGAATTTTCCGGCGATGCCGTAAAGGATAAGCCCGCCGGCGCAGTTGAAAAAGAAAACCGCCGGTATGAGCTGGTAGAAATATCCGCGGTCCTGAATGACAAAAAGCATGAGGGACAGGTTGGCGCCGATGCAGCAGAGTTCGGCCGCACGCCGCAGAGCAGGAGAAAAACCTGCCTTGCCCGCGGTCAGTATCAGGGCCAGAACGGCGGCCGTCCCGAGAACGGCGGGCCTGACCACCAGCACGGAATGCCCGATCCCGTACAGCTTCAGGAAATCGGGAAAGATCACCGGCAGGTAATCGGGAAACAGGATGTACAGCACGATGCCGTAAAGCACGACTCCGGCCGCCAGCGCCATAAAATCGGGGTCGCGCAGCACCGAGAAAAATTCCTTGCGCCGTCCCGCCGCCCGGTGAATCAGCAGCAGCATCGGCAGCAGCCCGTAATGGGGCCTGAGCAGGACCGCCGCTGCGCCTGCCGTGAGGACAGCGCCTTTCAGCAGGCGCGGCAGGGGAATGGCCGCGGTCAGGGCGACCTGGACGATCAGGAAAGGGACAAGTCCCAGAATCAGGAACTCGTCGCGCTCGGCGAAACAATTGTACGCGGCGAGTATTGTCCCGGCGAGAACATAAGCCGAGACAAAGACGACGTTTTGGTTGCGATCGGACTCGGGCCATTGCGATAGGAGCCTGAATACGGCGAGCGCCGAGAAAAGCAAGGCCGCTAGTCCGAACAGATAGTGTGTGTACCACACGGGTATCGCCGTCAGCCGCGACAGGACGACAGCGGGCACGTACAGAAGGACGCTGAGCGGCGGGTTGGGTTCATAGAAATCCGTCAGCTGCCGATGGCCGTCCAGCAGTCGCGATGCGGCGACGAGGAGCCAGGCGTGATTCTCGTTCAGGGCCGTGACCATCTGGATGACAGTCCATGGCGCCAGCGCCGCCAACAGGAAAAGGAAAGGACCGTTCTTTTTCAGGAATGACCGGAATTGCACGGTTCATAGTAAAATAAAATTTCCGCCTACAGAAACTTTTTTGCGTGTTGCTCCGGGGTTAACGGGGCGTCACATCGCTGCGCAAATTCGTGATCATGCCGGCATCGAGGCCCGCGCGCCTGTAGAAGCTTTGCCTGTCCTGGCCGATTTTTCCGGCGACCCACTCCATCGCGTCGACGATCTTGAGCGCGCGGCCGGGATTGGTTTTCGCATATTCGGCGGCCCAGCGGAACGCCTTGCGCAGCGAAGCGCCCGCAACGGCATTGACCAGTTTTGCGCCGCCGCTTTCCCAGCGGTCGTCCTGATTCTGCCGGCGCGCGATGTCAGCCTTCAGATTCGCGACCTCGGCGGGGTTGATGCCCGTTTCATGGCAGAACTCGTCGAAGCTCATATCCTCGTCCCCATGCAGGCGGTGCATTTCTTCCAGCGCTCGTATATGCAAGAGCGCCGCGTCCGGCTTTTGTGCTCTCGCCGCATCGACAAAGGCCTGGCGGACCATTGCACCAACCAGTTGCTCGTGGAACTCGGCCATATCACTGATGCCGACTTCCAGAATCTCCGCCGCTTCTTCAAGGTCAAGGTCGGCTGACTCGTAGGCAGCCTGCACGGTTTGAATACAGGCGGTCAGCAGATCGAATGCGGCTTTGTCCTCCTGCGCTTGGGCGGCGATGCGGGACTGCTCATACAGGGCGCGGGCCTTTTTGATGGCGCTCGAACGACTTGCGAAATCCACAATTTATCCTCGTAAAATGTTCTGGAAAATATCAATGGAGAAAGGCCGACGCAAGAAAATAATGCGCCGTGGAAAGAATTTTTAGCAGCTCTTGAATCGCGGATGATCGAAAAACATTTTGATTCGCAGGGCTTGTAAATGTAGTTCCGCATTTCCGGTCCCTTGTTCCGCATTTATCCACAGGAAACTGCCCTGCAAAACTTCCACAAGCAAAGTGATTCTGTCATACTTTAAAAACGTGAGTCGCCAGAATCACTTGTGACTCGCTCCTCAAGTTCCATCCTCACGTCTCTGTCCTCAAAATCATTCATTCTAAAGGACAATTCGACCTTCCGCCGTTTTCTCCCCCTTTACCGCATCCGCACCGCGTCCATAGAATCACACCAGTCACGCCCACGGAGGATTCAATGATCAATATAAGAATGCAGCAAACCGATGTTAAAAAGCTCCAGCCGAAAATCACCGTCGTCGGTGTGGGCGGTGCCGGCGGCAACGCGGTCAACAACATGATCGGCTCGGGCCTTCAGGGCGCCGACTTCGTGGTCTGCAACACCGACGCGCAGGCACTCGAAAGCAGCCTTTGCGAGACAAGATTGCAGCTCGGTGTCGCGGTCACCAGCGGCTTGGGCGCAGGAGCGAAGCCTGAAATCGGCAAGGCGGCCGCCGAGGAATCGCTTGATGATGTCATGCAATATCTCGAGGGCTCTAACATGGCCTTCATCACCGCCGGCATGGGCGGCGGCACGGGCACGGGCGCCGCGCCGGTCATCGCGCGGGCCTGCCGCGAGAAGGGGATTCTAACCGTCGGCGTTGTCACCAAGCCGTTCCATTTCGAAGGCGCGTTACGGATGAAAATGGCCGAGGCCGGCATCGAGGAGATGCAGGGCTTCGTCGATACGCTGATTGTCATTCCGAACCAGAACCTGTTCCGGATCGCTAACGAGAAGACCACATTCGCCGATGCCTTCAAGCTTGCCGACAGCGTGCTGCAGTCGGGCGTGCGCGGCGTGACCGACCTTATGATTATGCCGGGTCTGATCAACCTCGACTTCGCCGACATCCGCTCGGTGATGCAGGAGATGGGCAAAGCCATGATGGGCACGGGCGAGGCGACCGGCGACAAGCGCGCGATCCATGCCGCGGAAGCCGCCATCAGCAACCCGCTGCTCGACGATGTATCGATGAAGGGCGCGCGCGGCGTGATCGTCAACGTCACCGGCGGCCTCGACATGACGCTGTTCGAGGTCGACGAGGCTTGCAACCGCATCGGCCAGGAAGTCGACCCCAACGCCAACATCATCTTCGGCTCGACGTTTGACGAGTCCCTCGAAGGCAAGATGCGCGTCTCGGTTGTCGCGACCGGCATCGACGTGGTTGAGGAAAAGGGGCGCAAGCGCACGGGCGGCGGGCTTTCCGTCAACGCCGTGTCGACCCAGACCTCGCAGCCCGAACGCAGGTTCGAGCGCGTCCAAAGCTATCAAAGCGAGCCTGTTGCGGTTGCCGCGCAGGTCCATCAGGTCGAGAAGGCCCTGCCGCACGTGGCGCGCCATGCCACCGGCCTGCCGCCTTCCGCGTCCTACACGCCCTCGCCTTACGCGGAGGCCACCGCGCGCCGCATCGAGGCCGAGAAATTCCAGCAGCAGGAGTTCGCAATCGAAGCCGAAAAAAAGCCTGAGCCAACCCCTTACGCCGCCGCGGCGGCCGAGGTGAGGGGCGGCGGGCCGCGCGGCACGATCGTCGAAAATTACTTCATTCCGCCCAAGCCGGTTGAGGTTGAGCCGCCGCGTGACTCTTACGGCCCCGCGGGGCTGGGCTCGCTCGCAGCGCCGCGCCGGACGGAAGAGCACCCGGTTCAGACGACGTCTTCGGGCTTGAACCTGCGGCCCCCGGTTCCCGGCGGCGGTTTCCACGGACAAAAGCCCAAGCGCACGCCTTCGCTGTTCGAGCGTTTCACCAGCCCGCTGCGCGGCGGCGACGAGGAAGAAGTGGTGGCCGAAAAGCCGGCCGCGGCGCCCCGTCCGCACCGCACCGTGCAGGAGCGCCAGGAAAGCCTCGGCATGGATCTGCGCAAGAACGATCCCGTCGACGACGAACTCGATATTCCCGCATTTCTAAGGCGGCAGGCCAACTAGAACCGCCGGTTTCTCTCCACGAGTTTACCTCCTTACAAAGGGCCCTTCGGGGCCCTCTTTTTTCAAGCGCGCTTTTTATTCTTGCAAGTTGTCGGGGAATTGTAATATGAAAAGACATGGCTGGATCGGTTTTCAAAGAAGCGTTCGACCGCAGCGTCGGCAATAGTGTGACCTTCGTCAGGAAGCACTACAGCCGGGCCTTCGCGGAGCAGGTCGTTGACCAACTGCAGGCGTTTTCGGCGCGGCCGGATGAAGACACAAGCCAGAAGACCATCGACGCCTTTACCCGAAAGATTGCCGACGAAACGGTCAGTAGCACCGTGAACCTGCATCTGGGCATCGCGCTGGGCAAGGCGCTCAAGCCAGGCTGAGGGAAAAGACCGTATTTCAGGG
Organism: Patescibacteria group bacterium; assembly: GCA_035494535.1. Classification (GTDB taxonomy): domain Bacteria; phylum Pseudomonadota; class Alphaproteobacteria; order Micavibrionales; family Micavibrionaceae; genus JACQIJ01. The sequence goes on along the minus strand of DATJGZ010000029.1, from coordinate 1,396 downwards.
CCCTATAGGCTGTAACAAACCGCAACAAAGCGTGATTTGTTTTGTAAAATCTCGTCCCGTATCCTTGTGAAACCAAAAGAGTATTCGGTTTCAAAGGGTGTTGGAATGCAGCATACGCTGAAAAGCGAGATCAGCCTCGAGGGCACGGGCCTCCATTCGGGCGCGCGCGTCGCAATGACGCTGCGGCCAGCCCCTGCCGGCGCGGGCATCAAATTCATCCGCACCGACGTGACCGACTCAGACAACATCATTCCGGCGCGCTGGGACCTCGTGGTCGACACGCGTCTGTGCACGATGATCGGCAACGCCGACGGCGTGAGCGTCGGCACGATCGAGCACCTGATGGCTGCTCTGCGCGGCTGCGCCATCGACAACGCCGTCATCGAGCTCAACGGCCCCGAAGTGCCCGTCATGGACGGCAGCGCCGCGCCCTTCGTCGAACTCATCGACCGTGCCGGCATGCAGGCGCAGCAGGCGCCGCGCCGCGTTATCCGCGTTCTTGATGAAATCTACGTCGAGGAGGGCGACAAGTTCGCACGCCTGACGCCCGACGACAATTCAGTGTTCGCCGGACGGATCGATTTCGCGCATCCCTCGATCGGCGTGCAGACACGCGAGATAAAATTACTCAACGGCAATTTCCGTCACGACATCGCCGGCGCGCGCACATTCGGATTTTTGCATGAAGTCGAGACTCTGCGCCGCAATGGCCTCGCCCGCGGCGGCTCGCTCGAGAACGCCATCGTCCTCGATGAGGGCGGGATATTGAACCCCGGCGGCCTGCGGCACGAAGACGAATTCATCCGCCACAAGCTGCTCGACGCCGTCGGCGATTTGTATCTGGCCGGCGCGCCCATAATCGGCGCCTATGACGGCCACAAGGCCGGGCATGCGCTGAACAATGCGCTGCTGCGCAAGCTGTTCGCCACGGATGGCGCCTGGAAATCCATAGAGATCAATGGCGCCGGCGACACCCTGTAGGCTAATAATCTGATTTTAAAGGTAAATTTTCAGACGACGGAAGCCTTAATCTTCTATTAATAATTATTATGGTAATATTCGTGCCAGAGGAAAAAGCATGGCCGGCACGGATCTTAGCACCAACTTCAACGACCAGACCGATATCTTCGGCGGCCTGTTCCGCATGTTCACGAGCGGGGCTTCGAGCGAAGGCGGCTCCAGCCTGTTCTCCTCGATCGGCAATTTTCTCAAGATGATTTTTGGATGGCTGTTCGGCGGATCGTCGACATCGGCACCGTCCAACACCTCTTCGCAGACCTCCGCGCCGCGGAGTCAGGCCGTGCAGACCTCGTCACGCTCATGGTCACAGACCCTGCGTGATGGTTGGGATACTGCCACCGGCAAGGTCAGTCAGTTCTTCCATGGCGCGGCATTC
>DATJGZ010000028.1:0-4064 GCA_035494535.1 Patescibacteria group bacterium | reverse complement strand
ACCATACATTTTCCCGTCATTGCGAGAAGGCGGCGCCGAGGCAATCCAGTCTGGATTGCTTCACTCCCTGCGGTCGTTCGCAATGACGGCTACTTGCACATCATATAAAACTGGATCCCCGCTTTCGGGGATGACAATGTTTTTATTTTCCCCTGCGTTCTCCGCGGTGAAAATCTTTTCTGAATCACAACGAACACAAAGAATATTTCCACACCGTCATCCCGGCGCAAGCCGGGATCTGTTTGATTGCTGATCCGGAAGATACCGGCTTTCGCCGGTATGACGTGAAAGGGGAGAGGGCTTTCAGCTGACGACCACGCAACAACCCAAAAAAACAAACCGGGCGCGGGGCCCGGTTTGCGAGGACTTGCTTAAACCGTAATTACTGGGCCGTCCAGCCGCCGGCGCCGTCGGCGCCGCCGTGGCGGGCGTTATAGCCCATCGAGCTGCTGACCGAGTGGTGGACCGGGCCGCCCATCTTGCGCGTGTCGTGCATGTGATGATGCATGGTGCGATTGTGGTGGTCGCCGGCCATCCGGTGGTCGCTGGTGGCCGAAGCCTTGTGCTCCATCATCATGTGATGATGGTGGTGGTGGTGGTGGTGGTGGTGTTTCTCGCCGGCGGCCGGGGCCTTGGCGGCCATGGTGGCGGTTGTCTCGGTTTTGGCTGTGGTCGAGGTGTCGGCGGCCAGAACGGGCGATGCGGACAGCATCGCGGCGGCAATGATCGCCAGGATACGAGTGTGCTTCATTGAAGTGCTCTCCTGATGGGTAGGTTGGGATTGAAAAAACGGTGAGGAATTCGTCGCGTTCGCCGGACCATTCTATCAAAAACCGTCGGCTTCCGCCATGGCTCCTCACCGTCATAGTGCCTTGTAGTGGTTTAGCAATAGTTAACGGCGGTAATGTGGCCGCACTTGAGCCCAAGCCCGTTTACCCTTATATTGTCTCTTTACCTAATAAGGCGCGGGGAGCGCCGAAAACAATGAAAAAGAACCGCACCAATAATCCGTCCCACATCGTCCTGACCTCGCATCCGCCCAAGGACGGCAAGATCCCCAAGGTCAACTGGGGCGCAAAGACCCTGAAGGAACGCGGGCCATTGATCGCCTCGATGGCCGACCACGCCCATTCCAACGTCATCGGCGCCTATGCCGGGGCCTATTCGGTCTACCGGGCGGTTGCGGTCGCCACGGGCGAACTCGACCCGCTGCACGTACCCGACCTCCATAATACTTCGCCGCCGGTCAAGATCGGCCCGCACCCGCAATGGTTCGACACGGATAAAATTGTCAGCCTCGACCCGTGGGGCCACATGGTGGGGGCCGAGTTCGACGAGTACCGCAAAAAGGGTCTCGACGTGCGCCCGACCATTGCGGTGACGCGCGCGCACATCAACGTGCCGGAGATCAAGGACGCGATCGCAGCCGGACGCCTCAAGCCCGACGGCAAAATCCTGAAAGACAACGGCGACGTGCGCGTGACCAAGGCGGCGGTTGACCCGGTCTGGTATCTGCCGGGCCTGGCCAAGCGCCTGGAGGTCGACGAGCATGACCTGCGCCGCTCGCTGTTCGAGAACTCGGGCGGCATGTTCCCCGAGCTGGTGACGCGCCCCGACCTGAAGGTATTTTTGCCGCCGATCGGCGGGCATACGCTCTATTTCATGGGCGACGTCGAGACGATCCACGACACGACCGTGCCGCTCGCCTGCCGCGTGCATGACGAATGCAATGGCTCCGACGTTTTCGGCTCCGACATCTGCACCTGCCGCCCGTATTTGTGCCATGGCATCGAGATTTGTATCGAGACCGCGCAGAAGGGCGGCTGCGGCCTGATCGTTTATAACCGGAAAGAGGGCCGCGCGCTCGGCGAGGTCACCAAATTCCTCGTCTACAACGCACGCAAGCGGCAGGAGGGCGGAGACTCGGCCGCCAAGTATTTCGAGCGGACGGAATGCGTCGCCGGCGTGCAGGACATGCGCTTCCAGGAGCTCATGCCCGACATCTTCAACTGGCTCGGCATCACCAAGATCGACCGCTTCGCCAGCATGAGCGACATGAAGTTCAATGCGCTCGCCAGCCACGGCATCAAGATCGTCGAGCGGATACCCATCCCGGACGAGCTGATCCCCGACGACGCCAGGGTCGAGATGGAGGCCAAGAAGGCCGCCGGCTACTTCGTGCCCGATCCGGAACAGGTGGCGGACGCTGACAAGCTGGCGGCGACCAAGGGCCGCGGCCTCGACGAATAGCGCGTGACCGCCGGCCCGCAAAGTTCGCGAAGCTGGATCTGGCTTGTCCTTGCCGCGTGGGTCTTTTTCCTCGGCGTCATGAACTTCCAGTGGGGCACGCCGCTGCTCAGCGGGCGGCTTGCCGATTCCGACGACTATCTGCGGATGGTGCGCGTTTTCGATCTGGCCGACGGCAACCATTACCCAGCTAACATCCAGACCCGTATGGGCGTGACCGGGCAGGTGGAAAACAACTGGTCGCGTCTGGTCGACGCGCCGCTGCTCGGGATGCTCACGGTATTCCGGTTTTTCGCGGGACGCGACACGGCAGCGCTGCTGACTGTCACGTCTGCGCCGGCCATCGCCCTGCTGATCCTGATGTTCCTGACCGTGTGGTATCCGCGTCCGGCGCTGGCTCTGGGCCAGCCGTCTGCGGCATACGCGTTTCTGGTTCAGGCCGTCCTGCTCATGCAGATGATGCTGCTGGCGCAGTTCGCGCCGGGGCGGGTCGACCACGACATGTGGCAGATACTCCTGATCATGGCGGGGTTCGGATTCCTGCTGCGCTCAAGCCTCGATCCGGCGGAAATGCGTTATCCGATATTCGCGGGCGCATTCTTCGGCACCGGCCTGTCGATCGGGGCCGACATGGTGCTCTGGCTGGCCGTCGGCGCCGCGTTCATGGGTTTTCACTGGCTGGCGCGCGGCCGCGATTATGAGCGCGCGTGCCTGCGCCTCGGCGCGGCGGTGTTCGCGACCGCGCTGCTCGAATTCATCGTCCTGCGTCCGCCGGCGTCTTTCTTTGAAAAAGTCTGCGACGGCATCTCCATTACCTATCTTTCATTCGCGGCGGCTGTAGCGGCGTTTTTCACAGCGGTGTATGTCGTGCCCGCCGCGTTCAAGAAAACATGGCAGGGCAGGACGGCATCGGCGGCCATGTTGTCGGTCGTCATTGTCGGCATACTTTACGCACTATTTCCGACGTGCTTCCATGACCCCTACCAGCTCACCGATCCGGTCGTGCGTAAACTCTGGCTCGGCAACATATCCGAGGCGGAGTCGCTGGCAACCGTTGCGGCGACGCGGCCGCTTTACAGCCTGTCCCTGACCATGTTGGTCGCGCTAGCCGCCGTGGCGGCTGGAATCGCGGCGCGCGCGGAGCGCGAGAAAAGATTGATGTGGGCCGGTTGGTGCCTGATCCTGCTCGCGGGGCTCGCACTCGGCTTCTGGCAGATTCGCATCCTGCGGATTGTTCAGCTGTTTACGATCCTGCCGCTCGCATGGCCGTTCTGTTTCATCGCCCGCCTGACCCCGTCGCGGCGGGATATTTCGGCCCGCGCGGTTGCGGCCCTCGTAATGCTCATGGTTATGGCAGGCGGCGGTCTTTTTTACGGATCTGCTCTGCGGCATGGCGACGTTTCGCCCATCCTCGTCCGGCAGGAGCCGCTGGCACGGTGCAACGTCGGGGATGCGGCATCAGTCCTCAACCGGCTACCGTCGCAGCTGATTGCGGCCGACATCGATTTCGGGCCGGAGATTCTTTATCGCACAAAACACGCTGTCCTTGCCGGACCGTACCACCACGACGAAGCGGGTATCCGGGCGGACATCGACTTCTTTGCGGCCCCGGATGAAGCCGCGGCGCGTCAGGCGGCTGAGAAATATCATGTGCAACTGGTCATGCTGTGCATGCACGAGCGCGGCATCTGGCGCCGCATGGCCGCGGGCGAATCCTTCTTTGCCGGGCAGCTTCTTGATGGCGCATTGCCGTCCTGGCTCGCCCCCGTTTCCGGCAGCCCCGCCGGGGATTTCCTGATCTTCCACGTTAAATAGCA
>DATJGZ010000027.1:0-11225 GCA_035494535.1 Patescibacteria group bacterium | reverse complement strand
GCCATACCAAACACACACTTTTATTTGGGGTTCCTTTTCTGAGGGAATTAAAAATCGCCTTTGTCGAACTGACCGGAACAAATCGGAAAGGCGGCAGTTTGGCTAATGTGTACAGCAATCCAGAGAGGTGAATATGCGTGGTCTCCTGCTAGTCTTACTGGGCGTTCCGATACCCCTGGTCATACTGCTCTATCTCTTTCATGTGATGTAGAACAAGCGAGCCGCGATCGCTCTCACGGCGAGCTTTGGATCTCGGCGCTGGTCGTGACCGACTCCGGAAAAGCGAGGTCGAAATTCTTCACCAGTGTGAGGAGGTCGCACAGACCGGAATCCGGATGCGCGGCCAGTACTGAAACGCGGTTTCCAGTAGCGACTCGACATTGGCCTTCCCCACCATAGCGGCCTGGAGGTTTTGGATAAAATTCGCGCCGGCGAGCGGTTCGGGCAGTCGCCGGTTATCGTCATGACCGGGTCTCACGCGCCCGAAATAATTCGGGAAGCGACAAAAAAAGCCGCCAAACACATCTTCGAGAAGAAAGCCGATTTCGAGAGCTTCCGTGATCTCGGTAACGTCGTTAAAGACGCTCTGGGTGTAGAATCCCCTATGTAGGATTTCGGCTATTGCTGATAATGGTCATTATCGCATCAGTGAGTATTTTTAGAATCGGTAAACGACCGCAATCGACGCAAGAGTGTTTTGATACTCGTAGTCGGGAAGAGATGATTTGCGGAGCGTTCGCTGTATTGTAGGACTAATGGACCACCGTTTTGCAATCGGCACATTTCCCGTCAGCATAAATTGCCATTCGTTGTCTGAACGAGCGATGGTTGGCGAGATAGCAGGGTTCGGCGCATCGTAATTCCGGTGCTGATAAGACACGTTGCCATACAAAGTGGCTGGATCCTCTGCGCTTTCAATTAAAGGCGGCAGTTTTACCACATAGCCGTTGCCGGCGACAACTCCATCATAGGAGTAACGGTCCCGGCGTGTATCGTCTCGGTGCCATGTGAGCGAAATATTTCCGATAAGCCACGGCGTAATGCCATGAAATAGGCGTCCTGAAACCTCTGTCTCGTTCCCCGACAAGTCGTCGTTTTGCGGGGCCGTATCGAGCTTTCGGTAACTTTCCCATGTCTCCTCGAGTGAAGCGATGAAAACCGTTTCCTTCGAGAAGACGTGCTTGTAGGAAACGCCGCCACCTTCAGCTGTCTCAAAGATTTTGTTGTCAGTCTCGACGAAATTGGCGGTGGCATAGGGCCGGATGACATTGCGCCGGTCATCTGTCAGGCTGATGTTCGGCCCCACCGAGAGTTCACCATAGGAAAGGTCGATTACATCGGTGTCGTGCTGAAACGTCTTATAGAGTGTGATGTCGGTCTGAATATTGTCTACAACCCCACGCGCAACATCTGCTATCCAGCTTATCTTTCCCAGAGCAAAATAATTCCAGTCGCGGATAGGAAGCGCCGACGCGGGCGGCGCTGGATTGTTAAGATAGGACGACGCGGCACCGTTGGCATCGGTCTGCCAGCGAATGCCTGTCTGGAGTGAGCCGGACAGGCCGGCCTCGCGGCTTGACGGCGGTGCAGGCAGCTTGCCGCCTTGGGTTTGGTCAGGAGGCTGTGGCGGGGAAACGGCGACGGAAGCCAGTCCGGCTTTCACAAGTCCGGAAAGATGGTCGTTATATAGCTTCTCGGCACGTTTAGCGTCTTGCTTGCTGAGTTTTGCCCGCAACTCCGTCATGTCCTTGAGGATTGCGTCTCGCGCGCTCCCCGGCGGATAACTCTGGACTGAAAGAGAAAGCCAGGCGACAGCTTCCGCGTTGTTCTGCTTAACACCCTGTCCGAACTTGTACATGACGCCGAGATTATGTTGTGCGCCGGGGTCGCCCTTTTCCGCGAGCTCGTGAAAGATCGCGGCCGCCTTGCCGAAATCCTGCGTAACACCGACTCCCTGGTAATAAGCAACACCAAGGAGGAATTTTGCTTCCGGTTTTCGCCCGGCCGCCGCCTTTTCCAGCCACGATACGGCTTGCACATCATCCTGCGGCACGCCGCGCCCATTCTGGTAAAGCAGCGCCATCGCGTATTGTGCGTCAGCGTTTCCGGCCGACGCCGCCCGCAACACCCAACCGGCTGCAATTTTGTCGTCAGGTTTTTTGCCCTTTTCAAAGTAAATCTGCGCCAGAGCCATTTGGGCGGCGACATAATTGTGTTCGGCGGCGCGCTTTAACCAAGGTTCCGCCTCGTCAAGGCGCTTCGCATCCATGAAGGCCTGACCGATCCGAAAGCTGGCTTCGTCGTCGCCCTTTTCCGCTGCCGGACCAAATTCACGCACCGCCCGTTCAGGTGACATCGTTGCGGCAAGCCCGTAGCCGTGCCAAAGCAGGAGGCCGGAAGCAAGCGCGGCCACAACTGCGGATCGATTAATGCGTAGCTTTTTCATTGAAATCCAAAAGACGTAGGAATGATAAGGTATTTGACCAAAAAGAAGAAGCCGGGGCAAGCCCGGCTTCGCAATTCCAGTCGAATTATTTCCCAAGCCTTACGGGCAGGCGTTGGGATCGCTTTTATTGCAAACGTCGACGGTCGTGGTCTCGGTCGCCGTTGTATCGCTGACTACGTTTGTATCGGTGGTATTCGTCGTCGAGGTCCCCGTCTGGACGGTATTGGTGGAAATAAGTACCGGATCACTGGTGACGGTGGTCGGATCCGGAGCCCCTTCCTCCGGCGAATTGTTTTTCGGACCTGACTTGCCGGGGTCGAGCTCGTCAAACGATGTCGTGGTCGCTGTCGTCTCGTAGTTGTTGGTCGTGGTGTAGGTGTTGGTCGTAACCGGAGTGGTCGTCGTTGCAGTCGTTACTGTTTCCGTTGTCACATCCTGATATTTCTTGAAAACATGACCTTGGCCCTGATCCAGGCGCGTCCAGTCAGTCACCGGGCCAGTAGAGACAACGTTCGAAGTCGTCGAAGTGGTCGTGGTCGGTGTGCCGGTAATGGTTTCCGTGCTTGTGGAGGTCGTCGTCGAGGGGGTTACTGCCGTTGTAATGATCGGATCGCTGAGCTCAGGGCCGTTTCCCTTGCCCGCGTCGGATTTGATCGTGTTCAGCAGGTTGATGCCTGCGGCGGCCGCGTGGACGGCTGCATTCTCAATTCCGGCGTTCGTCGGGACATTACGTTGCGCCGGGGCGCCCGAGGCGGTGCCCGCAAATGTAAGAGTCGCGCAAAGCGCCGTTGCAGTTATCAGGTTTTTGAAATTCATGATCGTTCTCCAAGGGGTTGAATCTATGCCGGCGCATGATGGATTATTGAATGAGGGATTGTCAATAAAAAATATTACGTAAACGTATTAAACCGTTATCCCCAAGACGAAATCAATCATTTTATCGGATGGTTTTTGACGCAAAATTTTGCAACTGATGTTTTAGTATCTGGATGGAAATGCAACGGTTGAAAAGGAAGTATCTTCTGTCATGAAAAATTTATTCGATCCCGGCTCATAATTTGCCCGCCTCAAGCATGTCTCTCAGATTTCGCAGATACAAGGCAGACCAGTAAAAACTAACGCGACCGAAAACTCCCGATCTCTCTCTCCAATTGGAATGCTTGAACCTCAAAACAGAAGTATCCGCGGATTCAGGAACCACTTCGAACGATACTTCGGTGTTAATCCAGTCAATATGTTTGTGCTCGACGCAAAGCCACTTCTGGCTCTTTCCCTCGATCAGCTCCAGTACCTTCATTCGAATTTGCCCGCTGCCATCAGATAACGGGAAACTATTTACTGCCCCTACCCGGGCTTCGTAGCGGCTGCCTTTCAGCCACCAATTGGATATCGCGTTTTCTGCAGTAATGGCTCCGTACAATTTCCGGGCACTGCATTTAACGGGAACTTCGTGAAAAATTTCAAACATACCGGCGGTCCCTGCCCCATATTGATATCCAATTCTACGCATGATTTTTTGCGCCGGGAATGAGATAATCGGGCGGTTGTCGTAATTTCCATTTTCACAGGGGCCGCGCGAATGCGATTCTTTGCTCTGTTTATTATTGTCAGCTTCCTGCTGCCTGCACGCGCGTTAGCTGGTGAAACCCCTCCCGCCTGTCAACAAGATAACGCAATTGCCGTTGTAAAATCAGATTATCGGTTCACATATTTTTGCAGTTCAAGCCATGGTTGTGACTTTAAAGCTCGCCCGCCCTCACCGCTTAATGCGGATGAGAGGGACGACAAAAACCTCGCCTGGGTCGTAACGGCCTCCGTCATAGGCGGGTACGATAGTAATGGACAGCCTCAATTCATGCCTGAAGGCGCGGCCTTTGCACTGGTTTCAACGGAATGCAAAATCGAAAATACGCTCGGACCCAATGGGCCCCTGCACACGGCTGAATATTTCCTGGATGACGTCGGCGGAAAGGAATTCGCCCTGTATCCCGGCATCGCCTACAGATCAAACGTAGATCCTAAATACTCCGCGAAATCTTTAGACGCGCTGGAACAAATGGTTTCACAACTTCCGGCTGACGCTCGAATTCACTGGATTCCCGCTCAGCGAAATTCCTACAAGAAACCCCTTTTGTTTGGCAGCGAAGCCAATCTGACGGAATTCTGGAAGTTTTGTTTTTTACACAAAGTCAAATTGGAGATTGCACCTCCGTCCTGCAAGAAGGAATCCGAATGTACGGCATTTTGCAAGGATGCCGGCAAAGGAACAACCTGCCTTACAGATGGGGTCGCAGCGTGTGAACGCGGAAGCTGTACGTGCAGCCTGACTTGCAAATAGATTTTCTGAGAGAGCATTATCACACCAAACACGCGACGCTTGTCTCTCCGTTTTTCCAGGAAGAAACGATCAAGATTTGTAAATTTGAGAAAGGACGCGCATCAAATCCTCGATGGGCTGATTCGCCAGGGAATAATAGATCGACTGCTTGTCGCGCCGCGTTTTCACTATTCTCTTTTCACGCATCAACGACAGATGCTGAGACAAAGCCGATTGCTCCATGCCCACCGAGACCATAAGATCCTTCACGCTTTTTTCGCCTTCATAGAGCTTGCACAGGATCATGAGGCGTTTGTCGTTTGCCATCACTTTTAGCAGGCCGGCCGCCAGTTCGGAGCTGTTTTCAACCTGCTCGATCTCGATCCTTCGTTCCTCCAGTGCATTCGCGCGGCCGCCTTTTTGTTCGCGGCCCTTGACCCAATTCAGCGCGGCCTGAAACTGCCCCGGGCCGAAATAACGGGTTTCGCCGCCAAATACTTCTCCCGACATCTTCTGCATCAGAATGAATTTCTCAGGCGCGTTGATCATGGCGCGTCGGCGGCCGTACTTGGCGGATTCGATAACCGTCTGCATGCTCAGATCAGCCGCATCCTCCTCCCATCCCTTGAAATCCGGCAGATGATGAATCAGGACATCATAGAAGCCGTTATTTTCAATGATCTTCTGCAAGGGCTCCTTGAAACTCCGCCTGAAATCCTCGCGGCGGATCAGGCCGGTTAACTCGACGCACAGAGTGTGGTCATCTGTTTCCGGCAGAATAATTACCGTGTCCGTCGCGTTCTTAAAATTATTCATTAGTGTCCTTCGCCGTCATTTTTCAAATATTTTGTATTCATCCAAATTAGTTTTCACTACGTCCGCCACTGTTATCCTGGCCAATACACGTTGATTATAAGGGGCGAGTTGACCCCGAAGATTCTGTGCCTGGGCTCGTGAACCGCTGACGTCTTCATTCGGCGGGCCGACATCCACCGCATCGGCAACGGCAGCAACCGATATTTCTTCGAGAGGCTTGTTCAGCCGAAATCCTCCGTATACGCCTCGCTCGGCTTTGATCAAGCCCGCGCGGCCCAGATCTCTAGCAAGCTTCTCCACGTACGACACGGAAATATTAAGCGCGGCCGCAATTTTGGGAACCGGTACCACCCGTTCCGTCTCTGTCTGCCGGGCAACCTCAAGTAATACTTCCAACGCGGCAAAAAGAGGTTCGGCGAATAATCGGCGTTTCGAGGCGTTCATCCTCGCTCCTTCCTTTTAGGATCCAAATTCTATCAATGATTTTCGTAGAAATTAATGCGATAATTGCGTAGTTTTCGTAATTTAAGCCGCCGGTTGGCGGGGAAAAAGTAGTTCGTGGATTTTTTTAAAAACGTCTCGAAACCTGCCAAAGGTGTTCCGACCTACAAGTGTCCGTGTTGCAGGTTCAAAACCTTGCTAGGACGCGCCGGCTTTGAAATCTGCCCGGTATGTTATTGGGAGGACGACGGGCAGGACGAACACGACGCAGACACAGTGCGTGGCGGTCCCAATGGCGCCCTAAGCTTGCGAATGGCACAGGAAAATTTCGCCCGCATTGGCGCGGCCGACCCGAAGTTCTCCAAGAAGGTGAGAAAACCCTATGAGGAGGAGCTTTAATCGCCCGAATATTCATCCAATCTAATATTACGAATAAACAAAGATTTTTAAATACAACATGAACGATACAATCCGGACGATATGCCTGACTTTGGTGCTGGGGTTTTGGTTGCCCCATGCGGTTCTTGCGGATGAAGGCGCGCGTCCGCTGCCCAATTTCGATGCCGTTCCCAAAGACGACGCCGGCCCCGACAAGGACGCCATTGCCGTCATCATAAAGGATCTGCGCCACCGGGCGCCTCGCGGCGACGCCGACGCGCAGGTATTGCTCGGCGAACACTACGAGGACGGCGACGGCGTAAAACAGAACTACGGCAAGGCCGCAGGCTGGTACGAACGTGCCGCCGACCAAGGAAATGCGAGAGCACAGAATCGGCTCGGCTATCTGTATCTACGGGGCCTGGGCGTGCCGCAGGATTACAGCGAGGCCTACTTCTGGATCACGATTTCTGCGAGTCCCCTGGACAAAAAAACTGTAGCCATACGTGAAGAAATAAAGATGGCGCTTCCGCCGGAAAAGCTGTCCGCATTGCAAAAGAGGATCGTAGAATGGGCGCCTGAAGTAGAGGATGTAGATCCGCTCGACGCGGCTGACGAGCAGGACGAAACCGTGGACGAGCAGGACGTCGCGGACGAGAATCTCTGCAAGGGATACGATATCGCAGGCCGCACCGCGCCCCTGCCCCGGCGGTCGCCTAGACCCTGCCGCGCTGCCTATAACGCGATGCAATCGGCCTGCTTCAATATCACGTCATGCGTGGACTGCGAAACGGCACTCAAGAGTTTTATTGTGGCATGCCGGAAAACGACGACGGCACAGGACGCGAACCCCGCCTACGCCTGCGATGCCGATTCCGATTGCCATTTAATCGAAACCAACTATTGCGAAGTGACTTACGAACCGCTGTCGGTGAACGTTCAGCATCTCCAGGAGGTCCGCCGCGCACGCGCCATTCCCGTGATCGACTGTCCCCGGCCGCCCGAGCTGCGCGCGAAATACCGCGCCATTTGCACCGACCATATGTGCCAGGTTCAAAAGTTGGAATAGAAACGCACTAAACCCGCACTGGCGAAGGAATAAATCGAAAAAAATTTGAAAAACAGAAAATTTGCGAATGACAATATGAAAAATCTATGGTACGGTAGCCGCAACAAAAAACATATTATTGAAAATAGAGTTGGCGATGGCGGAGCAAAACAAACAGTTCATTGTTATAGGCGGTGGTTTCAGTGGCATAGCGCTTACTTCGCAGCTTATTGATAAATTTCAGGTTTTTCGCGAAAGCACCTCCGACGCGGCGGACATGACGATTACGATTGTCGATCCGAAGAAACAGATGGGGGGAAATACATTCAACCGCTACCACGTGTCAGTTCCGATGGCGAACCCGATCGGCGTTCTCGGGCTTGAGCACGAAGGCGACTTCGTCGATTACATCAATCACCACCCGGCTGAATGGCGCCAGATCGCCCCAGAACTACCCTATGACGAGAAAACCGGCTTCGATCCGACGGCGTTCGTCACGCACAACCAATATGGATTTTATCTTCGCGAGCGGCTTCAGGATTTGATGAACGCCCATAACGGCACCGATTCCCACGTGACGGTAAAGATAAAATCCGGAGCCGAAGCGCTTGATGGCTGGATGCAGGATTCACATGCGCATATCAGACTTTCCAACGGCGAAATCCTTCAGGGCGATGCGATCGTTCTGGCAACGGGCAATGTCGAGCCCAAGCCCCTGCCCGGCCTCGGCGGAACGAAGGGATATTACAATCTGGACGATCGCGGACTTGCTCCCGAAAATGTCAACGAAACCGACCACACCGTTCTGATCGGAACGGGTAATGGCGCACACTTTGCGGTATTTTCTGCGCTGGTCAACGGCTACAAAGGCCGGTTCACGCTTGCCTCGAATAACGGGCTGACCCCGCAGGTCGCGGGCCCTACCAGCCGCCCTTATCAAAGGCAGGTTCTGACCGTGGAGAAGCTGGAGGCACAATATGCAGCCGGTAAGGACATCACGGCAAAGCAGCTCAAAAATCTCTTCCTGCGCGAACGGGTCACGGCCGAGAAGAACGGCTATAGCTGGCGTGAGGTGGTCGACTCGCTTATCCCCGACACGAACCGCATCTGGGGTCTTCTGTCCCGGCAGGAGAAACTGAATTTCGTCAATAATTACGGGTTCTTCTGGGGCCACGCGCGTTTCCGGATCCCGCAGGAACATCACGACCTGATTACAAGACTCCAGAACGAGAAAGCAACGGCGGACGACGGATCCGAACAGCCGCGGCTCCAGATTCGCGGCGGCGTTTTCAGCGTGTCGCCATCCGAGGCCGGAGGGTTCGACGTCCTGATCGACTCCGGCAGGGAAACCTATGACGTCGTGCACACAGACAAGATCATCAACAACACCGGCCCCTCGGGCAAGATCGAGCATATGTCATCGATCATGAAGGCTTTCGAACGGCGCCAGCTTGTGGCGCAGCATCCGCTCGGCGGCGTGGAGTGCGACGAGCAGATGCATCTGCTCGGAACCAATACCACCGATCCCATCCGGCTCTACGGAATCGGTCCGATTCTCAAGGGCGAAATCTACGAAAGTATTACGGTACCGGCCATCAGAAGCCTCGCCAGCCCCCTGGCTGACAGCATGTTGCGCGACCATTTCAACATGAAAAGCGAAGGTCTTGAACTGGAGCCTGAAGAGGAAGGCGTCGTCCTGCTCGCTACGGGCTCGCCGCAAGTATTTAATGATCCCGGGGCCTATACGCGATGACCGTTTCCGCCGAAACCATAAAGCAATATGCGACCGGCGCCCTGGCGGATCCGTTGAATCCCAACAAGCAGGGCATCACGCCGACGGCTGTCGCATACAAAGGCAACCAAGACGGCTATACGGCCGAACGCGCTGCGCTGCACCAGCGGATCGTCGACGAACACCTGGCAGGTAAAAAGCCGACGCCGGAAAAGCAGTTCATTTCCGTCGGCGGCGGCATGTCCGTCGGCATGACCTACGTCAAACGGCTGCTTGAGCGCGAGAAGCTGATCGATCCGGATTCATTCGTGACCATCTCGCCGGTCTCGATGGCGGCCGTACCGGAATTCAAGGAACGCGACCATTACCAGCATGCGGAAAAATCGCCTCTGATGGTCGATGAATACTACCATGTCGTCGGCAAGATCGTTGATGCAGCTCTTAAACGCGGCCTGTCCATAGCCTTCGTGGAAATGGGCGATCATAAGAATGAGATGATCCGCGCCGTGACAAAAGCGCGCGACGCGGGCTATGCGACTGCGATGTTTGGGCTGACGCTGAGCGAGAACGACTATTTCATGGCATCAAACGCCTGGCAGGATCATTACGGCAGGCTGGCCGATCATTTCCGCGGCATGACCGCCATGCGGAATTTTACATTGAACTGGCCATCCTATGCGGACGAATTCGATGATGCGGTTCTCCTCGAGACGAAATATGGCGGTGAGGAGTATGGATATGGCCTCATACAGGCGACACCGCTTTTCATTAGCGCGCGCAAAGCTGGTGAAGGCCACGTCGAAAGAATTCTGGCGCCTGACAAATACGCAGAATTTCTGAAGCACCAGTATCTCCCGGTCGACGCCAAAAACCCGGATGAAGCACGCAGGAACTACCCATCCTCGATATCTGTCAACAGTACGCCCGATTGTAGCGGGGCGTTTAACCATGCGGCGACGGACCTTTCACAGGCGGTCCGGAAATTGATGTCGGGCACCGAATTCCAGGACAAATTTGCGGCAGAATCGAAAACCATCCTTGAGAATCGGCGCAAGCGTATGGAAGAACGGAATGCCCCTCAACCTATCCGCGCATAACGCGTTGATATAATTACAATAATTAGGAATAAAATAATCCTCAAATCGCAAGGATTTTAATTGACATAATACTGCTGCCCTGTATATATTGATGCACGCTTAAATTTAAACAGGGAGAGCGAAATGATTTCTTATGAAAGAGGCCAATTTAAAGCCGGCGTAGGCTTGGCGACTTATAAGCAGGATTCAGGCGAGCCGTTGCAGACTGCTTTTCAGCAAGCTGTTAAGGTCTCAAAAGCTCTGGATGGCGTGCCAGTTCATTTGATGACAAACGAGGGAATAAAGTTCGAAATTTCATCAGAAGACGAACTTACGGATGCTCTTGCAGCTCTACGGGAACAAAACAGACAAAAAGTTCTGCACCGCGAAGGCGACCATTATTCGGCGATACCTCCTGGTTCTCGCGTCAACCTGTTCGACGCCGCTGCGTCGCTGGCGACGGTTACACGTGAAGCCGTAAAAGTAAAGTTCTGGGGTACAACCGTGACGGTTGAGCCGGATACCGACGTTGATACGGTCGAGAAAAACTTCTCGGCGAAGGTGAGTGCGGCGGCGCAGCCGTCATAGGTATAAGAAAGAGTGCTGGCATGCAAAATGCGCGTCTCCTAGTCGATTTCAACAGCCGTAGCCTGGCTGACCAGGCGCACGGCACGACCCGTCCCTATCCCGACGAGGCGGCAACGCAGGATCCGCGCGGTTACACGCAGGAGTTTTATCAGGATTTACAGCACATCGCAGATTCGCAGGCCTTTCGCCGGCTCAAGGACATCTTCCAGTTCCGGCCCGGAACTCACCATCAGGTACAAAACCGCCTGACCCATACGATCGTCGCTTCGAATGTCGGCGAGACGTTGTGCCGCAATCTCGGCCTCGGCCAGGAAAGCATCGATCTGGTCAAAGCCATCGTCTATGCCCACGATATCGGCCACCCTGCCCTATGCCACAGGGGC
>DATJGZ010000026.1:0-23728 GCA_035494535.1 Patescibacteria group bacterium | reverse complement strand
TAGAAGAAGCGTTTGTCCATTGAGGCATTGGCCGCATAGACGTGAATCCCGAGGCCGGTCCATGCGTAGGAGTTGCCGTTGCCGGCGATGGTCACGACGCCGTCGACGAAATCGGTTTTCTTTTTCGGGATGTCGACCGGGCTCCAGCGCAACTGGTTCGGTGGCGTTTCCACCTCGTCGAACGGTGCGCTCTTGAAGAATTTGTGCTTATAGGGCTCGTAGGGCTTGTGGATGACCGAGGGGCGGATGCGGTAGAGCCATGCGCGCTGGTTCTGCGCACGTGGCATGGTGAAGGGCGTGCCGGTCAGTTGTTCGTTATAGAGATTGTATTTGATCCGTTGCGGCGAATTGCGGCCCTGGGGCAGCGCGCCCGAAAGCGCTTCGGTCGCGAATTCATTGCCGAAGCCGGACATGTAGGATAAAGCGGTCTTTGCCATATCTGCCCCTGTATTGCAGGAGTCAGAATAGCGCAAAAGGTGCCGGTTTCAAATGCTGCTGCTGTGCAGCGGGCGCAAAGGTTGCCGGTGCTTCTTTCGTTTCCTGAGCCGGAGGTTCGTATGATTCCGGTAGAGCCATAGATTCTGCGGCCGGGCCGGGCTCGACGAATTTGGGCATGTCGTTGAGAACGACTTTCGGCATCGCCGGCGCCTTGAGCGGGGCGGGGAGCTGCTGCTGTTGTTGGATGACCGGCGTCTGTGTCGCCTGCGGCGGCTGAACGGTCGGGACCTGATGGCCGAGCATCAGGGCGGCTGCGGCATAGGCGGCGTACATGCCCATGCTTGCCCAGCCGTGCCATTTTTTCAAGGATCCTTTGTTGGCGGTCAGCGCCGCCGTCGCCAGACCCGCCGATCCGACAAAAGCTGCGGCATTCAATGCCTCGCCGGGCGTGGCGATCTTCATGAGATCGGGGTGCAATCCCGCCGCTAGCGACACCGCGCCGCCGACCAAAAGCGTTGTGAAGATATTGCAGCCAATGACACTTCCCAGCGCAAATTCGCTCTGCTTGCGGCGCGCCGAGTTGATACTCATGTAAAGCTCCGGAACGGAGACACCGAGCCCCACAGTGACCGCGCCCAGAAATTCCTTGCTTAATCCGACATCGACGCCGAACTGCTGCGCGCTATGAACGAGCAGCGCCGCAGCGCCGGAGAGTCCCACCATGCCCGCCGCCGTCCACAAGCCATTGAACCATGCCGGCATGTTGTCGGGGTTCGGTCCGGTCTTGCCGTCGTGGCTGTGGCCGTGGTTGTGGCCGTCATCGAGCGGATCGTCGCTATGTTCATGATCATGGTGCTCATGTCCGTGTTCATGGTCATGGTCATGGCCGTGATCATGTTCGTGATCGTGATCATGATCGTGGAACGGACAGGCGCCGGTCGCGCATTTTTCTCCTGCCGCTTCAGCGGCTGAATTATCGCGGTCGCGCGCAACCAGGCGCTCCTTCAGGTAGCGATAGCCCATGTAAAGCATGCCTGCGCCGGCAGCCGGCAGAACGAACTGGTCGACCTTGTCGGGCAGGACCGTGGCCAGTCCCATCGCGCCCGCAAAGATTCCTGTGGCCCAGGCCATTACTTTTGTATTAAAAGCCCAGCTGAGCCCCTTTTTCCCCGCGCTGATTCCGGCGATGGCCGCCGTTGCGCCGAGAATCAAAAGCGTATGAGCCACGTTGCCGCCTAGCACATTGCCCGAAGCAATTTGCGTCTGGCCCTGAGCCAGCGCCATGAGGGAGGCTGCCATCTCAGGCACGGTTGTCAGAGCTCCTAGCAAGAGTCCCAGCTTCATGGGATGCATATTGAGCTTTTTGCCGAAGGCCATGGCGTGGTCGAGCGCGGTATCGCTTGTCTTCTTCATGGCGTAAATCGAGGCCGCGCCCAGCGCAACGGCCAGCGTGACCGGAAGCAGGGGCGGTGAAAGCGCCGTCGATGCCAGCAATATGGACGCCGTCGTGCCCATGATCGCAGATTCGGTTTTGTTGTTCTTTATGTAGTCGACGACCTTGTGGAATGCGCCGCGCAGTGTGAATTTTTCTTTTGGCGCATGCTCATGCTCGTGATGTTCATGATCATGGTGTTCATGGTCATGATCTTCTTCGTCATGGACATGTTCACCTTCCGCATGTTCATGCGGATGCTCGTGGTCATGGTCGTCATGATCGTGGTCGCAATGGCCACAGCAATGATCGCCGTGTTCGCATGATTCGCCTTCATGCTTATGGGGCTCTTTCCCATGAACATGTGTGTCTTTGTCGTGATCGTGCTGCCCGTCCGCTGTATCGCTCATGCTTTTTCTTATACCCGGTCAGCAGCTTAGTATGGTTATGGCAATTTGGGCAATCGAAAAAAACGTCAGGCCGGTTTTTTCTCGGCGTGGGCGGCCTTTTCCCGCTCGATTTCTTCGTCCGGGCGGTCCTTATGGCCTGAAATTACAGCCACAATATTGATTAGGACCAGTGGCAGGCGGGGGCCGGGCGGGGAGGCCAGATAACGCGCCCGCCAGACGGGATTGAATTTGTCCTTATAGGCGTGGAGGCCCTCGAAATTATAGAACTCCTCCCCATGGTGGTAGATCAGCGTGCCGATCTTGTGCCACAGCGGCGCCAGCGGATGGCGCTCCATTCCCGACAGCGGCGCCATCCCGAGGTCGAACCATTTATAGCCCTGTTCCTGTGCCCACAGGATCAGCTCAAGGAACAGGAATTCCATCGTCCCGACCGGCGCATCCGGCGCATAGCGCATTAAATCGACGGTGATTTCGTTTTTGTTGTCGAGGCCCAGAACATTGGCGAAGGCAAAGATCGTCCCGTTCTGCTCGACTACCGCGACCTGCGTGCGCCTCAGATAATCGAGGCTGAAGAAACCGAGTGAGAAGCCTTTTTCCTGGGCGCTCTTCATGGCCAGCCACTGATCGGAAATGGTTTTCAGCACGGGCAGCTGTTTTTCGAGTTCGTGCGGTTCGAGAAACCGGACCTTGCATCCCTGTTTGTCAAAACGGTTGCGCAGCTTGCGCTGGTTCTCCTTCGCGCCGCCCTCAAGCGTGAAGCCCTGCAGGTCAACGCGCGCTTCCTCGCCGACCTTGAGGAGTGCCAGGCCAAGATCGAGGTAAAGCGGCAGGTGCTGCTCCGAAACTTCGTAGAAAACGGCCTTCGCGCCCGCTTTGTCGGATTTTTCGCGGAACCGCCAGAGCAGCGGAGAAAAGCATGACGGATCGCCCACCGGGTCGCCCATGGCAATCCAGTAATGCCGCGTCATCGCGAACTGGATATAGGCGTTGCCGTCGTCGCTCCACAGCAGCTGCTTGTCGCCCAGCATGGCGAGGAAGCCGGTTGTGTCATGCGCGGCGGCAGCGGCGACATGCCGCGCATGCTCGATGTGGGCCTCGGTTGGCCGCATGATCTCGAGCGGCCGCGCGACGCCGAGCAGGCGGTAGAGGCTGAAGGCAACGGCCAGGAAGGTCGTCGCGGCCATGGCGCGTAAGAAGCGCGGCGCGTCGTCCTTGAAGCTGAATTTCCACCAAATCTCGCTCGCGTATTCGACATGCTTGTGGGAGAAGAATCCGATCCAGACGGTGCCCGCCAGCACGACGACGACCATGAACACCCATGCCGGCGACCATGACATGGTCAGCAGCGACGACTTGCGGTCGAAGTAGCGCTTGGTCGGGAGGAACAACATGAGCACGACACCGAGCGCGACGGCTTGACTCCAGTGAATGCTTTGCACCATCGAGGAGGCGATGCCGAGCGCGAGCAATATCAGGCAGCCGTAATAGGCGGCG
Organism: Patescibacteria group bacterium; assembly: GCA_035494535.1. GTDB lineage: Bacteria > Pseudomonadota > Alphaproteobacteria > Micavibrionales > Micavibrionaceae > JACQIJ01. The sequence goes on along the minus strand of DATJGZ010000026.1, from coordinate 19,954 downwards.
TCGAGCCGCAGGAAGACGCCGCGCGAAAGGAACAACAGCAGCAGGCCGATCAGGCTGCCCATCAGGTGCGAGAATTCCAGCACACTTAACGGAATGAGCGTCTTGATCCAAGCAATGTCGGTAGGAAGCGCCGGAATGGCGCCCGACACGAGCAGCATGGTGCCCGACGCCGCCAGCAAGGGGGCATAGATGCGCGGGATGGTGTACTTCAATACAATCGCGACGCGTTCGCGGCTGCGGCTGAGAGTGTTCCATGTATGCTGTGTTTCATGGAAGAAGAGGAAGACGCCCGCGAGCACCAACGGAACGACATAATAGACGATGCGGTAGACGATGAGCGCGCCCATGATTTCGGCCGACGACACATCCGTTGCCGCCATCCACATGAAGGTACTCTCGAAGATGCCGAGACCGCCCGGAACCTGGCTGGCGAGGCCGAAAATGATAGCCGTTGCATAAACCGTCAGGAACGGAAGGAACGACATATGCACGGTTTCGCGCAGGAAGATATAGAGGATCGATCCCGCCAGCATAACGTCGAGCGTGGCCACGCCGGTCTGTAGCAGCGCCATGACCGGCGTCGGCGCGCTGATCTGCACGTCCTTAATTTTCAGCGGCTTTTTGATGACCAGTATCGCGGTCCAATATGCGGCGACGCAGAGCGCGCAGATGCCTGCGGTGACGTAAACGGGGGTCGGCGTGGCGATCTCGGTCCAGAAATGACGCGGCATGCCAATGACGCTGATGACCTCGAGCGTGAAGATGCCGACGATAAAGGTCAGTGCGAGGAACGCGGAAACTTTGATGATTTCCCACCCCGGCACGCCCCATTTGGTATAGAAGCGGTAGCGCACGGAGGTACCCGAGATCAGGGCGTGACCCGTGTTGTTGCTGATCGAGTAGGCGATGGAGGAGGCCAGCAGCACCTTGCGCAACGGCACCTTCTGCCCGGCATAGCGCAGCGCCAGCCAGTCGTAGAACGACATGGTGGCGTAGTTGAGCGCCGTAAGAGCGAAGCCGAGGATGATAACGTGCTGCGGCAGATTCAGGATGGCGTTCTTGAGGTCATCGAGCTGGAATGCCTTGAGCTCGTGATGCACCACCAGTACGGCGATAATAAAGAAAACCGGCGGTAGCAGTATACTCAGACGTTTCAGTAGCGGCATTTTACCATTCCAAAATGACCTTGCCGCAATTGCCGGACTTCATCGTCTCAAAGCCTTTGATGTAGTCGGCAATTTTGAAGCGGTGGGTGATGACCGGCGTGATATCCAGGCCGCTCTGCAGCAGCGCCGTCATCTTGTACCAGGTCTCGTACATCTCGCGGCCGTAGATGCCCTTGATGATCAGACCTTTGAAGATGACGAGGTTCCAGTCGATGGCGATCTCGCCGGGCGGAATGCCAAGCAGGGCGATCTTGCCGCCGTTGTTCATCACGTCGAGCATGCTACGAAAGGCGTCGGCATTACCGGACATCTCGAGCCCGACATCGAAGCCTTCCTGCATCTTGAGCTCCGACATGACCTTCTTGAGGTTCTCCTTCGACACGTCGACCGCGCGTGTCACACCCATCTTCTTCGCCAGGTCGAGGCGATATGGATTCACATCCGTTATAACCACGTGCCGTGCGCCGACGTGCCGGCAGACGGCGGCAGCCATGATACCGATCGGGCCTGCGCCGGTGATCAGCACATCTTCGCCGACCAGATCGAACGACAGAGCGGTGTGAACCGCGTTGCCGAACGGGTCGAAGATTGAGGCAAGTTCGTCGGAAATCTCATCAGGAATAGGGAAGACGTTGCTGGCTGGCAGCGACAGGTATTCAGCGAAGCTTCCTTGACGGTTTACGCCGACGCCTACGGTATTGCGGCACAAATGGCGCTTGCCAGCGCGGCAGTTACGGCAGTAGCCGCAGACAATATGGCCTTCGCCGGAGACGCGCTGGCCTTTCCTCAGGTGCTGGACCTCGTCGCCGAATTTCTCAACCGTGCCGACATACTCATGACCGGTGATCATGGGGACGGGGATCGTCTTCTGCGCCCACTCGTCCCACTTATATATATGCAAATCGGTGCCGCAGATGGCCGATTTCCTGATCTTGATGAGGACGTCATTGGGCCCGATCTCAGGGATCGGGGCGTTGTCCTGCATCCAGATGCCGGGTTCGCGTTTTGCTTTGGCTAGGCCTTTCATGCCGCTTTTCCTTTCAGGACACCGACCTTCTTGCCGGCTTCGGCAAAGGCGGATATCGCTTTATCGAGATGTTCCTTTTCATGCGCGCAGGACATTTGCGTGCGGATGCGCGCCTTGCCTTGCGGGACGACGGGGAACGAGAATCCGATGACATAAACTCCCAGCTTGAGCATTTCGTCCGCGAGCCTTGTCGCCAGCGCCGCGTCGTAGATCATGACCGGGATAATCGGGTGCTGGCCGGGAACGAGGTCGAAGCCGAGCGCGGTCATCTTCTCGCGGAAATAGGTCGCGTTGTGCCTGAGCTTGTTGCGCATAGCGGTGCCGTTACGCTCAAGCAGGTCGAGGACGGCGATCGAGGTTGCCGTGATAACCGGAGCAAGTGTGTTCGAGAATAGATAGGGCCGTGAACGCTGGCGCAGATACTCGATGATAGTCTTGTTGCCGGAGGTATAGCCGCCGGAGGCGCCGCCGAGCGCTTTGCCCAAAGTGCCGGTTAGGATATCGACGCGGTCGCGCACGCCGAAATGGTCGGGCGTGCCGCCGCCCTTGTCGCCGATGAAGCCGACGGCGTGGCTGTCGTCGACCATGACCATCGCTTCGTATTTCTCGGCTAGGTCGCAGATAGCGGGCAGGTTCGCGAGCGTGCCGTCCATCGAAAACACGCCGTCCGTCGCGACCATGCGAAAGCGGCAGCCAGCCGCTTCCTTCAGGCAACGCTCGAGGTCGGCCATGTCGTTGTTCTTGTAGCGGAAGCGCTTGGCTTTGCAGAGGCGGATGCCGTCGATGATGCTGGCATGGTTAAGTTCGTCGCTGATGATCGCGTCCTCCTCGCCCAGCAGCGTCTCGAACAGGCCGCCATTGGCGTCGAAGCATGAGGAGTAGAGGATCGTGTCGTCGGTGCCGAGGAACTTGGAGAGCCGGCGTTCGAGGTCCTTGTGGATATCCTGCGTGCCGCAGATGAAACGTACCGAAGCCATGCCGAAGCCGTATTTTGACAGCGCGGCCTGGGCCGCCTTGACGAGGCCCGGATCATCGCCAAGGCCAAGATAGTTGTTCGCGCAGAAGTTCAGGACCTTAGCACCGCTGGTTGTTATTTCAGCACTCTGCGGCGAGGCGATCACGCGCTCTTTCTTGTAGAGCCCGTTTTTCTCGATGGCTTTGATTTCGGAGGCGAGATGATCGATTAGCGCGGTTTTCATATTGCCCTCACAGCGTTTTGGGGAGAGAATAGCACCTTGACCCGGCGGCGTCATCACCGCTAAAGGCCTGATATAACAGGCAGGGAAGGGAATTCAATGCCTGTTTTAACCATGATCTGTGGGCTGCCCGGCGCCGGTAAGACGACTCTGGCAAAAAAGCTTGAGAAAGAGCGCGGATCACTGCGCTTATGTGCGGATGAATGGATTGTCGCATTGTATGGCGATGACATCGCCCGTGATCGCAACAAACTCTATGCCGTGCGCGATGTTGTCGAGGCGCTGCAGTTCGATCTGACGGAGAAAATGCTGTCCCGCGGCCTCGATGTCATTCTCGAGAATGGCTTCTGGTCGCGGAAAGAGCGCCTGATGCTCCGGGACAGGATGGTGCGACTAGGCGCTAAAACCGAACTCATTTTCCTCGACGTCCCGCGCGATATATTATGGAGCAGGCTGGAGAGCCGGAATCGAAATCTTCCCCCGGCGACTTTTCCGGTCGCCGAACACGAACTGGAAGAATGGACGGGAATGTTCGAGCCGCCAAGTGCGGATGAAAACGCAAAAAGGATTACGGGCTGATGCAGTTGCCGCCGGATATACGCGCCGTACTCGAAGAGCTTGCGCAGGAAGAAACCGGCCGTGAGTTGCGTGCCGCGGCCGGTGCGGTGTCCGAGCGTTATCGCGAACGCGACGGGGCATTTCAAATTGCAAACGACGCCGAGGCACGAGCTTATCTGGCCACCCGGTTTCCGGCCACATATGCAGCCGCAAAGCGCGCCATGCAAATTACCCGCAAGATCATTCCGAACTATTTGCCGCAGCGGGTGCTGGATGTCGGCGCCGGTCCGGGAACGGTCGCGTTGGCGGCGCGGGAAATCTGGAGTCCGGGGATGGTTACGCTGATCGAGCCGAATGAGCATCTGCGCACGGCGGGGCAGGCATTGTTCGAGCGCCTGTTCATGCCGGCGGAATGGATGACGCAGTCGATCAACCATGCCGGGCTGATAGGCAATTACGATCTTGTCACTGCGGGATACATACTCAATGAATTGCCGGAAGCGGATCTCGACAAGGTGCTGCATAAGCTCTGGAAGGCGACGGGCGCCATGTTGCTGCTGATTGAGCCCGGCACGCCGCAGGGCAGCAAGGTAATCCAACGCGCGCGCGACCTGCTGACGCGACACGGCGCCTATATCCTCGCGCCATGTCCGCAATCCGGTCCTTGCCCGCTTCGCAACCTGACCGACCGCTGGTGCCATTTTTCCGTACGCGTTGAGCGCAGCAAATTGCACCGGCAGGTGAAGGAAGCCAGCTTGCCCTACGAGGACGAGAAATTCTCCTTCATTGCATTCGGTCGGAAAGAGTTTGCCGTTCCTTCAAACCGCATTCTTGGCCATCCTTCGGGGACGAAGGTACTTCAGCTGCAGGTATGTGATTCAAATGGATCGGCGCATACGCTGGATATTCCGAAAAGCGACCTGCGGCATAAGGATCTCCGACGCCTTGAATGGGGCGATGGCTTCAGCGATTGATGGACAAGATATCCCTGAGGGATCCTTGACTTAAAAGGCGACAACTTTAATTAGCTTGCATAATTGCCTGAATTTCGTTAATAAATTCGCATCCTGAATCAGATAAGCATCAATTTATGAGTTTCGAAGATCTGGGGCTCGGCCCCGAAGTATTGAAAGCCATCGCCGAACGCGGTTATACGACCCCAACGCCCATTCAGGCAGCGGCCATTCCGACCATACTTATGACCCGCGACGTCGTTGGACTGGCGCAGACGGGCACGGGCAAGACGGCTGCGTTCACGCTGCCGATGATCGAAATTCTGTACGGCGGCCGGGCCCGTGCGCGCATGCCGCGCTCGCTGATTCTTTCGCCCACGCGCGAACTCGCGGCGCAGATCGCCGAAAATTTCGACACCTACGGCAAATATCACAAGTTGACGCATGCCCTGCTGGTGGGCGGCGAATCCATGGGCGACCAGATGAAGTTGCTGGATCGCGGTGTCGACGTCCTTATCGCTACGCCGGGCCGCATGCTCGATCTGTTCGAGCGCGGGCATATCCTGCTTAGCGATATTAAAATTCTTGTCATCGATGAAGCGGACCGGATGCTCGATATGGGATTCATCCCCGACATCGAGAAGATCGTCAGCCTTGTGCCGCCGATCCGTCAGACGCTGCTTTTCTCGGCCACTATGCCGCCCGAAATCAAAAAACTGGCCGACAAGTTCCTGAGCAATCCGAAACAGATCGCCGTCACACCGACATCCTCGGCCGCTACGACGGTCAAGCAATCGCTGGTCTGGACCAGCCGCGACGGCAAGCGCCGGGTTCTCGACGCGATCATCCGTAAGGAAGAGGTCAAAAACGCGTTCGTATTCTGTAATCGCAAGAAAGATATCGGCGAGCTTGCACGCTGGCTGGAACGCAAGGGATATAGCGTGGCGCCGATGCACGGCGACATGCCGCAGAGCGCACGCAACGCGACTCTTCAGAGCTTTAAGGACGGCAAGATCGTGCTGCTCATATGCTCTGACGTCGCTGCGCGCGGCCTCGATGTCTCTGCCGTCTCGCATGTGTTCAACTTCGACGTGCCGTTCGCGGCGGAAGATTATATTCACCGGATCGGCCGCACCGGCCGCGCCGGTATGACCGGCACCGCATGGTCTATCGCGTCGCGGGGCGACGATGAGAAGTTCGTCGATGCGATCGAACGCCTTCTTAAACAGAAAATCCCCGTCGTTGAAATTGACAGCGGCGGTGGTCGGGAAGAAGGCAGTCGCGGCGGGCATGGCCGCGAAGGCGGGCGGGAAAGGCAACACGACCGCGATCGTGGCGGAGGACGCCACCGCCACCGTGACCACCACGATCGCCCGGGTAGTCGCTCGTCGCCGCAGGAACGGCCAACGCCGCCGCCGCGCCATGAGCCGGCGCATTATCAGGAACGTCGGCCCCGCCAGGAAGAAGCAGCGCCGGCCGTCAAGGTTGCTGGATTCGGCGATGATGTTCCCGATTTCCTGCGTCGCAAATAGCTGATCTAAATTCGTTTATAAAGGCTTGAATCCGGGGTAGGCTTGCTTGACTTGACCGCTTCTTTCCCCGCAGAATCCGCGGGAGGTTTCCCGGATTCAGTCTCATTATGTCCTCAAACAGGCAGTATTCCATCGCCCTTTTTTCCATTCTTCTGGCGACGATTGCGTTGCCGGCGGTGGCGCAAATATCATCGGCGGACCGCGAAATGAGCGCACCGACCGCAGACGACGCGCCGTGGCGCAAGGCTATCCTTCCGAGACCCTTCGAGCTAGCCGATGAACCGGCGGCAACGACGCAGGTGGAGCGGTACAGTGAGGCGCAGGATATACGACAGCGGCGCCCGCCATCCCCGCCGTCTGCCAAAAAGGGTCAGAGCAAAAATCCAGACAAGGAGCCTCTCGACCTCACGGCCGACCAGCTCGAGCATGACGAGCAGGGGCAAACCATAACCGCGACCGGACATGTCGAAATCGTGCAGGCGGGCAGAATTCTTCGCGCCGAGAAGGTCGTCTATTTTCTGAAGACTGATACGGTTTCAGCGCGTGGCAACGTCGTCATCAGCGAGCCCAATGGCAACGTCCATTTCGCCGACGAGGTGCAACTGACACAGAAAATGGGCAAGGGTTTCGTCAAGGGGCTCGAAAGTTATCTTTCGTCCGGCGGACGCTTTACCGCCAAGAGCGGTGAGCAGGATGGCAAGACGAAGACCATGCACGAGGCGACCTACACACCTTGCGAATGCGAGGAAGACGGAAAACACAAGCCGGCGTGGCAAATCAAGGCGCGGCAGATCGTCTATCACGAGGACACGCACCGCATTTCTGCGAAGGGGGCACAGCTCGATTTCTTTGGCGTGCCGGGAATGTGGACGCCCTACATTTCCATCCCCGACGGGAAGGAAAAAAGGAAGAGCGGACTTTTGACGCCGCAATTCAACTTCCATAGCAATCTGGGCATTATTCTTACCGAAAATTACTATTGGGCCATTGCCCCGGATCGCGACCTCACGATGGGCGCGAAACTGGCGACCAACAAGGAGCCGGTAGCGCTGGCGGATTACCGCCAGCGTTTCGATCAGGCGCAAATAGACCTGCGCGGCAGTCTCACTCACGCGGACTGGACCGACAGTATCGGGTCTCAGGACGTCGACAAGGGTAACCGCTGGCGCGGACACTTTTTCTCCGACGGTTTGTGGGACATCGACGACAAGTGGCGCGCCGGAGAGGCGGTCAGGCTCACAACGGACGATGAGTATCTGCGCGAATACGACTTCGACCATTCCGGCGTGCTCGACAATCAGATTTATCTGGAGCGCTTTTCAGGTCGGAATTATGCATCCGGAAAACTTTTCGCGTTCCAGGACGTGCGGGTGGATCAGGACCGCACCGACCAGCCTGACGTCCTGCCGCAAATCAATATCAACCTCCTAGGCGATCCGAATGGAACGTTTGGCGGCCGGTGGAATTTTGATGCTTCCATGCTCGGCCTTCACCGCAACGGCAGCGGCCAGGACATGAACCGGTTCAGCAGCGACGTCGGATGGCAGCGCCGGTACGTGACCGGCTTCGGACTGGTGAACACATTTGACGCCGGTGGGCGCGGCGATCTCTATTACATCAGCAACCGCGACCCGACAACCGTCCCCGCGGGAACGAATTCGGCCGGGGAGGCGGCGCGCTTTTATCCTCATGCGCAGCTGACGACCGCGTATCCTTTTGCCAGACCGTTTGAAAAGATGCAGGCCATGGTCGAGCCAATCGCCGCCATATCGGCCTCAACCACGGGCAATCTGAACAAATCCGTTATCCCGAACGAGGACAGCCAGGACGTCGAGCTCGATGCCAATAATATTTTCGATTACAACCGTTTTCCCGGTCTCGATCGGGTCGAGGACGGCGCGCACGTCACCTATGGCGTACGCACCGGTCTTTACGGGTACAACGGCGCTTACGGCAATATATTTCTGGGTGAAAGCACGCGCCTGAGCACGCATAACAACCCGTTTCCCACCGGTTCGGGGCTGTCTCACAACAATTCCGACGTTGTGGGCCAGATTGCCGCAGGTGCCGATAATAGCTACGGCCTGAATTACCGCTTCCTGCTCGACAGCGTGACATTGGCGCCGCAGCGGCATGAGGTAAGTGGATTTGCCGACTGGGACCGGTTCCGCTTCAATTCGCGCTTCGTGTTCACGAAAGCGCTTGAAGGTACCGATATCGTCACCAGCCGGGAGCAGATGGAGAACAACATCTCCTACGACGTTACCCATGAATGGCGCATTCGCGGCGGCGCCATCAACGACTTCGGCGAAGATCCAGGACTCCGTCGCGCGGTTGCGGGCATCGACTATTTTGGCTGCTGTATGTCGTTCAATCTCACGGCGGAAAGAAACATTGCGACGGACGCTTCGGGTGATAACGGGACGAGTGTCATGTTCCGCATCGGCCTGAAGGGTCTCGGCGGCTATGACACACCGGAGCGCGAAAACGAGAAAGATGACGGTTTGTGGCGGCAGTACGTCCGTACCAAGTGACGGTCAGGGCTCGCCGGGGCTGAGAGCAATACGCCCGGTAGTGCGCCCATTCCATTTGATCGCCATCACGCCTGATAGATTGCCCATGGGCCCGTCGATATTAAGAACGACTGAATCGTAAGTCATTTTCGCCGCCTCGGTGCGAATGCGTTCCAGATTGCCGGGTGTGAGCAGTAGCGTTGTCAGCGCGCTACTATGCGGCGACGCCTTTTGCATGTCTTCACGCAAATCAGTCAGGAAAGACAGCATGTCGTCGATTTTTTTTGCTTCAACAGATGCAGCGACCATGGCCTTGCCTTCACTGTGTATGATTTCAGCCGTAAGCGACATTCCGTTATAGGCTTTAACGTCGCCGTGCAGTATGACGTGGCTTGCGTCGTATGGCCCCTCCATCGTAAGACGGGCAGGGGAAAAAATCGTTTTATCGCCGATCCGTACCTGTCCGGCATCAATTTGTCCGGCGGCAGCCGATATGCCTCTCATGGATCCGTCGAAGCTCAGCCACCCGCTCACCCGGCTCACGACCAGATGCGGAAGATTCATGCGCATGTCCCGTAAGTCGTCCGTGGCGCTCCATTTTCCATCCCGCGCGATTTTTGCATCCCAGCGCGAGTCGACGGTAAATTCGTGCTGGTTGCTGAATACCGCAGCCTCAACCTTCTGGCTGCCGTCGGGCTGGCGCGTCATGCGCAGCTTGAGGTCGACCCGGATTTCACCGACATTCGTCGAAAGATCGATCTTTCCCGCATCGAGAATTAGACTATCGGTTTCGGCCAGCGGGAGGAGCGCAACAGGGTTCAGACCGGCAAACGTAACGTTTCCATCGGCATCGATCTCGCCGGTGAGTGACAGTTTGTCGATGACGATCTCTGAAAATGGCTGCGATGAGAATACGTATAGCCAGCGCAGCCGCGCGGTTATCGCGCCGATGGTGCTGAATCCGTCGGGATCGAGCCGGACGTCGGAAAATACAATCTGTTGTCCTGCGCCGTGTCCGTAGGACATGAAAGATGCCTCCCCAATGCCGTGACGGGCGAGAAAGTTTTGCATCTTCTCCTGCATCAGAAGTCCGAAGCCGAACAGCGCGAACCATGTTGCTAACACGAAAACCGCTGCGAGCGCGCCGAGGACGATATTTCTTTTTCTGACGTTCATTGAAATTCTGGTGTAACGCTGTCGAAAAAAAGCGCGCCAGTACAACCGGCGCGCCTCCTAAACTTATCGTTCTTTAGCCGTGACGCTGGTGATGCCCCCCGGCAACTTGTCCGCCATGCGGGTAAGCATGTTGCTGGCCGCCGCCTTGTTGACCGCCGCCTTGCTGACCGCCGCGCGGCTCAAACGTCCGCGGCACTTCACGGGGCGGCATTTGGCGAACCGGTTGCTGGGCGCCCGCGCCGTTATGGATGTAAGGATTATTCTGACGTCCGTTCGGGAAGTCACGCCGCGGCTCAACACGGCGCGGTTCGACATGGGGCTGGTAGACGCGACCACGTTCGAATTCACGGCCGCGTTCAAACTCGCGTCCACGTTCAAACTCACGTCCGCGCTCAAATCCGCGGCCGCCGAAGCCTCCATAAATGCGGCCGTCCCATGGACGCATGTGACCCGGAATGTGCTCGTCCCAGATACCTCGATGGCCGCCAATGTTGATGAAGACATTCACGCCGCCACCATAGTAGGGGCGATAATGCATACGCTCATAGAACATTTCCCGCTCGCGTAGCATATGCTCGTAAGCCCAGTTGCGGCCGTAGAATACCGGTTCGATGATAACCGGATAACCGACCTGATATTCGTATGGATCAAATACCTCGACGCCGAAGCCGCCGATGCCGACCGCGAGCTCAAATCCTCCGTGCCTACGCCAGCAAGGTGTAAATGCGCCCATGAATACCGGCGGGCCATAATATGCGCCGGCAGCCATCGCGGTTTGATATGCTGCTTGTTGGTCGGCGTTGGCGCGCTCCCATGAGTTGACGTTTTGATTCCAGCGCTCCAGGTCGGCCGGATTGTTAAGGTCGTAAACAAAGGTATCCGGATCCATGATGTAGGCTCTACCATTCGGATCGAGGTTGTATTCGATGCCGATATGCTCGCCGTCCCTAAGCGTCGCTTGCGTAAATCCTTTGCGCGCATAACGGAGCGGATTGCCGATGGGCTGGGCGGCAACTTCGTTAATTCCTTGCTGTGTCATCGCCGGTCCGTAATAGCCGGGCGGGATGGCGGCTTCATAATAGTTGTCTGCGGAGACGGGCGCTGTCGTCGGGGCGGGCACCTGATTATAGATAGGAGTCTGCGCGTTTGCGACTTCCGGCAGCGCGGTTGTGAGGCCGGTCGCGGCCATAAGCGCAAATATAGGTGCCAGTTTCTTTAAGTTCATAAAATCCTCCCGATGAATGTCCGGGAGATTAACAAATAATTAAGGGAATTGTCAAATTTTCATAACGCAATAATGTGTTAAAAGTATTTTTTCTGGATTGGCTATATTTAACAGTAAGTTGATTGACAGCTGACACTTCGAATTGGTTAACGATAAGGCTAAATGTCGATATCCTGCACGAACGCTGCGTGCTCCTGAATGAACTGGAATCGGGCATCCGCATTGCGGCCCATCAGGCGTTCGACCAGATCGTCAACCTCATTTCCGGAAGCCTCGATCACGCCGATACTCTCGAGCACATGCGGCAGGGAGACCCGGATCAGGGTGCGCGTATCGGGACTCATGGTTGTTTCCTTCAGCGACTTTGCCGGCATCTCGCCGAGGCCCTTGAAGCGGCTGACGTCGACCTTTCCCTTACCCTTGAAGGTGGTGTTCATCAATTCCTCTTTGTGGGCATCGTCCCGCGCATATTCGCTTAACGATCCGCTTACCAGACGATAGAGCGGCGGCTGGGCGAGATAGAGGCGGCCCTGTTCGATCAGTGCCTTCATCTGGGTATAGAAGAATGTAATCAGCAGGCTCGCGATGTGCGCGCCGTCGACGTCGGCGTCGGTCATGATGATGATCTTCTCGTAACGCAAGGCATCGGGGCTGAAATCCTTGCCGGCGCCGGCGCCCATGGCCAGGATCAGGTCCTGTATCTCCTGGTTCTGGCGCATTTTATCCTGCGTCGCGCTGACGACGTTCAGGATTTTGCCGCGCAGGGGCAGGATGGCCTGCGTCTCCCGGTCGCGCGCCTGCTTGGCGGACCCGCCTGCCGAGTCGCCCTCGACGATAAACAGTTCTGTGCCTTCGGCCTCCGACCGGCTGCAATCGGCCAGCTTGCCGGGCAGACGCAGCTTGCGCGTGGCGCTTTTGCGGGCGAGATTCTTGTCTTCGGCGCGGCGCTTGCGATCTTCAGCGCGATCGATGATGGTTTCGAGCAATTTTTTGCTCGCGGCCGGGTCGGATGACAGCCAATGGTCGAAGTGATCTTTGATCGTCGTATCGACCCAACGCACGACCTCGGCACTGGCCAGCTTTTCCTTTGTCTGGCCCTGAAACTGTGGGTCACGGATAAACACGGACAGCAACACCGCGGCGCCTTCCATTACATCGTCGGCCGTAATCAGCGACGTCTTCTTGTTGCCTGTCATGTCGCCATAGGCGCGCAGGCTGCGGGCGAGCGCTGTGCGCAGGCCCTGCTCGTGCGTCCCGCCCTGGGGCGTTGGAATGGTATTGCAGTAGGAATGGGTGAAGCCTTCGCCATCTTCAGGCCACGCGACCGCGAATTCGACGCGTCCCGCCTTGTCGGGCAGATTGGCCTGCCCGGCAAAGGGCGCCGGGGTGATCGTGCCGCGGTCTGCAAGCTCGGCGTGAAGAAAATCCATCAGGCCGTTCGGAAAGCGGAATGTCTCTTCGACCGGTGTTTTTCCATCGGACACGCCGGGTTCGCAGCGCCAGTGAATTTCCACGCCGCCATACAAGTAAGCCTTCGAGCGCGCCATTTGGTAAAGCCAAGCGGGCCGGAAATGCGCCTTAGTCCCGAAAATATCCGCATCGGGATGGAAGCAGACGGTCGTGCCGCGTCGTCCGCTGGCCGGGCCTTCCTTCTTCAGCTTGCTGGTCGGCTTGCCGCGGGCGAACCACTGCCTATAGATTTGCTTGTCCTTCGCCACCTCCACCCACATCCAGTCGGAAAGCGCGTTCACGACCGACGATCCGACGCCGTGCAGACCGCCGGACGTCTCGTAATTCTTTCCGCTGAACTTGCCGCCGGAGTGGAGCATTGTGAAAATGACTTCCAGAGCCGACTTGCCGGGAAATTTCGGGTGATTGTCGACCGGAATGCCGCGCCCATTGTCCGTGATCAGGACACTGCCGTCGTCTTTAAGCGTCATTTCGATCTTGTCGGCGTGGCCGGCGACGGCCTCATCCATCGAGTTGTCGAGGATTTCCCCGGCCAAATGGTGCAGGGCGCGTTCGTCCGTGCCGCCGATATACATGCCCGGCCGGCGCCTGACAGGCTCAAGCCCTTCAAGGACTTCGATGTCGGCGGCTGTATATCCGCCCTTGGCCGAGGCGGTGCTGAAAAGGTCTGCCATAATGTTTACTCAATCGGTGTTTATAGTAGTCTTAAGGGGATCCGGACGCTATTATAGATAAAAAACAGATAGATAAACAATACCGGACAGTGGAAAGCCCCCAGTTATGAACGAAGATGGAAACGTTAGTCGCTTTTTCAACAAAGGCGCCGGTGAACGCAAGCTGACGTTCCAGCTTTCGCCTAAATACACGGATACGGCCAAGCATGGGGATAAGGATCTTCCCGACAATTATATAGGCGCCGGCTGGCTTTTGGCGGAAATGGATCAGGCTGCCGGTTTACGTGCACATACCTATACAGGCGGGCGGACGGTGACACGGGCAATAAAAGCAATGTCGTTCGACAATCCGGTGAAGGTCGGCGACTTTGTCCAGATCTTCACCGAAGTGGTCAGTCAGGGCCGATCGTCGTTGACGGTCAAGGTGGAGAGCTGGGCGGAAAGCCGCGCGACGGGTGAATACAACAAAGTGACAGAGGGTATGTTCACCTTCGTCGCGGTAAATGAGAATCACAAGCCGGTCGATATTGCCACAGGTCTGGAGATCACGGGACGTCCGCAGCGCACAGCGGCGCCGGACCCCCCACCGCAGGGAACGTTAATCAAGACAGTTATCCCCGGCAAAGAGAACAGGAATTATCTCGGCGATGTGTTCGGGGGCTGGGTTCTGGCTCAAATGGACGATGCCGCCACCGAAGTCGCCGGACTCCATACCGGGCGCGAGGTTGCAACGCGCGGCATCGAAGATATGGCTTTCCACAAACCGGTCTTTTACGAGGACGAAGTTAGCTTCTACGGAGACGTGGTGAAAACCGGCAATACTTCGGTTACAATTAAAATAGAAGCATGGGCCAAACGCAAGGATGGCGGGCAGAATGAGAAAGTTACGGAGGGACTATTTACCTATGTCGCACTGGATAAGAACCGCACGCCTGTCACGATCGTACCTCAGCAGCCTTAAAGTCGGCTGCCTCGCGGCGATTGTCGGGATCATCGTCATGTTTGCGCAATGCGCGGCCGCGCAGGGGCTCGATCCGTCGCACATCAAAAAGATGCCGCGATTTACAACAATGACCGAGGAGCAGTTCGAAAATCAAAGCGACCTGCACGAGGTCTCGCCCGTTGCGGACAAGTTTCTTGCCTACCAGATACGTCTGCCGAAGGGCTGGCAGAAGGCGAGCAGCGATAAGACCATCGACCTGAAAAAGGGAGACGAGGCGCATGTCAGCCACCGGGTCCTCGGTCTGATTGCCAAATATTATGCGCCGCAAACAATGGAGATATCGAGCGAAGTCGTCATCCAGGCGCTTGAATTGGATTACAGCATTTCCGCGCGCAACTGGTTTCTCAACTATGTTCTCGCCAACGGCTTCACGCTTCTGGGCATGGACCAGCTCTCGGATACGCGCATCGAGGGACTTTATGTGCTGGTAAAGAAGGATCAGTCCTTTATCGTTCGCACGGTCGCGGAGATCAATGGCCCTCGCATGGTTCTTACGTCCTACCAAATGCCGGAGGAAAAGTGGGACGAGGAAAAAGCAAATCAGGAAAAGGTCATCACCTCATTCCATTTCCTCAATCCTGAAAAACCCCGGATGGAACCGGCGCACACCTATGTCTATCTCGACCTTCTGCGCTTCGACTATCCGCAGTCGTGGCAGCTGACGGCGCCGAGCGTTCGCGCCGTGGAAGGCATGGACGTCAGGCTCGTCGATGTGACGGCCAAGGACAACACGCTGAACGGCCAGATCGACATACACATCGAATCGACCGACGCCGACAAGACGCTGGCGCAGATGGTCAAGGATGTGCGCGGCGATGTGAAGAAGCTGGGGCTGGAGATCGGCGATCTGATCGAGACGCCGACGGATTACAAGTTTCACCACCAGGTTTACTTCAACAAGGTGGAGGTATATGACGTTCACGGCCGCGATAATGAGTACGGCGGATATGAACTTTATCTCGCGGTTATGATCGAAGACCGCTATTACTATATCGTCAGCATGATCACCCCGGGCCGCAACACGGAGTTCGTCCGCTGGGCGCGCAATATCGAGGCGTACCGGGAAGTCATCGAATCGTTCCGGTTGTAAAAATCAGAAATTAAAAACGGCGCCGGTGAGGGCGCCGTTTTCTTTTGCACAACACTCTGATTTACGCCGAATAGTACATCATGTACTCGATCGGGTGCGGCATCGTCTCGAACGCGTCGATCTCGTCCATCTTGAGGTCGATATAGGCTTCGATCATGTCATGGGTGAAGACGTTGCCCTTGAGCAGGAACTCGTGGTCGCGGCTGAGTGATTCCACAGCCTCGCGCAGCGATCCGCACACCGTGGGAACCTTGGCCAGTTCTTCCTCGGGCAGCTCATACAGGTTCTTGTCCATGGCGTCGCCGGGATGCAGCTTGTTCTGGATTCCGTCGAGGCCGGCCATCAGCATGGCGGCATAGGCGAGATAGGGGTTCGCCAGCGGATCGGGGAAGCGGACCTCAACACGCTTGGCTTTCGGATGCGTGCCGTGCGGGATGCGGCAGCTGGCCGAGCGGTTGCGGGCGGAGTAGGCGAGCAGCACCGGTGCCTCATAGCCCGGTACCAGACGCTTGTAGCTGTTGGTGGTCGGGTTGGTGATGGCATTCAGCGCCTTGGCGTGCTTGATGATGCCGCCGATGTAGAACAGCGCCATTTCGGACAGGCCGGCATATTTGTCACCGGCGAAGAGGGGCTTGCCTGCCTTGCTCAGCGACTGGTGGACGTGCATGCCCGAGCCGTTGTCGCCGAAGACGGGCTTCGGCATGAAAGTCGCCGTCTTGCCGTAAGCATCGGCGACGTTGTGCACGACGTGTTTGTAGAGCTGGAGGTTGTCGGCCGAGTCGACGAGGCTGGAATACTTGATGCCCAGTTCGACCTGGCTGGCCGCGACCTCGTGGTGGTGCTTTTCCACGGGGACGCCCATGTTCTTCATCACCGTCACCATCTCGGCGCGGAGATTCGACGAGCTGTCGACGGGGGCTTCGGGGAAGTAGCCGCCCTTGACGCGCGGGCGGTGGCCGAGGTTGCCGTGTTCGAAATCGGTTGCCGTGTTCCACGGACCTTCATGGCTGTCGAGCTTGAACATGCAGTGATGCGGGTCGGCCGAAAACTTTACGTCGTCGAAGATGAAGAATTCAGCTTCCGGTCCGAACGCTGAGCTGTCGGCGAGGCCGGTTGACTGCATGAACGCTTCGGCGGCCTTCGCGATCGAGCGCGGGCAACGCGTATAGGGTTTGCCGGTCGAGGGCTCGATGACATCGCAGAAGATCTTCACGGTTGCCTGGGCCGCGAACGGGTCCATGCAGATCTTCTTCACGTCGGGCATCAGGATCATGTCCGATTCGTTAATCGCCTTCCATCCGGCGATCGAGGAGCCGTCGAACATCACGCCGCCCTCGATCAGGTCCTTGTCGACCGTGTCGATGTGCTGCGCCGTGTGCTGCCATTTGCCGCGGAAGTCGGTGAAGTTGAAATCGACGAACTGAACTTCGCGATCCTTCAGGATCTTCAGGAATTCGGCCGTGCTGTTGGCGGTGATGTGTTCTGACATATGGGTTCCTCTCAGAGTTACGTATGTAAAAAACGCATAGCAGCTATGCAGATTGCGGCAGACACTAGCACCGATGTTTCGGCTTGTCCACCCCGGTGTTCGAAATTTTTTGGGTTGTACACGGAAGGGCGCGAAAGGCAGGACAAACTTGACCTTCAATGGCATAATAGCTAGACATCTTCTCCACTATGGCGACCGTAGCTCAGTTGGTAGAGCACTCGGTTGTGGTCCGAGTTGTCGCGGGTTCAAGCCCCGTCGGTCGCCCCATTTTTCCCATAAGCTAGAACTTCGTATGACTTTCCCGGCGTGTCGGCGCGGGTTAGTCTTTTGCAATGTCTTTCGAGATTCTCACCAGTGAACAGATGCAAAAAGCCGACCGGCTGGCGATTGATGCGGGCACGCCGGGATTCAAGCTGATGGAGCGCGCGGGGGCCGGGGTGGCGGCACTGGTGAAGTCAAAATACAAGGGGCGCAAAATTTTGGTCCTTTGCGGGCCGGGCAATAATGGCGGGGACGGTTTTATCGTCGCATCTCTTCTGAAAAAAGCAGACTATGCCGTGCGTGTTGCCTGTCTTGTAAAGATCTCCGAACTGAAAGGCGATGCGGCTAAAGCAGCCAAAAGCTGGAAAGGGGCTGTGCTTTCCTTCGACGAACTGATCGTCGGCCCGGATGATGTCATTGTCGACGCGGTGTTCGGAACCGGCTTTTCAAGAAAACTTGAGAAGACGGTTGCAACCATCTTTGATCAAATCAAAAAATCGGAAAATACAGTTGTCGCTGTCGATGTGCCAAGTGGTGTTAACGGCAACTCTGGCGAGGCTGATCCGCACACGCTTTCTGCAGCTCATACAGTGACCTTCTTCCGCAAGAAACTCGGCCATGTCCTGTTGCCAGGCATGGCGTTATGCGGCGAAGTTAAAGTCGTTGATATAGGAATTGTGGATAAGTCTCCGGATAAAACTGGATATACGGCTGTGGAAAACCACCCTGACCTATGGAAGGGTCATATTCACCCCAAATCACCGGCCGATAACAAATACGACTATGGTCATGTGCTTGTTTTTGGTGGCGGGAGATTGACCGGGGCCGCATGCATGGCGGCGCACGGCGCGCTGCGGGTCGGGGCGGGGCTGTGCACAATATCCTCACCGCCGGAGGCCATGAATGTTTACCGGTCGTATCTTCCAAACATTATGGTTGAGCAACGATCTGGAACCGCTTCGTTTCATTCGCAAATGAGCGATACAAGACGTAATGCCGTTATTATCGGTCCGGGTGCCGGCGTCGAGGATGCCGAGGGGCTGCGGCAGGCGGTGCTGGATGTCTGTCGCGACGGGCGCCCCTGCGTGCTCGATGCCGATGCGCTTACGGTCTTCGGTGGCGATCCGGACATTCTGCTCAAGGCTCTAGGGCCGCATTGTGTGCTCACCCCTCACGAAGGCGAATTCGGCCGTATATTTCAGGACTTGAAGGTGGGCGTTAAGACAGAGCGCGCGCTTATGGCGGCGAAGAAATGCGGCGCGGTTATCCTGCTCAAGGGCGCGGACACGGTCATCGCGGCACCTGATGGACGTGTCGTCGTGAATACGAATGCACCACCCGATCTTGCGACCGGCGGTGCTGGCGATGTGCTGGCGGGGTTGCTGGCCGGGTTGGTTGCCCGGCACGTTCCACCCTTTGAGGCAGCGTGTGCCGCTGCTTGGATTGAGGGACGGGCGGCGACCCTATTTGGCGCGGGCCTTATGGCAACCGACCTGTTTGACCGAATTCCCATCGTTTTGCGGGAATTCGCTTGAATTTCCGCGCTGATTCTGGTTTCTGATAACATTAATTTTTTCGCCGCGGATGTGGCGGAATGGCAGACGCGCTGGATTTAGGTTCCAGTGGGGTAACCCGTGGGGGTTCGAGTCCCTTCATCCGCACCAGCCTCCGCAGTTCGGCGAAATTAACTCACAAGGGGAAGTCATGCAGGTTAAGGAAGTTAAGCACAGCGGTCTGAACTATGAACTCGAGGTCACGGTCACCGCGAAGGATATCGACACACACGTCGATGCGCGCCTGCAGGAAGTCGGCAAGACCCTGCGCCTGCCCGGTTTCCGTCCCGGCAAGGTGCCGATGAACATCCTCAAGAAGCGCTACGGTCGTGCTGTGATGGGCGAGGTGTTGGAGCTGGCCGTGAACGACAGCACGGCGAAAGTGCTGAAGGACAAGAACCTGCGTCCCGCGACCCAGCCGAAGATCGAAGTCAAAGAATTCGATGAGGGCAAGGACCTAAAATACACGCTGAATGTCGAGGTACTGCCTGAGTTCAAGGTGATGAACCTCAAGGACATCAAGGCCGAGAAGCCGGTCGCCAAGCCGGAAAAGAAAGTGGTCGATGACGCGCTTGAGCGCATCGCCAGCCAGAACCGTGAAACGGAAGTTGTAAAGGAATCCCGGGCGGCGAAAAAAGGCGACATTGTCGTGATCGATTTCCACGGCCGCACGAAGGACGACAACAAGGAGCATCAGGGCATGCACGGCCACGGTCACGAGCTTGAGCTCGGCAGCGGCCAGTTCATCCCCGGCTTCGAGGAGCAACTGACCGGCAAGAAAGCCGGCGACAAGGTCGCGGTCGAGGTTACGTTCCCGAAACCGTACCACTCGGAAGAACTCGCAGGCCGCGATGCAATCTTCGATACGGAGATCAAGGAAATTCGCGTCGCCAAGCCGGCCGTGATCGACGATGCCTTTGCCAAGCGCCTCGGTTTCGAGGGCGAGGCCAAGCTGCGCGAAGCCGTCGAGCAGCAGATGCAGAAGGAATACGACCAGCTCAGCCGCCTCAGGCTCAAGCGCTCGTTGCTCGATGCGCTGGACGAAGGGCATGAGTTCGAGGTGCCGCA
>DATJGZ010000025.1:0-3269 GCA_035494535.1 Patescibacteria group bacterium | reverse complement strand
AGGATGTTCTCCGGGTCCTTGACCTGAACGGCCATGCCGATCGCGCCCTTTTCATGCGCGAGCAGCGGTGCGAGCGTAATGAATCGCTTGAGCATCGCGTCCGACTTGCCGTTGTTCTCGATGTGCAGGTAGGGCTTGCCGCTCTCGTCCTTCTTGACGATTGCGGTGGTCTTGATCGCGGTCGCGTCCGAGCCCGCATACAATTCGGTCAGGCCGAAGGCGGAGATCATGCCCCGGGCCAGCTGCGGGAGCCATTTGTTTTTCTGCTCCTGCGTGCCGCGCTCCAATATCGATTTCGCGAGGCCGAGCGAGTTCGGCACCATCACGTCGACCGAACCCGAGAAGCTGCGGCTGCCGATTTTCTTGAGCACAGCGGAGTGCGCGGCTTCGGAGAATTGCAGGCCGCCGTATTCTTTGGGGATCCCCATGCCGAGGAAGCCCTTGTCCTTGATGAACTGCCAGACTTCGGGCGGGAGGTCCTTCGTCTTGCTGTCGAGCAGTTGGTGCTCGTCGATCATCTTGCACAGCTCGGTCGTCGGGCCGTCGATGAAGGCCTGCTCTTCCGCCGTCAGGCCTGCGTGTTCTTCCTCGTGCAGCGCTTTCCAGTCGACCTGGCCTTCGTAGAAGCCGCCGAGGATTTTGCCGACGGTGCCGGAGTTGAGCGCCTGCTGCTCGGTCTCCGAGATCTTCGGGCTCATCTGCTGGAACATCTCAAGGTTCGTGTACTTCGCCGATTTCGGGGCGAGGGCAGTGGCCGCTGCGAGTCCGCTGTGGCGCAGAAAGCTGGAATGCAGCAGCGTGCGCACGAGGAATCCGGGTTTCTTGATAGAGTCAGCCATCTGTCGTCTCCCTGTTTTGCCGTTCGCAATCTGATTTGTTGCGATGCAGCGAGTTTCTGTAAATCAGGTATCAGTAGTAGAAAACGGAAAATGCTTTGTCAATGCGCGATGCGAAACCTTGCTACGCCTGCATTTCCGGACGGTTGCCCAATTTGTAATAATCACGATACCACGCGACGAATTTACCGATTCCCTTTTTGAGCGGCGTGACCGGCTTGAATCCCGTGTCCCGGGTGAGGTCGTCGATGTCGGCGTAGGTCGCCATCACATCGCCCGGCTGCATCGGCATCATATTGAGCTTGGCTTTAATTCCGGTTTCCTCCTCCAACCAACGGATGGCGTCGGTCAGCAGTTCCGGCTTGTTGTTGCCGATGTTGTAGAGTTTGTAAGGCGTTGGCTCGGCTTTCGGCGTCAGCGGTATTAAGGCCATGATGCCGCCGATGATGTCGTCGATATAGGTGAAGTCGCGCTTCATGTTGCCGTTATTAAAAACGTCGAGCGGCTTGCCGTCATAGAGCGCTCTCGTGAATATATAAAGCGCCATGTCGGGCCGTCCCCACGGGCCGTAGACCGTGAAGAATCTCAGGCCAGTGCAGGGCAGGCCGAACAAATGCGCGTAGCTGTGCGCCATCAATTCGTTCGCTTTTTTCGTTGCGGCATAGAGGCTGATAGGACGGTCGACGCTGTCGCTGGTCGCAAAGGGTAGCTTCGTGTTCGCACCGTACACCGAACTGGATGACGCGAAGACAAGATGCTTCACCTTGCCGTGGCGGCACGCCTCGAGAATGTTCAGGAAGCCGTCGATGTTGCTGTGCGTGTAAGCGTGTGGGTTGGTCAGCGAATAACGCACCCCCGCCTGCGCCGCGAGGTTCACCACGATCTCCGGCTTCCATTCCTTGAACAGCTTGTCGATCGCCGCCTGATCGGCGAGGTCGGCCTTGGCAAACGTGAAGTTCTTATAGCCGGCCAGCTGCTTCAGTCGGTCTTCTTTTAATTTCGGATCGTAATAGTCGTTGAGGTTGTCGAGACCGAAGACGGTCCAGCCGTCCTCGCACAGCCGCCGGGCGAGGTGATAGCCGATAAACCCGGCCGCGCCGGTGACAAGGATGCGTGTTGTCGTCATAACCAGCGCATGGTTAACAGACCCCCAAAAATCAGGCAATGGCTTGAAAATTTTATTTGCATAATATTGTAAATTGACATATAAACGAGCGGACGCTGGTTTTAATCTTTAGGAGAACGATCATGACCGACAGCCTTCTGCCCCTTCTGGCCGCCGCCAATGAATTCAATCGTGCCCTGCTGACCAAAATCGGACGGGATCAGGAGCTTTACGCCCGTTTTGCCGGCAGCATCAGCGCCGATGACTGGAAGGAATCCGAAGCCTCCCAGCAGACCCTGATGAGAACGGAAGGCGCTCTCAACCTCATTCAGGCCGGCAAGGAAGTGCGGGATGCCACGTATGAAAAGCTTGCACCCGGCCTGATCCACATCAGCGAGATATATGCGCAGGCGGCGCGCACCGTGCTGGGCGATGCTGATTTCAATGCCATCATGGCGCCCGAGCAGCACAGCGCCGAGAAGCAGCAGGGCCTTGCCGCGCAGAACGCGCCGGTTCTGGCATCGGCTTTCGCACCGCAAATCGCTTAAGATTTCCGGCCGATTTCTCCGTCTGCCTTTTCGTGTTAGAGAAGGCAGATGGATTCAGCGCAACCAAAACAGCCCGCCACCTATTTCACCGCAGCGCCGTGGAAACTCGCGCTGATGTCGCTGTGCACGTCCGGTATTTATGATCTCTACTGGTTCTACAGGAATTGGAAGCTTTATAAGCAGCGTACCGGACTGAGAATCCGCCCCGTTGAGCGCGCGATATTTACCATCTTCTTTGCGTACAGCCTGTTTGACGATATTTGCGACAAGGCGGGGAGCTCCGGCGTACAAAAAACCTTCCATCCGGCGATGCTGGCTTTAGCCTATGTAAGTATTTTTGTTACGACCGCATTGCCGACGCCGCTCGGCTACATCTCGTACGCCACCTTCATCCCGCTGATTATCGCCAATGAGCTGGCGGCGGCCGTCAGCCGGGCGAACGATCCCGACTTCGTCGAAAACAATCGCCTGTCGATCGGTAACATGATCGCCATCGTGCTGGGCCTGGGCTACATCGCGGCGAACGTGGCGCTGGAGCACATGCAGGGACCGAATGCCGGCATGTCGTCGATGCAGGAGATCCTGAAGATTAGCGAGCAGCTCAACCAGCTCAATCTCAACCAGTGACTTTTCAGGCGCTTGCGGAAAGTCTAGGATAGCCCGATGTTCTCAAAAATCCTCATAGCCAACCGTGGTGAAATTGCCTGTCGCGTGATCAAAACCGCGCGGGCGCTGGGCGTAAAAACCGTCGCGGTCTATTCCGACGCCGATGCGCGCGCC
>DATJGZ010000024.1:0-5090 GCA_035494535.1 Patescibacteria group bacterium | reverse complement strand
GGCCGACGCTCTTATCCGGAGCGACCTGCAGGCCAAAACCGACCGCCGCAAAGCCTATCTGGACAAAATGGCTGAGGAGACGAACAATCCCGACCATAAGCGCGCCCTGACGAAACTTCTTCTGGATCAGGAGCAAGTCTCCATGGTGCTGGCGGCGCAGGAGCCTTTTGCGGCGACCGTGGTTGAACCGGCGTCCGTAGGGCCGAAACCGGACTGGCCGCGCAAAACGCTGCTGATCCCGGCCCTAATATTCGTCGGAATTTTCCTCGGCTATGCTGCCCACGCATTGAAGCGACGGTGATGGCCGGCACGATTCCCGTCAGTGCCATCATCATCACGCGCAACGAAGCCCGCCGAATCAACCGATGCATCAATGCCCTCAAGGATTTTAATGAAATTGTCATTGTGGATTCGGCGAGCAGCGACGAGACGCCGGCTATCGCCCGCGCTGCCGGCGCTACGGTCGTTCCCTTCGAATGGGATGGATGCTATCCCAAGAAAAAACAGTGGTGCCTTGACAATCTCACGCTGAAAAACGAATGGGTTTTCCTCGTCGACGCGGACGAGGAACTGACGACGGCGCTGAAAGCGGAAATTGCGTCGCTGTTTGCCGCTAAGACGCCGGCCTGCGGGGGGTATTTCGTGCCCGGCCTGTACGTTATGAACGGCGGGACATTGCGTTTCGGCTTGCGCAATAAAAAGCTGGCGCTGTTCGATCGCCGGCTGGTTGCGTTTCCGGTCGTCGACGACCTTGATCTGCCGGGCATGGGCGAGGTCGAGGGGCATTACCAGCCGGTCGCAAAGTCCGGCCATGTGGCTCTGGGCGCGCTCAAGCACGGCATGTTGCATCACGCTTATGAGAGTATGGATGGATGGCGGGAGCGGCACCGGCGCTACGCCGCATGGGAGGCCGGGATGAATGCGAGGGGCGCGTGGCCCGCGGACCCCGACGGCGTGAGGGAGGTGATGAAACAATTATTCCGGCGAATGCCGGGCAGGGGCGCTGTCGCCTTCGCCCATAGCTATCTTCTCAGGCTTGGCTTTCTTGACGGTCGGGAAGGTTTTGTGCTGGCGCGCGATCGTTGGCGCTATTACCGCATGATTGCCGAAGCCGCCAGTAGATACGAGGAGACAGGCGCCGCAGAGCCATGAGGAGCGTCTGCAAAACGTAAAGCTTCGCATTTTCGGTTAGGTTGCAAAGTTTGAGTTCATGCCGAATTTTGAACATTTCGTTGCGGCCCTGAAGAACACGCTGCTGCGACACCCCGCCGGAGTCGAAAACACAGACAGGAAATCCGAGATAAAGAGTGTCGCCTGTTTTCTGCAATAACTGAGCGGTGAATTTATAATCGGCAGCGATTCTATAATTCGTGTCGTAGCGCAGATCGCCGACAGCATTCCGTTGATAAAACATCGCTTGATGATGCGTCGGCATTCCGAGCTTGATCTTCGCGCACTCACGCGCCGGCTTTGCAACGGCTAGTCCGTCTGCGGCCTCCAGAGAATCTCCGTATACGAAGCCGGGCATTTCTGCCTTCGCGAAGAGCCTATCCTTTATTCTTTCGAGTATCTCATTTGCAGCAAAAACGTCCCCGGCGTTCATGAAAATCAGGAAGTCACCCTGCGCCATCTCGATTCCTTTATTCATGGCGTCATAGATGCCGTTGTCCGGCTCGGAGATCCATTTTGCCTTTGACGTTTCCAGCCATTGTACCGACCCATCCGCGGACGCGCCGTCGATCACGATCCATTCGAAATCGCGGCAAGACTGAGCGGCGACTGATTCGCCTGTCTGTTTCAGTCCTTTCAGGTTGTGGCGTGTGACCGTGATGATCGAAAACGTTGACATAAAATTAATCGTTTGATTAGGATGGTTACATTCAAACCCGGAATGAGGACGTTATAAATGGCCCTGAGGCTCGTGGACAAGGACAGACAATTAGCCCTTATCGATGCGGCTTTGGCGTCCAATCGGCTTGAAGAAGCCGCGGCGGAATTCATCACTCTGATTGAGGGACGCAACATCAAGCATGTGGAACTGATGGACGAAGGGCATATTGGACGCATTCTGGACGCGATTGCCGGGAAGGAACCGTCGCTTGCCATTCAAACGGCGGCGCGGGCCCTTAAGACGCTGCCGGTTCTCACGCGGGGCGCGGCTGTCGGGTCGCTGGTCAGATGCGCGGCGGGGTCGATGGACAGGAATAAAGGGCTGGCGTTGAAAGCTCTGAACGCGGCCGCGAAATATTCCGGCGAGGATCCCGATCTTCGTCAAGACATCGAAACGCGGATCACGGCCCTCAACAA
Source organism: Patescibacteria group bacterium (assembly GCA_035494535.1). Taxonomy (GTDB): domain Bacteria; phylum Pseudomonadota; class Alphaproteobacteria; order Micavibrionales; family Micavibrionaceae; genus JACQIJ01. The sequence continues at coordinate 2,783 of DATJGZ010000024.1, read as the reverse complement.
TCCCGGAATGACACCCTAAAACTTCAGATTCGGGAACATGGTTGTCGCCGGCGTGCTGGTTACGCCGTTTGCGTCCGCAAAGCGGACGTGCTCGGGCCGGAGCAGCCGCGCATGAGGCACGCCCACGGAGTGCGCATGAATCTCGAGCTCCTCGGTCACCGTTTTCATGAAGTTGGCGATATCGAACTTCCGCACTTCCGGATCGAGCGCCTTCTGAAGCTCGGGGTCGTGAGTCGTAATGCCCGCGACGCAGGTGCCGAGATGGCAGTTCTGAGAGCCGACGCAGCCCATCGCCCGCTTGACGCCGCGTGCTGCGTTGACGAAATCCGCGCCCAGCGCAATCGCAAGCGCCGCCATTTTCCCGCTGCCCATCTTGCCGGCGGCGATGATGCGGATTCGCTTGTCTAAGCCTTTCTCGACCAGAACTTCCTTGACCATCGGAATTTCCTCGATGATCGAAATGCCCATGCTGTCCATGAGGCCGGTCGGCGCGGCGCCGCTGCCGCCTTCGCCGCCGTCGAGCGTAATGAAGTCCGGCGCGCTGTCGATGCCCCGCTTGAGAATCTCGTCGCACAGGCTTTCAACGTGCTTGCGGGAACTGAAGATCGTCTTGATGCCCGTGGGCTTGCCGGTGATTTCACGAACGCGGTGGATCTGGTCGAGCAGTTCGGCGTCGTTCTTGATGTCGACATGCCGGTTGGGTGAGATCGAATCCTGGAAGACCGGCAGATGCCGGATGCCTGCGATCTCCGGCGTGACTTTGGCGCCCGGCAGAATGCCGCCTTTGCCCGGCTTGGCGCCCTGGTTGAGCTTAATCTCGAACATTTTGACTTCCGGATGCGCCGCGGCCTCGCGCAGCGCGTCCTCGTCAAGCGTGCCGTCCTTCTTGCGTACCCCGTATTTGGCGGTACCGATCTGGAAGATCAGGTCGCAATGGCCTTCGAGGTGATAGGGCGACATACCGCCTTCGCCGATGTCCACCCAGCAATTCGCGAGCGCCGCACCCTTGGAAATGGCGGTGACGGCGTTCTTGCCAAGCGATCCGTGGCTCATGGCCGAGATGTTGAAAATTGATTTCGGCGTGTAGGGATTGCGCGCGCCCTCGCCGATCGTCAGCAATGGCGTCGGCGCTTGTTCGCTCGGGAGCAGGCCATATTGCGCGTTGACGAACAGAGGCACGCCTGCCTCGTGAATGTTGACGTTCGAGCCGTGGCCCGTCATCGGGAGCTTGCCCTGCGAGGCTTGCGCATCATGGTCGCGGGCATTGCGATCGAAGGGTTGCTGGTTGTTGCTTGGCGCGATGATGTGGTTGCGCAACAGGGGGCCGAGTTCGCGGTCGATGAAGGGAATCAGGCGGCCGAGCAGAGGAACATTATGCCGGACGGCGTCCTTGGTCTGCTTACGATCATTATAAATCATCTTTCCAACGACCGCCGCGGCTGTGCCGGTGCCGACAAGAACAACCGTGCTTGCAGCAACGACAATGAAATTGGCGATCTCGGTAAGTGTGGGAAGGGCGGTTGCGATTGTTTCGAACATTATGTCCCCCGAAAATTTTTCCAGTCATAGACATAATCAAAAAAACAGTCAAGTTTTTCGTAAATTAATTGACATAAGAAATAAGCGGCGATTAATATAATGCGGTAGGGAGTGCAAAAAAATGAAGTTACCTTCCGAAAACATTCTTTCACTGCAACAAAAATTTGCGGCCGCAGAGTACGTCAATGCAGCACCTGACAAAACAAGCGACGTTAAGAAAATTCTGATGGTCGGGGCTACGACGGGTGCGCTTAACGAACTCTCTGATGCGGACGAAGCCTATTTAACCGGTTCGCTGCGCGATCTGAAGGAGAAAGGAGTGTCTGTCGCCTCCGATTTTCAGGTAAGCATTGCCAATATTGATCCGGCATTCGGCGGCGAAGATTTCCTTGCGGGCAATTTTTCAGCGGACCTTGTCGTTCTTTGTCTTGTTTACGACCCTAACCGTAGTGAGCAGCGCGACGCCGCGGGCTTCTACGCGACCAGTCCGCGGCACTTTGAGAACAACGCATGGCATGACGCTGTTGCGGCGACAGGTGCAAAATTCGTAAGCGTCGTCGGCGACGACGGCGAAATCAATGCCGGCCATATTGGCATTAGGGGCGGAAAATTCCGGCTTCTTCGCGAAAGTTTCCCCGAAACCGTTTTTATCAGTGAAGATTATCTGGCGGAAAGCGGGTTCGATTCGCGCGTGGCGAGTCAGCCCGCACTTCGGTACTAATTTGTCCGGCGCATGTCGTCGATGAAAATGCCGGTGATCGCAAGGTTGCTCAGGATCTGGCTGACGTCGCGCGCGGTCTGGATGAAATCGAACGGCTTTGGATCGCGCGGGACGACGATGGTTGAGCCCGGCGGCACCATGGTCATCGACTGGTTCCACATGCTGACATGAAGCGGCTGTGCGCTGCCATCGGGATAAACGACGAAGGCGCGATCGTCGTCGGCGTTGTATGTGAAGCCGCCGGCTTCCTTTATATATTCCGATGCGTCTTTATCGTTGCGGAAGGCCAGGCTCGCCGGCGATTGAACTTCGCCCGTGACGCGCACAGTAAGAGGACGCCGCGGTATGACGATCCTGTCGCCGGCCTCGAGCAGAATGTCCTGATCGGAATGCGCAGCCAGCACGCCGGGATCCGCCTGCACGGTGATGCGGCCCACGGGTTTGGCGTCCTTGAGTTCATTGATCAACTCCTGCACTGCTCCGATCTTGCCATCCGCAACGCCTTCGCCGTCCTTTTTCTTCT
>DATJGZ010000023.1:0-9970 GCA_035494535.1 Patescibacteria group bacterium | reverse complement strand
GCGGTGGCGGGGCGCTCGCACAGGCGCGCGCGCGTTCCTCCATGATGGCGGCCAGCAACGGCAGCAAATTCTCGCGGCTCTGCAGGTTGCGCAGGCCGGGCGTGTTGGGCGAGGAGATATTGACGGTCAGGTAGTCGGCCAACGGCGCCAGCGCCTGCACCAGCACGCGGTAATCCTTGGCGGGATCGGTCTGGTCCTTGTTCATGCCGATATTGATGCCGACGACGCCGTTGGGTCTGGGCCGGCGCGAGAGAAATCTTTCCATGTTGGCGCGGAAGGCCGAAATGCCGCCACCGGGGAAGCCCATGGCGTTGATGACGGACTGCGAGCCCGCGTCGCGGAACACGCGCGGGCGCGGGTTGCCTGCTTGCGGCTTAGGCGTCACCGTTCCGGCCTCGACGAAGCCGAAGCCGAGGTCGAACAGCGGGCCGATGACTTCGGCATTTTTGTCGAACCCGGCGGCGAGGCCGACGGGGTTGGGGAACTTGCGATCCCACAGGATGACCTCGAGCGCCGGGTTGCTGACCGGTTTCGGTTTCGGCACGAGGCCGGACTTCAGCGCGCGCAGGGTCAGGGCGTGCGCGTTCTCGGCGTCCATCCGGAAGAGCACGGGACGCGCGATGTCGTAGAGTCCGGGCATCTAGTCGCTGATATGCGGCAGGCTGGCCTTGATGTAGCCCCAGCCGGTAACGACGGTGAGGCCCGCGGAGATGGCCAGCAGCGCCTCGCCGAGCAGCGTGCCGCCCGACACCCACGGCCCGACGATGAGGATGCCGGTGGCGACCATCTGCGTCGCGGTCTTCCACTTGGCGAGTTTCGTGACGGGCAGCGATATGCCCTTGGGGCCGAGGAATTCGCGCAGGCCCGCCACCAGAAATTCGCGCATCAGGATGATGATGACGGCGAGGGTCAGCACGTCGGCCATGCGCTGGGTTGCAACCAGCATCAGCAAGACTGTGACAACGAAGATCTTGTCGGCGATCGGGTCCATTGCCGCGCCGAAGGCGGAGGTCTGGGCGTATTTGCGCGCCACCCAGCCGTCGAGCAGGTCGGTCAGCGCGCCCAGCACATATAGTACAAGGCACGTCCACGCCGCCCAGGCCGTGGGGATGAAGAACAGCAAAATGATAAAAGGCAGCAACGCCAGACGGATAAGGGTAAGCCTGTTCGCAAGATTAGATGTCACAGCTGCTGTCATGGCCCGTTTTTACCATGCCTTGCGGGAAGTTCATCAGGAATTTTCCGAGCCCGGCAAGCGCGTTTATGGCAAAGGAGCGTTTTGTGCATTTTTCGCCGCAGCAGAAAATTCTGTTCAGTCCGTTCGTCAGAAATAAAAAAATCCGCGGTGGCGCTTCGTGGAATTTCAAAGATATACGCGGCGAAGGGACGCAATGTGTGTTTTTCGCCGTCCGCGACGAAAGTGATGCGCCTGCGAATACAGTATTTGAAAAAGTATTTTCACTGCAAAGGCGCGGGGCGCGCGGGATTTTATTTTCCTTCGTCATCGTCATGCTCCTTTCCTCCGACCGGATTTCCCGCCGGACTTTGCGACAACAACTGCCTGCGCCGATCATAGCACAAATAGGAATAAAATCATATAATTTTTAGGGGGCGCTAAAATAGGACGGGCTGCAGGCCCGAGGCGATTAATTTCGCCTGTTATACCGATGTGATAATGGAAATTACGACAATCGAAGCGACTGTTAATGTATCGTTGCTAAAAATCGCGAGTGGAATTTTCTGGGGAAGGCAGTAGCTGCTTAAATTTTTCTTAGTTTCTGCAGGAGGGTCGCTATTGTAGAAAAGTAGGGAATGGATCCTTTAGAGGACAAATCCTTGGCTAGCTTGCCGCAGCCCAAAACAGATGACCTAGAGCGTATAGCAGTTCTCGACGGTCTAAGGGCTCTCGCTATAACTTTGGTGTTTATTTTTCATTTTTCCCAAGCGTCATTTGACCCAAATATCGCGAACAGAGATTTTTCGTTAGCGCGCTATGCCTTTGATGGCTGGGTTGGGGTGAACCTGTTTTTTGTGATCAGCGGGTTCCTGATTATAAGGCAGCTAAGCCGGGTCGATAATCAGAGGATCCTACATGCTGGTTCGATCCTGTATTTCTTCCGGAAAAGGCTATTCCGGATCGTGCCAGCTTATTACAGTATTTTGACCGCTCTTTATATCAGCGATTTCCTGAACCTTTCCTCGTCGCAAATATCTGTCGCAGTATTAAATCAATGTTATATTTTTCACCTGTTGCTGGTACACGACATTCTCTGCACCAATTATTACCCTGTCTTTTGGTCGGTCGCCACTGAAGCGCAATTTTATCTATTGGCTCCATTCATTGTGGAATTTCTTCACCGCTACCGGTCGTTCAGTAGAATCCTAATACTTCTCGTTCTCATGATGTTATCCGCGCTGTACCGGTGTTACGAATTCTTGCCGGGTCACTCGGCGGCGCCCCTATCTATCATTTCCTCTCGAGGAGCTATCGAGGGCTTCCTTGCCGGTATGCTGACTTATTTCCTTTGGATCAATCCATCTGTTCGGGCAAGACTACGTCTACGGTCCTGGGCGACGTGCTTCCTGTACAGTGGAATACTATTGTTGGTTCTTTCCCTCGGCCTATATCCACCAATAGGCCAACAAACTGCTCCGTTCGAAGCGATCACTATACCTTCGTTTCTAGCCATTGGTTTCGCCCTTATGCTCTTGGGTTTATTGGGTCGTGGTTTTGGCTATAGCCTTTTCACAACACGTCCACTCAAAATGCTTGCGCTGATCTCATACGGATTTTATCTGACCCATCTTTTCACTATATTTGCAGTTAAGCTTTTCCTCGGCCGATGGGTACACAATAAAATTCTGTTGCCGATCCTGGTATTCGTTCTTGGGTTTGCTCTTGCATGCGGGACAGCGACCCTTCTTTATGTAACTATTGAGAATCCGCTACGTCGGTACGGACGGAAAGGCGACCCCAGCCTGAATCCGAGGTTGGCGTGACATTTTTTTATGGCAACACGGGGTTTTTCCGGGCGGGGACGTGACGCCGGAGCGTAACAATCACGAATAAAGAATTGTCGCGGGTGAATCTTCACCTGTATATTTACGCATGCTTCGCTCGTTTACAGCACTGACGACCTTCACGTTTATTCTCTCCCTTTGTGGACTTGGGCTAAGGTTTATCGGCGTTCTCGACTGGCGCGTCAGCGTCGTGATCGTTGCCACGATGATTGCCATCGCCGTTGTCTTCGTCGAAGCAAGCAAAAGATTCAATCTCGCATCCAATTGCCGGACGCTGGCCTTCAATCAGGCGCGCGCCCTGGACGGGATGACCGGCGAAGGGCGCATAAGGGCGGCGATCATCCTCGCGGCATGCATAAGCCTGTTTCTGGAACTCGTTATCATTCGCTGGCACGGCAGCCTGCTTCCTTTCATCGCCTTCTACAAAAATTTCAGCCTGCTGGCCTGTTTCATCGGGCTGGGAATCGGCTACTCCCTCGCCGACGACGAGGAAATTCCGCTTTTTCTGACCCCGCTGCTCATGGCCGGGCAGACGATATTTCTGCTGTTGCTGCGCTACGGACCGGGCAATCTTTTCGCCCGCGTCGTCATGAATCTCGTTAGCGAACAAAGCAGCGTTAACGGGCTGAACCTGCATTCCAGCCTGGGCCTCGCGGTGCGGGTGGCGATGTACATACCCCTTTATGTGCTGCTGACGGTCATTTTCCTGAGCACCGCGCTATTGTTCGTGCCGGTCGGCCAGCTCTGCGGGCGGCTGATGAATCTAAAACCCGGACTGAGCGCCTATAGCTGCAATCTCGTCGGCAGCATCGCGGGAACGGCGGTTCTCTTCGGCCTGAGCCTGCTGTGGTCTCCGCCGGTTATATGGTTCGCGCTGGCGGTGTTCGGGCTTCTGGTCTTTCAGCAATATCAAACGGCCGCGCGCGCAACCGGTCTTGCCGCCGCCTGTCTTGTCGTATGCTCGGTTGCGTGGCCCGTGGCCCCCTTCAGCCACCAGATATATTCCCCTTACCAGCTTATCGAACGCACGGCGAATGTTTACGGCACCATGCAAATCCTGGCGGCCGGAACGTACTATCAAAAGGTCTATGATCTCTCGGCCGAGAATACGCGGCGCACGACCGATAAACAGCTCGCGGCCATCGCGGACTATTACGAATTCCCGTTCAACTTCATCAAGCAGCCGCAGGATGTCGCTATCGTGGGCGCGGGGTCGGGTAATGACGTCGCGGCTGCGCTGAGAAAAGGCGCGGGGCATGTCGTCGCCGTTGAGATCGATCCGACGATTGTCTATCTGGGGAGGCATTATCATCCCGAGCAGCCCTATAACAACAGCCGGGTCGACGTTATCAATACCGATGCGCGGCGTTTCTTCAAGCAGACAAAAAGCAGCTTCGACCTGATCATTTACGGCGTGCTCGATTCTCATACGCTGCTCAGCCATGCTTCCAGCGTGCGCATCGATTCATACGTCTATACCCAGGACGGTCTGCGCGAGGCCTATGACAGGCTGAAAGACAAGGGCCTGATGTCCGTTTCCTTCGCCCTGCCGCGGGTTGAGATGGGACAGAAGATATTCCGCATGATGCAGAACCTGAGCAAAGATGCACGGCCTATCGCGGTCAAGACCGGTTACGACAGCGCTTCGACCACGACCTTCCTGATAAAAAAAGGCGGGACGATCGCCATACCGCGCGGGGCGGTCACCGGGAACGGGTTCAAGGATGTCACCGCCGAGTATGCCGCGGCGACGAATGTGGATATTCCCACCGATGACTGGCCGTTCTTTTATATGGCGCACCGGGTGTATCCCTTTTCGTATATATTCGTCATTGGTCTCGTCGTGGCGCTGACCCTTCTGCTCGTCAGATCCTTCTTGCCGGGGATAGCTATGGAAGCATCCCTCATGCCTTTCTTTTTTCTGGGGGCCGGCTTCATGCTCGTGGAGACCAAGGCCATCACCGAGTTGGGCCTCGTATTCGGCAATACCTGGCAGGTCATCAGTATAACGATCATCTGTATTTTGGTCATGGCCTGGCTCGCCAATCTGCTGGTCGCCAAGGTCAATGTTTCGCGGACTGCCCCGGTGTGGTGCGCGCTTCTGGGATTGATCCTGATCGGCTATTACGCGACGGGAGCCACGGATGTGAAATTTACAGGCATCGGCTCGGTTCTTTTTGCCGCCCTGATCACGGCGCCCATTTTCTTCTCGGGGATTATTTTTTCCAATTTGCTGAAGAACAACGTGAAGTCCATTTCCCGGATCATGGCCTATAATCTTACGGGCGCGATGGTGGGCGGCGTCCTGGAATACAACGCGATGTATTTCGGTTACGCGTTCTTGTACCTGCTGGCTTTTGTAATTTACGCTCTCGCGTTCAGCACTAGCCTCAAGATCCGGCAGGCTGGTGTTTGAGCTGCGTCGTTGTTCCTGCGCGATTGACGACATTTTCCGCCATGAACAGGACGATCAATATATAGACCAGGTAGAAATGCTGAGCTATCAGAAACGGATGGATGGCGCTGTGACTCGGCATGACCACAATCCACATAAGGCATGAGGTCACGGCAACGGCCGCCGTCGTCAAAAAACGTTTTTTCAACATCCCGTCGCCGAGGTGCCGCACATAGAGCGCTGCAAAAAGCAGGTAAAACACGATTGGAGCAACGAGAAGTAATTCGTGGTGGGTATCGTACGCGGTGAACACGGTCAGATAGTCGATGATCAGTTTGATCCGGCCCGTTATACCGCCCATAGCGGCAATGCGTCCGGCGTACAGGTCATAGGGGGGATCGAACTGCCGATACTCCACTCCGGTAAGAAAATGATATTGCGCCGCGTCGCCCGTCGCGCGGAAAAGCGCCGCGCCCCTCATATCCGTCACCGCGGCCTGCACCGAACCGAAATAGGCGGCTATCTGCATCAGATGCAGGAACTGCGCGATACAAAAACCGAGGCCGACGGCGGCACAGAGACGAAGCGATAAGAGGCGCAAGGGACCTTTTTTGAATATAGTGTCGCCATGAGAGAGGCAGGCGATCGCCAACGGTGCCAGCAGCGTCACAAAAAAATAATCCAGCGCAAAACATCCTGTAAGGAAGCCTAGCAGGCCGACCGCCGCATAAAGGCGGCCGGATGCAGGAGGCTGATCGGCGCACAATGCAGGCAGTAACAATCCGATTAGCGCGAGCAGAACGTAGTGCGCGTAATGGTTCGGGGCACCGCCGTAAATTTGCGCCCAGCCTATAGGAATGACGGCAAAACAAACGATGAACCAGCGGCGCTGCCGTTCCGTCGGCAACACGGAGAAGACACCACGCAGGAAAAGAAACAGCATGCCCGCGTTTATGCCGAGGGGAATAATCCTTAAAAAAAACGCGTTGTGGATCCCGAAGAGCGCCGCTCCCATTCCGCCGAGCAAATAGGGTCCGCTTGGATAATGCAGATACAGATGATCTCCGGGTGACAGCTTTGCGCCCGGCAAATGGATTTTGATCCATTCGGCTGAAATCGACGGCAGGCCGGCATTGACGCTAAATCCATGCGCGACGTAACTGCGGGCCGCGTCATAAATCATGGTTTCGGTAAACGTGTCCATGAAGGCAAAAGAAAGGAAACACTTGGGCAAGTGGGTGATGACCACGAGCGAGGCAACGCTTAATACCATGAAACAGAAGGTCAGGATCGCGGCCTGTGCGGAGACCTGAATTGAGTCTCGGTTGATGTATGTCATTTGGCTGCAACCTTAGAAACTGAAATACGATATCCTCTGCTCTCTATGCGCTAGCGGTAACGAAATTTCAATCCATATAAGGGCAAAAAGTTGCAGCGGCGGATTGGTTCATTCAGGTCGGCTCAAAATCGGTCATTTTGGCCATGGCGTCGATCATCTCGAGGCCAATGCGACCGTTCTTCTTCTGGATATCCGAAAGATAGGATCCGGGCCGCGCGCGGCTGATGAGCTCGCAGACCATCGATTCGTCGTTGATCAGGTGCAGCAGCTTGATCTGGCGGTAGGTGAGGGTCTCGGCTTCGGGGTCCGCGATCGTATAGCCCTGTGCCTTGTAGTTCTCCATGATACCGCGCAACGTACCGTCATAGCGCAGGCGGCCCCGCAGCGTCTCGTGCGTGATCTTTTCCTGCGCCATCAGGTATTCGGGGGCCGGATCGGCGCGTTCCATCCCAGCCAGCGCCCCTTGCATTAGCGGATCATTGATTGGCAGGAAGCGCAGCAGTGTGACGCCCATGACAGTGCTGAAGTAATTGATCGTCTCGTGAGCTTCTTTCAGCGCGGCGGCCGGATCGGCGGCGTCGGCGGCTTTTTCTTTCATCGCCGCGCCGATGCGCGCCAGTTCGCCGAAGTAACCGGTAACGGCCTCGCGGAGGGGTTCGCGGTCGAGATACTGCATCGTCTTCGCCTGATGCATGATCAGGAAGCTTTCGATGTCATCGACCTTCGGCACCTGCTCGAAGTCGAAGGGGAAATTGCGCAGCCAGATGTCGCGCGGGTTGTTCATGTGGAACCCGGATGGCTTTTTATCCATGAAGCGCGCCGGGGCGCCCGTGTCCATGTGGATGTGGTGCAGCATGTCATGGTTGACCATTGTCGCCACCGCCTGCAGGGCCCCGGCCATTTTTCCCGGCGCGTACGCCGCCACGTTTTTCAGCATCGCATCGTCGAAAGTAATGACGCCGAGCGCCGTTTCGCTCAGCTTGTTGCGGTCCGCATCGCGCTCGAATAGTTTGTCAAAGCCGAAATGGACGACATGACCGTCATAGCGCGAGGTGCTGTGATACGGCGTCTGGCCGCTGCCGAAGACGCGCTGTGTGAGGCTATTGTCGTCATAGACCGCGCTCGGCGCGATAATGATCTCGGAAAGCATGATCTTGTTGGTCTGTTCGGCCACAGTCAGGAACAGACGGGTCAGGTTTCCGGGTGTGATGAGCTTCTCAACCCGGTCGCGTTTTCCTGCGAACAGCGATGGATCGGCGTTCAGGTCGTCCTGCAGGTGGCGGCTCAAGGCGGTAAAATAGAGCTGGAGGCGCGCGGCCTCCTCGTGCGCCAGCGCGACATGGTTCTGCGGCGCTACGGCGGCCATGTACCTGAACAGTGGCGCAAGAGCAGCCTCATCCGTCGCCAGAACGACTGGCGCACCGCCACCAGGCGATGGCGAAGCAATTTCGGCGGGCGCGGTTGCCTCTGACATTGTTTTTCCTATTCAATAGGTTAGGCCCGATAATAGACCTGAAATCGTTCTATTTTATAACATATATTATGTGAAATAACAAGGTAGGTCAGGCTATTGCCGGCGAGGGCTTAAACTTGAGCATCTTCGCCAATGCTTCGACCATATCGAGCGCCGCGCCGGGCGCGCGGGCGATCGGTTTGGCCACGGCTTCGCTGTCGGGTGCAGTGCAAACGCGGGCGATCCACGGTGAGATCGTGGCCACGCCAATGCGCTTGAGCTGGGTATAGCTCGGCTTTCCTTCTTCAGGCTCGAGGGGCTGTCCTGCCACTGCGCAGGCAACAAATGTGTCGCGCAGCGATTCGCTGCTAGCGCGGGCGCCGTAGAGATTTTCCTTCAGCAGCGCAGTTATGGACGCGGTGTCGCCGGACATGCCGGCCAGCTTCTCGAGGTCGCCATAGGCGGCCGCCTGACGGTCGAACTCCTTCTCATGCGCGCGCGCCCATACCAGTCCGAGCAGGCATTCTTTTTCGGAGGCACTGCCCAAAGGATCGGCCTCTTCCATCGCCTCGAGCAGCGTGTCGATATACGGACTTGTGATCGGCTGGAATCGCGACAGGGCGTAGGCGACCATTGAGCCGAAATAGTCGACCGCGCGATGTGCGTTGCGTATGCCTTCCGCCGGGGTCGGGCCCGCTTCCTGCAATTCCGCGCTGATGCGTTTGAGCTCCTGGCAGCATGAGTCGGCTGCCGCCTTCACTTGGCCCTGCTGCGGGCCCGGCTGTATTTCAGCGCGGCCGCGGACCTGCTGCTGGGTCATGATCAGCCACGATTCATAACTTAAGGGGTGACTGTCGCCCCCGCCCGTGGAAAAGTATTTCCGATCCCAGTCCCAGAGCGGGCGGTTGGTTTTCCGGACGCCGAAAAATTCGCGCCATGGTTCGCGCCGGAACGACGCGGAGATCGTCGAGTTGACAATCTCGTTGGTCATGTGATGGAGCATGTCGTGATTGCCGCTGTTCATGACGGTCTGAAGGCCTGAAAGCAATGCTTTTGGCTGATGCGGCGCTACCAGCTCAAGCATCGGCGTATCGAGCGAAAGCAGCGGGAATGAAATGCTGCTTGCACGTCTCATCTTTTCGTTACGCGCATAGACCTGTACGAAGCCGAAATTGAAGTTCCGTCCATGGTGAAGCGTGTTGCCGCCGTAAAGGGCCTTGCCGTCAAAAATTTCTTTTTTCAATTTTTCATCGCGCAGAAAGCTGTCCGGCACGATGGCGATCTGCGACAAAACCGTATTGCGATTGTAGTCGGCGACACCGTTGAACAGTGCCGCCAGATTTTGCGGCTGGATGAGATCGTCGAGCGTTGGGCCCTTCGAAGGTTTTTCGGCGGAGGCTGCTTCCCGTCGGTTGACGAGCGCATCGGCCATATAGTTGCTAAGCGTCATCCAATATGGCGCCAGCCGCGCGCTTTCCAGCCGCGCCACCGGCCGGTTGTCGACGTCGAGTCCCTTCATGAAGGCTTCGAATGCGGGCCGGTCGGCCGCCGTTACGATGATCGGCGCGTCGATGCAGGCCGGGTCGGGGACTGGCCCCGTGTCGTTCTTTCTCCCAAACATTGGCGAGGTTTAACACGGGTAGAGCGCAACTGTCAAAGTTTATGGTAAATAAAGGGCCGCAAAAAACACCCGCCTTTCGGGGCGGGTGCTTGAAATGCGATGAAGCCGGAATTACGAGTTCGCAGCGGCCTTCTGCTTCTT
>DATJGZ010000022.1:0-44686 GCA_035494535.1 Patescibacteria group bacterium | reverse complement strand
CAGACGGCGGAAACCGTGATGCCGGATTGAAAAATAATGTCGGCCCCGCAGGACGGGCACGTAAACTTGCGCATTTATTTTATTTTCTGAAGAATTTCCGCTTTCTTGGCGTCGAATTCCGCCTGCGTCAGCACGCCTTTTTTCACGAGGTCGCCGAGCTTTTCCAGCATGGCGATCGGATCGGCAGCGCCGCCGGCATTGGCGGCGAGCGGCCCGCTCATGGCGCCGCCCATCATCTGCCCCATGGCGACCCCGGCGCCGATGCCCACGCCCGCACCCGCTGCGCCGCCGGGATTGGCGGCCGCGGTCGAGATGCTGTCGGCCGTCTGGAACTGCGCGTATTTCTGCAGATCGCCCATGGCGCGCATGGAGGATACCTTGTCGATATGCGACTGTACTTCTTCGGGCAGTGAGATGCTCTGGACGAAGAAGCTCCGCAGCTCAAGGCCGTACAACGCAAGCGCCGGTGCGACGGCCCCTTTGAGTTTGTCGGAGAAAGCGCCTTGGTTGGCGGCCATGTCGAGGAAAGCCACGTCGCTGTGGCCGAGGAAAGTTGCAAGAGAAGTCAGGATGATGGCCGAAAGCTGGCCTGAAATATCGTCAACCGTATATTTCTCCAGTGTGCCGCTCAGCTTGGTCCAGAACGGCTCGATGTCCTTGACGACGTAGGAGAAAGTCCCGAACGCGCGCAGGCGGATCATACCGAATTCCTTGTCGCGCAGCGTGATCGGCTGGGTCGTGCCCCATTTCTGGTCGACCTGCTCCCGTGTGCTGACGAAATAGACATCGGATTTGAACGGCGATTTGAACGCCTTGTCCCAGTTGCGCAGGTAGGTGAGGACCGGTAGCGTCTGGGTGGTCAGTTTGTACATGCCGGGATTGAAGACGTCGGCGATCTTGCCTTCGTTCATGAAGACGGCTTTCTGGGCTTCGCGCACCGTCAGCGAAGCACCGTTCTGGATCTCGCGATCCTGCATCGGATAGCGCATGATCAGCGTGCCCGGCTCGGCGTCCGTCCACTCGATAACGTCGATAAACTGCTTGGCGATAAATGACTTGAGACTCATATGGCTTCCCCCGTGCCGTGCCCGGCATCCCCTGAAAAATTTGCGATTATATACTAGCAATTAAATCCGCCGATAACAGCGGCCGTTTGCTGACGCGCACATTTATATTGGGGCAGGCCGAACTCATCTAATTTCTATAATATACCAGTCCTTGGGTCCTATAATTATGTTGACATAAAATTTATGCGTCATTATGGTCTGAGAAAATTTTTATAATCCCTTGCCATAAATTGAAGGAGACATCATGTCCCACCATTCCCATCAGGGCGCGTCCAATGAGGCCCCCTTGGTCACGGCCGATCAGCTTTCAACCGAACTCGACAAATTCGCCTCCTCGCTGCGCGAAGCGAAGCGGAACCTTTCGACTGAGGTTGGCAATATCGATCAGGCGCGTGCGGGAATCCTCAAGCAATACGACGCCGAAGCAACAAAATTCATTACGGCGACAATACCGGACCTGACCGGGGACCGATTCGACACATTCGCCCGGTTAGCGGATGAGACGCCGAACCTGGCTGAGCAGGGCCTGAGCTTTGTACGCCAAGAACTAACCGATGCGCGCGATAAAGCGTTGCAGACTGTCAATGCGACCCTGAAAAATACGGTCGATGTCGCAGGCTTTCATGAGGTTGCGCAGAATGCCGACCAGCAGGTTGCCGCCGCGAAAAAAGTTGCAGACGACGCAGACGACGTCGTAACGGGCGCCAAAACGGCACTGACAAAATGGAATCAGACCGAAGGCGGCCATTTCGTCGCGCTCAATGAAAGGCTGCGTTCGCAGGGCAAGCTAGCGCTCTCGGGCGACCAGAAAAGCCGCGATTATTACGATCAGAAACATGTGATTCCCGCCATGATTGCATGGCTGAGCCGCGATGCGTCATATCGCGAGGTGCGGCGTGAACTGGTCAAGGTGGACCAGGGCGAGAACGGCAAGGATATCTTTGCCGACATGGCAGGCCACATTCAGAAGAAAGGCGAGCTGGATGCCGCGATCAAGACGGCTAACGGCCAAGCCGAGACGGCGCATCAGGCATTCCAACATGTTACTGAAGATACGGCCGTTATTATCAAGGCTGAAAAGAGCATCAAGACCGACAAGGAAATCCTTGAAGTCCTGCAAGCCAAGGCGGCCGAGTTCCTGAGGAATTCGGATTTCGCCAAAAAAGTCGGCGAGGAATACAGCGAAGATTTCCCGCACACAATTCCGCTTCTGGCGGCGAAGCTGGCGACGCTGGACCAGCTCGAGAAAGGCGCCAACGAAAAAGTGCTGGCAATCCAAAAGAATATCGATGAAGTGGTCAAGCAGCAGAAGCAGGCCGAAAGCTTCAGCGGTGATACCAAGTTCCATTACGACCTTAACGGGCTGCGCCAGCAGAAGGCGGTGCTCCGGAGCGGGTACGACAACTACGCCCACGCGACCAATGAATCCTGGAACCGCGCCAAGTCGTGGAATCCGCCGGTAACCGTTTACAGCCAGCCGGATCCGCTGCAGACGATACTGCTGGCCGAGATTCTGGCTTCGCAGCAGAATCAACACGCACAGGCGTCTGTACCTTTGACGCCGTATTCGGCCGACTTGTTCGGTGTGGGCAAGGATTCGGCCCATAAGTTCAATCTGCCGGATGCCGCGTTCAATATCACTGTGCCGGCCGGGTCGGGCATCACTGCCGTTCCGGACGAAACATTCACCATTTTGCAGGGCAACCCGGACGGCATTGGCGGCAATCTGCAGCAGGCTTTCGACGATCCGATCCTGCCGCCACCCCCACCGCCGCCTGTACAGCAGCCGGACGAGCAATTCAACATACCGAGCGGCAATTCGGGCAATTCCGGCCTGAGCGAGGCGTTTGATATTGTCACCAAGGTGGCAGAAACTGCCACGGAGAGCTTCGATATTGGCAGCAGCAGCAAGGATGAGAGTTTCGACCTGGGCAGTTCGGAGCCGAAGGAAGAGAAATTCGATATCTGACGAGGCAAAAGCCGGATACAAAAAACCCCGCCGAGGTCGGCGGGGTTTTTTAGTTCGTGGATCTTATTAGTTCATATGCAGCGAAACGTGGTTGCCCGTCGACGTATGGGCGACGCACGCTTTGCCCGACTGGCCGTTCCGCGTGATTTGATAGGAAATGGCCGTGTTCGCGCCGTGCGGGCCGCTATTGTCCGTCGTGCCGTCCGAATAACAGGTCGACCCGTACGAGAGCGGCTGGCCCTGCACATAGACGCCCTTATTGGCCAATCCCTGCTTGTCCGCGGCTTCAAGCCCCGGAACCGGATTGAATGTCTGGGGCGTCGGCTGAGTGGTGGCGGCTGCCTGGTTGTATTTTACGACCACATGGCCGGCCGGGTGCGTGATGCAAGCCTTGCCGACCCGTCCGTCATCCTTGACCACGTCATAGGAAATTGCGGTATTTGCTCCCTGATAGCCGGCGCCGTCGGTCGTACCATCCGCATTACACGTAGAGCCGAGGGCCAAGGGCCCGGACGGCTGTGAAACCTTGAAGCCATGGGAATGCAAGCCGCGTAGGTCGGATTGCTCAAGGTCGTGGAGGACCTGCTGCTGATTATCGACCACGACCGGCGGATTGACCACCGGCGGCTGTGTGACTGGATTCTGGATGGGGGCCGGTTGCGTGACCGAAATGGGCGGGGTCGCCGGCTGGTGTGGTGCGGATGCACCGCTGAAAACGTGGCTCAGGCCGAACCCGACAACGGCGACGCCAACAACAGCTGCGCCTGCGACGGCGATTCTTTTCTCTGTCTTCAAGCTCATGGTGATTCTTCTCCAATCCGGCCTGGTGAGGCTTCTAAAACAATAAAAACTGCTAAGCAGAATTATGTAACCGGCGCACGCTAGCATTTCATTTTTAAGCCTGTCAATTGTATATGACAAAAAACGCCGGAAAATTTACCAAAATAAGTTTGACGTAATAACAAAACTTGGCTAGGTTCCCGAACCATAATCACAAAACGGAAATTTCGAAGAGATGCATAACGGGTTTCTCGAGAACATGTTTTCTGGCCATGACGATCATAAGTCTGCAGATACTGCTTCGCCGGCGGGCGAGATCGACAAGAACTTTCAGCCCGCTAAGGGCGCTTTTTTCCGCACCCTCGAATATCCGCAAAGCGATGCGCAAGGCGCCGTGACGGGAAAAATATGGCTCGAAGCCGGCCTCGATTCGGAATCCGGCACTTGGATCCTCTGGCGCAAGACCGTGGGTCAGACCCGCGATGCTCTCAATGGCGGCTCCGTTAACATGATGACTTCGCACGTGCTGATGGATAAGGCCTCCTTCGTCGACGTTTACGGCCAGATGACGATGTTTGAAGCGGGCTATAACGCCGGCAAGGTGGCGCCGCTGGAAGTCAAAACGGCGGCCAAGCTCGGCGGCGACTACTACAAGCAGTTCGCGTGGCGCGAAGGACTGATGATGAGCCGGTCCGGACGTTTGTATCCCGTCAGCGGCGACATGCTAAACGCAGCCAATCTTTTCGATCAGAAGGATATCGATGACGCGCGCGCCTTTCTGGAACGCGAAAAAAGCGAACAGTTTGTAGCGGTCGCGCTGGTTCTGCCAATTACGGACTGGGAGAAGGTTTACGCCGCGAACCAGAAGCGCGTCGACGAAAGGCTGAACGTCCTTTATTACCGGCACGGCGACGACAAGAACGATTTCGATCTGGCGCTGCAGGTCTTCGGACAGGAAATGCCTGAAATCGCCTATGCGCATCTGCAACAAGGCTTCAAACCGCAAATATTCGGCAATGATCCCGCGAAGCACTTTGCGCTGGTGAAGGCGGCTATAGACCGCGACACGCCCGATGCACTCAGCCTGCTTTCCGACGCAGGCATGAGCTTTTACGTGCAGCACGATGGCGAGACGCCGGTTTCCTACGCGCTGAAGCAGCATAAATACTCTCATCTGCATGTCATGCTGTCGCGCGACGGCGTGAAGCTCGCGAATTACTGCGACGACAAGGGCAACTGCCCAGCGGATCTGGCGATTGAAGCGCGGGACAATCAGGCGTTCCTGATGCTGTACCAAGAAGGACTCGATTTCAGCCATGTCGACTCGAAAGGCCGGGCGTTGGTCCATAACGCCTTCGAGAACAATTTCATGCGCGGTATTTATGCCTGGATCGACGAAGGACTGCCGATCGATTATCCAATAAAGGACACACAGTATACGGGCCTCTCCATAGCAAAACAGAAGGGCAACCAGCCGCTGATCGATTTTGCGGTGTTGCATGGCGCCAATGCGAACGCGCCCATGCTTCCTCTACCGGTTGCGCCTGCCCCTGTCGTCGTCGCGCCGCCGCGTGTGGTCGAAGCGCCGCCGCCGGTGAAAAAACAGATTGGCCCTTTCACGGTCGATATGCTGAGTTCTGCTCTCACAAATGATGAAATTACCGATACAGCGCGAAAATACGCAGCGGGTGGCGGCAACATGAACCTGACCGACGGCAAGGGCGCGTCGGTGTTTGAATTGTGCTGGAAGAACCGCAAACCTGATGCGGCCCTGGATCGCCGGGCGTTATTGCCGCTGTTCGGAGAATTGGGCGCCGATGCATCGGCATCTCTGCCGGACGGATCGACTGTGCTGACTCGTGCCGTAAGCGGTTCTACGTTCGATCCCGATTATCTGAAGGCCATTGCGCCTTTCGCGAAGGATCCGAACAACCCGGACGCCGCCGGAAACAACATTCTGCATGTCATGCAGATGAACACGAACGATGCGGTCGGGCATTCGCACAATATCGAGACCGCCATGCAGCTTTTTCCAACGCTGGATATCAACCGCCCGAATAACGAAGGCTACAGCAATGTCGGGCTTGCCATTCGTCTGAACCGCTCGCAGACGCTCAAGGTTTTTCAGTCGCAGGCCGTGGATTGGTCGCAGACGACGAAGGCCGGATGGTCGATGCTCGATATTGCCTTTACCGCCGCTTGTGGCCGCAACAAAGTCACCGGCACGACGCGCGGCGACAATATTCAGGCTGCTAACGATCCGACCCGCAAGGTCGTGTTGACGATGCTGGAACGCGCCGCGACCGATGCCTTGCAGAAAGGCAGCCTAACGGCGGCTTTCAACCACGAGCGTCCCGATGGCAAAGGCCTGCTGGCCGTTATGAAGGCAGAGCACGCGCCGTCGGAATTTGTTACGCGCCTGTCGGCCATTGCGCCGCCGGGCCCATGAATTGAGTTCGCTAAATTAAACCGATAACAAGACCAATTAAACCATAAGGAGAATGAAAATGACCGACCAACCCCAGAACGCCCTGACACCCGCCGTAAACGCGGCTGCCAATCCGCCCGCCGTTAAATCCGCCGGCGGCCTGAGCTACCAGACGGCAACCAAGGAAGAACTCGTCGTCATGGACGGCGTCATCGAAACGATCATCAAAGCCCTGAAGGAAGGAAACGCCGAAGGAATCATCGAAGTTGGCGGACCTCAGCGCAAGAAGCTGGCCGACCTGTCGGACCAGATGCTCCAGAACATCAATCCGCAAGTCAACCTTGCTTTCAAACAGGCGCTGAGCCAACTTCTGGGTGCGCTTCAGGCGAACTCGATTGTCGAGATCAAAAAGCGTCTGCAAGGCGGCGCCATTGCCCAACTCGGACATGCCATCGGCCATATGCTGCACCATAAGCCGAGTGCGGAAGACCAGCAAAAGATGGTCCAGAATTTCATGAAGGAGATCGACTCCTCTCGTAAAAGCATCACAGAGACCGCCGATCGTCTGGTTCTGCAGGAAACGCAGCTCAATGAGAACTACGGCCGCATCAATACGATGGGCAAAGAGCTGACCGTGACGGCGCAGGACACCCGCGTTGTCCGTGCGGCGACGGCCGAAGCCATCCGCCGCATTGAGGCCGGTGATATCACCGTTCTTGCCGATATCGAGGCCAAGGCGAAAGCCAGCGGCCGCGCCGACGATCTCGAGGCGCTGCAAATCGCGCAGGCGAACTGGAACAACCTGCGTACGGTTGACGGCGCGCTGCTGTCGGCGATCAACGTCTTCGACACGCAGGTTGCCAACCTGGCCTTCACGAAGAACCTGAACATCCAAAACCGCATGCAGACCGAAAACGCGCTCAGCATTACGGTCCCGCAGTGGAAATCTCTGCTCGTCACCTCCGCTCTCATGTGGCAGGAGGAGGATGCCGGCGCGCTTCTGAACGTAGTTGATGAAATGAGCGTGCAGGCGGTCAAACAGCAGGGCGAGGAATTCACCAAGCTGACCAACATCGCCGTTGAGCGCGCCGGTTCGGGTGTTGCCCTGATGCGGCAGCTCATCACGACCGAGAGCGACATGGCCACGACCCTGCAAGGTCTGGGCGCGCGCTTCGACGAAAAATACAGGGAGCAGACGGAAGCCAAGACCGCTCTCGAGATCGCCAACCAGAAGTTTAAGGAAACCACCGTTCTTGCCTTCAGCAAGCCGGGCGGCGTGATGGGCGCCACCATTCCGAAACCGGCGCCGGGCCCGGCCTAATCTCAGGGTTAACGATGATAAAACAGGCGGATCGAAAGTCCGCCTGTTTTTTTACGGCTCCATTTGCTAAATTCGGGGCTTATATGCGTTTTTGCTGCTGCTTTATCAATTTGCCACGAAAGGAAATAAATAGTGACCGTGCTCGTTATCCTTGGTCTTTTGGCCATTCTTGCCGCGTTTATCCAGACGCGGCCGGGAGAATTCAGCGTCTCGCGTTCTGCCACCATCGGCGCGCCGCCGGCGAAGGTATTTCCCAACGTGAATGAGCTGCAAAAATGGGAAGCCTGGTCGCCGTGGGCAAAGCTGGATCCCGACTGCAAGACGACATTCGAAGGACCGGCTGCCGGCACGGGCGCCGTCATGCGCTGGGACGGCAACAACAAGGTCGGCAAGGGCAGCATGACCGTGACGGACAGCCGGCCGTCGGAACTGGTGCGTTTCCGTCTCGACTTCCTCAAGCCCTTCAAGGGTACGAACACGGCTGAATTCACGTTCAGACCCGAAAGCAACGGGACATTCGTCAACTGGAGCATGAAAGGCACCAATAATTTCGTCGGCAAGGCAATGAGTCTGGTCATGAACTGCGAAAAAATGGTCGGGCCGCAATTCGAAAAGGGTCTGGCCCAGCTGAAAGCCGTTTCCGAAACGAAATAACAAACAGGGATGGTACCATGAAACGATGCTCCGCGATGAAGAAAGCCTTTTTCTGCCTTGCTCTTCTATTGACAGGCCCGGCGTGGGCAGGCAGCGGGCGCGACATCGGCGCGGTCAGCACGGCCTTCAACCTGATCGGGCCCAATCACAAGATTGTCGTGTCGGCGTTCGACGATCCGAAAATCAAGGGTGTGACGTGCTATGTTGCGCGGCCCCGGACCGGCGGCATCAAGGGTGGGCTTGGTCTCGCTGAAGACCCGAGCGACGCCAGCGTCGACTGCACCCAGACCGGCCCGGTTGCCTTCACGGGCAAGATCGAAACCGGCACAGAAGGCGAAGAAGTGTTCGATGAACGCCGGTCGCTGGTCTTCAAGACGCTGCGCATCAACCGCCTGTACGATAAAGAGAATGGCAGCCTCGTCTACGTCGTGCGTACCAAGCGCATCATCGAGGGCTCGCCCGCGACGTCGATTTCGGTCGTGACGCCGACGACATGGAATGGCGTTGCGCCCGGTAAACCCCAGCTGGACAGATAAACCAAGAGTAGTCGATGCCTATCAAAATACCCGACAATCTGCCCGGTCGCGTCACGCTCGCGCAGGAGAACGTGCCGCTGATCCTCGAAGACCGCGCGTTGCGGCAGGATATTCGTCCGTTGCAGATTCTGATTCTGAACCTGATGCCTGATAAGATCGGCACCGAGACGCAGCTTTTGCGCGGGCTGGGCGCCACGCCGCTGCAGATCGAGGTCACGTTCCTGCATCCGGCGACCTATACCAGCCGTCACACCTCGCAGGACCACTTGACGGCTTTTTATAAGACTTTCGAAGACATCGCGGACAAGAGATACGACGCGCTGATTGTCACTGGCGCGCCGGTCGAGCATTTGGCCTTCGAGGAAGTGGGTTATTGGAAGGAGCTGGTGCGCATCTTCGATTGGGCGCGCACGCATGTCTACGGCAGCTTTTTCATCTGCTGGGGCGCGCAGGCGGCGCTCCACCACTATAACGGCGTGCCGAAGTACCCGTTGGAGCGCAAGCATTCGGGTGTGTTCCTCCACCGGGTGGTCAGGCCGTTCCATTCGCTGCTGATGGGCTTCGACGATTTCTTCCCGGTGCCGGTTTCTCGCCATACCGAGGTGCGCTATTCCGATGTGAAAAAGTACAAGGACCTCGAAATTCTGATCGAGGCGGACGAGACCGGGATATGCCTGATCAACGACGAGAAGAACCGGCGCATTTTCGTTTTCAACCATCTCGAATACGACGCCGAGACGTTGAAAAACGAGTACATGCGCGACACCGCGGCGGGGAAAAATCCGGATCTGCCCACGCATTATTTCCCAAGCGACGATCCCGAGCAGGAGCCGCGCATCACTTGGCGGGCGCACCGACATTTGCTGTTTAGCAATTGGCTCAATATCATCTATCAGGGGACGCCTTACGACCTGTCGGAACTAGGCTAGGCGGCCTCGAGCGCGGCCGAGAATCGTTCGATCAGGTCCTGCGCCTCTTCTGTGCCGACCGAGACGCGGATGAGGTGCGAATCGACGCCGTTGGCGGCGGCGAAATCCAGCTCATTATAGTGTGCGAGTAGAGTGTAGGGGCCGGACAGGGTATAGACGGTGCCCAGACTCGGCCCCTTGTTAACCGTCAGGCGATCATAGACCACAGGCGCCTTGTTGCGGTCTTTGAGCGTGAAGGACATCAGGCCGCCGTAGCCACCACCCGGCTTGCGCACGGCGTCATAGGCCGCGCGGTCGGTAAAGGCCGGATAGCAGACATTGGCGACCTTCGGATGACCACGCAGAAACTCCCCGAGCTTTAGCGCGTTGTCGTTTATCGTTCTCATCCGGTCGGTGAATGTGACGCCATTCTCGGCCAGCACGACGGCGTCTGCAGGATAGACGAGGTCTTCATATATTTCCGCCGCTGATCTTTTCAGCGCAGAATAATGCGGTGACTTGTCATTCAGAATCATAGATCCCCCCATGACATTGCCCACGCCCGAATAGAATTTGGTCAGGCTGGTGGCGACGACGTCCGCATAGGGCCGCACATCGACATTGAGCCATGTGCCAATCGTGTCGTCGACGATCAGCGGCACGCTGAATTTATCGAGTATCTTCCGCAGGGCCGGAAGGTCGACCGTACGCAGCAGCGGGTTTCCCGGCACTTCGCAGAAAACGGCGGCGGTGTCTTTCGATATGACCTGCTCCAGTTTCGCCAGATCCTGCGGGCCGTTGAAGGGAACGTAGATCGCGCCTGTTCCGAATTTCTGCTGCACTTTATATGTGTCGACATAAGGAAAGCCCAGCTGCACGGTTTTCGTGCCGCGCAGTGCGGTGATCATTTCGTAGGCGGTGAAAATCGCCGCCATGCCCGTACAAAAAAGCCATATATCTTTCTCAGCCGCGCCGCACAGGCTGGATATGGATTTTGTTATCCGAGATTTGGGAGTCTGGCCATCTGGCGGTTTCCGGTTTGCGAGAATGTCCTCTGCTTGCCGGGATGTAACTATCTGTCCGACATGTTGCCAGAATAGCTTCGCCTGCGCCTCGGCCTTCTTGGGCATGATGGCGAGAGCAACGCCATCATCCATTTCCGCAACTCTTCCCGCGCCGGTGAACTCTATGCACTGTTGCGCCGTGCGGGCGGAAGGTAAGACCAATATGAACTCTCCCGCCTTGGCATGAGCTTTGGCGTAATGATCGCAAAGCTTGCGGTAGGACTGGTGGTAGAAGAAGCGAGGATAGCCGGTGGTCATCGCATTGACGACGCGCGAGTCACCTTCTTCGTATCCCACCACATCGGCCCAGCGCGGCAGGCAGACCGAAATAGCATGTGGCATGTCGGGCAGCGGTTTACCGAGGTCGTCGGCCTTGAATAGCGGTTGTCCAATGGATTTTTGCGGTCCCATGCCACAAGGGTGCGCAAAAAAAGGACTTCTGTCCAGTCCGGCTACACAGGCCTCGGCGGCGGTTCGTTATTGTTGACGGCCCGGCCAGCGCCAGAGACCGGAACAGCCTTCGGCTGCTGAATCGCATCCAGTGAACCGTAGAGGTCCGGATGCAATGGTATCAGGCCCTGCTTGTAGGCTGCCCGGTTCCGTTCGAGGCTCCGGGGGTCTGCAGGATAGACATAGTTGATCATGACGCTGTGGCCGTCGGTCGCATCCTTTGTCCCGCTTGCATTCGCATGCAGCCGGACCGCACCGACATAGGCGCCGTTCGAGAGATGGAATTTTTCAACTGAATCCTGATTGGCCAGCAGGCAGTCGAGAGCAAGGGCTGTTAACTGCGCATCGTTCAGATTCTCGACGCCGCTTCGGCCGATGTTATTCGTCCACTCACTGAACGAGCGGAAGGGAGAAAGCGTCGACAGCGCAATCGGGCGTCCCTTTGCCTCGCGTCCGATCTGGGCGTGCAAGTCCTCGATCAGCGTCTGTCCCGCACGCGACAGGAAGGATGAAATACTGTAGAAAATGACGGTGTTGGGTTTGCGGTCAGGCGTCTGCGACGGTTCCGCCAGTATCTCGTCGACTTTGCCCGGCAGGTCTTCAGGCAGGACGCCCATGGCGCCCTCCGGCTGGCTCGACCAGTATGTGTAGATGACCGCGAGGACGTCGCGGCTGTTTCCATCTTCGCTCGGCACGACCAGCGCATAAGCTTGCTTGCTGTCGCCCTCGCGGCCGAGGCGGTTTTTCTTGAAATCTCCGAGCGTGCCGGTCGGATGGACTTTGTCGCCTTTTTCCTCGGACACCAGTTGCGCGTGAATGTCGGCATCGTCGTCGTCCGGCGTCACCAGCACGAGTTGCCGTTGTGCATAAATCGTGTTGAGTAGGGCTTCGCGGTCCTCGCGGCTTCCGGCCTTGGCAGCGGCGAGTTCGTTATACCTGCGCACAGCCGCGCCGACATTGCCTGCGGCGTTCGCGTTGAAAAGGTCTTTTTTATCCGGTGCCGCGTCGCTCATGGAACGCTTACGCCTGATCTGTTGCCCCTATCACTAATGATACATGTAATACGTTAAATTTTATGAATTATCACCTTGAAAATACTAGTGATTTTTTGTGCAGCACAGCATAGGCCAAATTCTTCTTTCACCGCTATAGTATGGCGTATGATCGAAAAAACACTCGCTGGCTTTGCATTGTTCGAAGGCATGCCGGCGGACATCCTGAAAGAGTTTGTGACGCTGGCCGTAGAAAGAAGGCTTTCCCGCGGCGATACGCTGTTCCATCAGGACGATGAGGGAACCGAGGCCTTTTTGATCGTCAGCGGCGCCATCCGCGTCGAGCGGCTGAACGAAGATGGTGGCCGCGTGCTGCTCAATATTTTAGGGCCCGGCGAATTCTTTGGCGAGACGGCGTTATTGACCGGCAACCCGCGCATGGCCGAAGCAGTGGCGCACAACGAAGCGCTGTTGCTGGTTATACGGCAGAACGATTTCACGAAGATGCTGGCCCTGCACCCGCTGATGAGTGAGCGCCTGATGCGGATGATCAGCCAGCGCCTGAGCCGCGTCAGCGTCAAGCTGGAGGAAGTCGGGCTGGTGCCGCTGAAAGAGCGCCTCGCCGGAATCATCGTCGATTTCGCCGGGCGCTTCGGCACCGACGGGTGCATCAATATCAAACTAACGCAAAGCGATCTCGCGGAATTGGCCATTTCAAGCCGCGAGCACATCAACAAATTGATAAAATCATGGGAAAATGAAGGAATCCTGCGCTTCAACCGCGGCAATATTATTGTAATCACCCCTGACAAGCTCAAGGAATTGCACAAAAAAGATCAGCTGTGACCTAGGTAACAGCGGCAAATAAGGCCCTCTGTCAGAGTCGTCCCATCGTTCACCCGATCAACGGAGAAACAGATGAGACCGAACCTGAAAGAAATTTTTTCCTTCCACGCGAATGATAATTCCCCCGCCGCCGAAGTCAGCCGCATCATCAAGCTGCATCCTGATTCAGTTGACGCCTTCGGCAGCGTCGTGATCATCAACCGCATCCTGCAAAGCATCAAGGAGCGCGACGAGGCGTTTGAGAAATCAGGCGGCGCTTATTTCGGGCTTGATGCCACGCCGGAGCGCACGGCCGAGGCATTCACGCGTATCCATATCAATCAGTATCGTGTTGAGGCACGCCCGAGCCTGCCGGCGCTGGCCGCTCATCATCTCAAGGAATTCGGCCTGACGCCGGATAATCCGCATTATCAGGCGGCGATGCTGGTGGCGGCACGAGCCGAGATCGCCGAAGGCGCGGAGCCCGAATACCACAACCGCAATCACTATGAAGACGTGACGGCACAGACGGCCGAGTTCCTGAAGCGCAATAACCAGCTGGCCATTGCCGGTGTTTCCGGTGCGCGGTTGCTGACGCCTGAAGAAATGGCGGATTCGGTTACGGCAGCCCTCGGCCATGACCTCGATCACCCTGGAGGCAAGAACGCGCTGCCCGGTGAGGCGAAAGCGGCCGATATTTACCGGCTGGAGCGCAAATCTTTCGCCGCGATTGAGCCGTTGCTGCAACAAGCTGGTCTTGCTGCGCGCGAGATCGAGGACATCCATACCATGATCCTGACCACCAGCCCGGATGGGCCGCACGGTATCCTCAAGGCGGTCGCGAAGGCGCAGCAGGAAGGGCGGACGCTGTCATGGGCGGACGTCGATCCGGACAACAAATTCCCCGAGCTTCAGGTTCTGGCGGCAGATCCGAAACTGACGCAACGCGCGGCGATGCTTGAAGACGCTGATTTAGGCGCGTCGGCCTTTGAGGGTCTGGAATCGAACATTGCGATGAGCGAGAATTTCACTGGTGAGTTGCAGTCCCGCGGCTACAAATTCCTGTCCGGCGCCAAGGCAGGACAGCCTGAGGATCTGCGCGGTGTCTTTGCCCGGGCGGCTTTCGGCAAATTCGTGGTCGGCGAGGGGCCCGCCTCGGTGGCGGCGCAGCATGCGGTCGGCGCCAATTATCGAACAATGCGGGAAGCGGCAGAGCGCGAAATCGCGGCAATCAACGCAAAACAGTCTCCGACCCCGGCACCCTAAGGCCGGGTCTGACCGTTGCCGTGCACGCGGTACTGGTAGGTCGTGAGTTCCTCGAGGCCGACCGGGCCGCGGGCATGCAGCTTGCCGGTGGCGATGCCGATTTCGGCCCCCTTGCCGAATTCGCCGCCGTCGGCGAATTGTGTCGAGGCGTTATGAAGCGCAATGGCGCTGTCGACATGGCGCAGGAAATAGTCGGCTATCTTGCTATCCTCGGTAATAATGGCGTCGGTGTGCTGCGAGCCGTGCCGGTTGATGAATGCGACGGCATCTTTAACATCTTCTACGACTGCTACGGCAATGATCGGCGCCAGAAATTCGAATCCATAATCGCTTTCTTTGGCCTGCTTGATGGCCGGGTCGAAAGCGGCTATCTGCTTGGGTGCGCGCACCTCGCAGCCGGCCTTGAGCAGCGCGGCAATAGAGTCCTTGCCGATGCTATTGACGATGTCCTTGTGCAGCAGCAGGCATTCGGTCGCACCGCAGATGGAGGTTCGCCGCATCTTGGCGTTAAGAGTCACTGCGACTGCTTTAGAAGGATCGGCCTTCGCGTCGATATAGGTATGGCAGATGCCGTCGAGATGGCCGAAAACTGGAACGCGACTCTCCTCGCGGACGCGCGCGATCAGCGACTTGCCACCACGTGGGACGATGACATCGACATACGTGTCCAGCCGCAGCAGCGCGCCGACCAAGTCCCGGTCAGCGGATGGCAGGGTTTGCACAGCTGCGCGCGGCAACCCGGCCTTCTCCAATGCCTTCTGAATGATCTCAACAAAGATTTTTACACTCTGCCAGCTGTCTCTGCCACCACGCAGGATGCAGGCATTACCCGATTTCAGGCAGAGGGCCGCTGCGTCGACCGCGACGTTGGGTCGCGATTCGAAAATAATACCGATCACACCGATCGGCACCGCGTGTTTTTCGATCTTAAGGCCATTGGGACGTGTAATAGTCTCCAGAATGCGCCCGACAGGGTCGGGCAGGGATTTTATAACATCGACGCTCTCAATGACTGCGGCCAATCGCTTCTCATCGAGTTTCAGACGATCGATCTGCGCCTCCGCCATCCCACCATTGCTCGCGGCGGCAACGTCTTTGTCGTTCGCCTTCAGAATATCCTTCTGCGCCGCACGAATTCCATCCGCGATAGCGGATAGTGCGGCGTTCTTTGCGGAAGTGTCGGCGCGTGCCAGCAGTCCTGCCGCCTTGCGCGCATCCGCGCCGAGGCTCTCAAGAGGATTTGAACTTGTCATCGTTCACGCAATGAAGCTGATCGTAATGGATGAATACCGGTTGCTGCTTTTTGCCGAGTGATTGGCGCAGGGCCTCCGCATCGTAGCGTGCAACACCTAAGGCCAGCAGTTTGCCCTTTTCGTCGACGACCTGCACCAGGTCGCCCTTGCCGAACTCGCCCTTGATGCGGGTAAGGCCTATGGGCAACAAGCTCACGGCTTGTCCGGGCTTGCGGATGATCGAGGCAAGACCGTCATTTGCCGTGACGCTGGCGGGGGCGGAAGCCACCTCGCTTGCCAACCATCGTTTGACTGTATTGCGCTTGCCGGGCAGGGGAAGAGAGGTCGTGCCGACCGGGTCGTCGCGCAGGAGTCGCGCCACCACATTCGGCTCCTTTGCCGCGGCGATGTGGGTACGAATACCGAGGCCTGCCATTTTTTTCGCGATGGTCAGCTTGCTGGCCATGCCGCCTCGGCCGGTGTTCGATTTACCCTTCGTGCTGCCGGGCATGCTTTTCTTGTCCTGCCAGTCGATGGTCGAAATAATCCGGGAGCCCGGTTCGTCCGGCGGCCGGTCATAGACGCCGTCCACGTGCGAAAGGATAATTAGCCGGTCCGCCGCGAACAGCGCCGCGAGCAAACCGGCAAGTTCGTCGTTATCGGTGAACATCAGCTCATCCAGCGTCACGCTATCATTCTCGTTGATGACGGGCAGGATGTGAGGCTGCTCGCGCAACGCCGCGAACAGGTGCGTCATGTGTTTGTGGTGGTCGTGGTTGCGGAAGTCCTGCTTGGTCAGCAGGATTTGCGCGGCAAGGAATCCGTGCGGCGCCAGCAGCTCCTGATACAGAGTCATGAGCTTGGCCTGCCCGAGGCTGGCAAGAATCTGCCGCTCGGCCACCCGGTCGCAGTTACGCAGGTTCATCCGTCCTTTGATCAGGCCGCGGCCGGTGCCGACGGCGCCGGAACTGACCAGCACGACGTTGTGGCCGTCCTTCTTGAGCGCCGCGAGTTCGGCGACAAGACTGCCCAGCAGGACAGGGTCGGGCGTGCCGTCCGCGCGGCTGAGCGCGGCGGTGCCTATTTTCACGACAAGATTGAGTTTCTTTCCACCCATGGCGGGCAGTATAGCGCTGCCCGCGCTTTAACGAAAGATTTAGCTCGGATTCAGGTCGGGTAGCCGCTCGATCTTCTTGCGTTTGACCTTCCGAACCCGTGCATTTGCGAGCAGGGCCTGAATCTCGGATTTGAGGGTCTCCATGTCGGCGTCCCGCCCGGCGTAAATGGCCGCGGACAACTTTTTGACTAGATCTTTGGCGTTCTTCCGCACGCCCGACGGGGCGCCGGCGAAAATCTTTTCAAGAGGTGCGTTGCGTGGCGTACGCCAGTTATGGGCGCCATATTCCTGAAGATATTTATGCAGGTCCTCGGGCGTTTCGGCATCCTCGAGCGTTAGCGGCTCGGCAGTTGGGGCATTCCCGTCCGCGGGTGCCTGCGAGAGCTTGCTCACCCGGCGTTGCAGCCGGAATGCCCAGACCGACACCAAGCCGACAGCCGCCAGTAGCGCGACGATGACCGCATAAAGGAGGGTATGGTCTTCAGGCGGCGGCAGGGCAGAAGCCTGTTCGCTTGGGGCGTTGACGTTGGCTTGCCGAGGTTTTGTCGTCCCATTATTTTGGGACGTCGACGGCAACGGTGGTGCGTTCTGTAAGGCTGATCCGTCACCCGGGAGAACCTCGAGCGTGCGCGCCGGCAGTTCGGCATAGGCCAGCCGGTTGTTCTCGATGTCCCACCATGGAACCTTGATGGCCGGGAGTAGGAGCGTACCGGCTTTCTTGGGGATCATGGTGTAGCTCTCCGACCGCCAGCCAACGATACGGTCGGCCCCGGTGCCCGTATCGCTCCCTAAGCTCGCCTTGTCGGCGTAAACCTTGAAGTCATCCTGGTTCTGGTATTGCTCGAGGCTGGGCAGCTCGGCGCTCGTGCCGCCTTCGGCCAGCAGCATGATCTTTCTTGTGACCGGTTTGCCGATTTTTGCCTTTTCATCGACCTTCCATTCGTCCTTGAGCTGCAATGAATACAGTGGCAGCCACGGATTGACGCCGGGCGCCGGCGACCGCACATCGACATCGGTTTCCTCGCTGGAGATTGTGAACGGCTGCGGGAAACCAAAAGCGCCCAGGCCGCCAAAGCCGCCGAACAGGCCGAAAGGGTCATTGGGGTCATTGCCGCCGCCGAACGGATTGAAGATCGACTGCGAGATGATATTTCCGTGCACGACCGCCGGCGGAATAACCAGACGTCCCGGTTGCAGCGGTGTTATGACATAGTCGAATTCTACGACATTGACGCGCACACCGCCTTCGATTTCCTGGGTGACTTTCGGTTTGTCGGGTTTGTCAACCACAGCGTCGTCGACGTGGAGATCCTCGATATTGATGCCCGTCACGCCACCGTCGCGCGCGACAACCTTTACGGTGTAATGGAAGGGCTGAGATTTGAAGGGGCTGGACGGGTTCGCCTCGGCCGTTACTGAAACCCGGCTGCCGCCCCGCGCGCTGCCCACGGCGCCTGCGGCTTTCGTTACGGATACCGGGATCGGGTCGGTCGAAAGCGTGCCGGCGTTCGTATCGATTGTGATGGCGGGAATGGTCTGCCGTCCTTCCTGTTTCGGAATGATCGACATGTACCACCCCGTGCTCGCGCTTACGGCGCCGTTGATAATTTGCGTACTTGAGGTCCGTCCGGTTTCGTCAATAATGAAATCTTTTTCGAGGGCCGAGGTGTCCGGATCGCCCTGCGCCTGCGCGCCGGACAGGTTCAATTGCAACGTCAGGCTCTCGCCGCGGGAAACCCGGTTGTGGTCGACTGTTGCCGTAAACTCCGCGGCAAAGACGGAGGCTGCGCCAAGCCAAAACGACAAGAATACGATCATCAATGCTGTCCGTTTTACCATGGGTCCTCCTCTTCGGGCTGGGGGTTCTTGCGCGCATCGATATCGAACTGATTCCTCAGGAACGGGCCGGGGTCGCTGACCGCGCGATTGAGCCATTGGTCCGCGTCGACATCCTTCTGTGATCGCGGGCGCTGCTGCCCGTTCAGCACCTGCCCGGGGTGCTCGCTGCCGCTTTGACCGTCGGTCTGCTGTCCGCTGTCATAGGCCTGTTGTTGCTGTTGTTGCGCGGAAGAATTGTCCTGGCCGCCCTGCGAATATGACGGCTGCTGCTGGTTTTGGGGCTGTTCATTCTTGCCCTCCTGCCCGCCCGCCTTCGCCTGTTGTTCTTTTTGTTTATCATTGCCCTGCGCCTGTTGCGCGGCCTGCTCCTGTTGTTTTTGCTTATCGTCCTGCGGCGTCTGCGGCGCTTGTTGCTGCGTCTGATCCTGCGCCTGCTTCTGATCGTCCTTCTTGCCTTGTTGCCCGGCCTGCTGTTTGTCCTTGTCGTTCCCGCCAGCCTTTTGATCCTGGGCTTGCTTTTCCGAAGCGCCATTATGCTCGGCCCGATTCTTTTTATCTTCCGCCGAACCGGGCTGTGGCGGACTCTTCTGGTCGTTTTGTGCGTTTTTCTGATCGGCCGCGCCTTTTTGATCCTGCGGCTGATTATTCTGGTTGCCGTCCTTGCTCTCGCCGTTTTGCGCCTGCTGCTCACCCTTGCCCTTGTCGGGTTCGCCCTGCTGTTGCTCGTTATGCTGCTGCCCCTGCTGGTCGCCCTGCCCGTTTTGCGCCTGTTGTTGTTTGTCCTTGTCCTGCGATCCTTGTGGCTGCTGCTGGCTATCCTGATTTTGGCCCTTCTGCTCCTGAGTCTGCTGGCCTTGCTGGCCGTTTTGTGACGACTCGCCCTTTTGCTTCTGGTCCTGCTGCTGCTTGTCCTGTTGCTGGCCGTTGTCCGCCTGTTGTTGCTGGCCTGTTTGCTGATGCTCGCCCTGCTTGTCCTGCTGCTGTTTTTGGCCGTTCTGATCCTTTTGCTGCTGCTGACCCTGTTTGTCCTTCTGCTGCTGGTCGCCGCTGTTGTTCTGCTGCTGATTATTCTGGGCCTGCTGCTGCTTGTCCTGCTGCTTTTGGTCCTGCTG
Source organism: Patescibacteria group bacterium (assembly GCA_035494535.1). Classification (GTDB taxonomy): domain Bacteria; phylum Pseudomonadota; class Alphaproteobacteria; order Micavibrionales; family Micavibrionaceae; genus JACQIJ01. Next base: position 25,126 of record DATJGZ010000022.1, on the reverse strand, counting down.
TTTGTCCTGTTTCTGATCTTGCTTTTTATCGTTTTTGGCGTCCTTCTGCTGATCTTTTTTCTGGTCCTGTTTTTGGTCCTTCTGATCGTTCTTCTTCTGCTGCTGTTCGCGCAGTTTTTTTGCAATCTCGAGATTCTTCGTCGCCGCCTGATCGCCGGGCCGCTGCTTGAGGACGTCCTCATAGCTCGCAATGGCGTCGTCCGCCTTGCCTTGCATGAGCTGCGCATTGCCTTTGTTGTATTCGGAGTCGACCGCCGTTTTCGGGTCGGTATCCTGCGCAAAGGACTGCTCGGCCTTGTCGAACTGTTGTGCGCGATACTGCGAGACGCCTCTTCGGTAAGGCGTGTCGAATTTTTGCGCGGCGCCTTCATAGTCGCGTTGGTCATAGGCGGCGCGCGCCTGCTGGGCTTGATTCATGAACAGGTCGCCGAAATCCGCCCGCGCGGGCGACGGCCAGAACATCATAAGCAGCACAACCGGAAAAACGTAACCGCGACGGAACCACGGCAGCATGATCAACGCCATGACGAGTGCCGGGATATAGAATTTCTCATCCCATATGCGGACGGTGCGCCCGCCTTTTTTTGTCGTGCCCGTTTCCGGTCCTGCCTCGATATGCGAAAGCAGGGAATGAGTATCGCTGTCGGAATAATCGGCAGTGATGTAAATACCTTTGCCCGCATTGGCGATAGCCTGCAACTTATCTGCCTCAAGCGTAGCGATCACGACGTCGCCATTGCGCCGTTCGATCCATCCGCCGCGGTCTCGTGGAATGGGCGCCCCTTCGGATGTTCCCATGCCCATGGCATAGACATGGACGCCTTCGGGAATGGTCTGTGTAGCATCGGCGAGATCAACCATGCCGCCATCGCTGACGACCAGAATGGATTTATCCTTTCCCGGCGCCGTGCGCAGCATCAAGCCGGCCATCTCGAGTGCCGGCGCCAAACGGCTGCCTTGTACGCCAACAAGGCCGGTGTCGAGCGAGGGCATGAGGTAACGGATGGTCGCCATGTCGTCGGTGAGCGGCACGACCATGTGCGGAATCGCAGCAAAGGCGATGAGGCCGATACTGGTTGCGTGGCTACCGTCGATGATGTCGCCGATCTCCTGCTTGGCGCGCTCGAGCCGAGACGGCTTCACGTCCTGTGCATCCATAGATTTCGAAAGGTCCAGCAATATGATTAGCGAGCGGTTCGGCGTTCCTGTCTGGACATCGGTGTAATTCCAGCGGGGCCCCGCCATAGCCAGCGCACCGCAGGCCCAGATGATCGACCATACGATCAGCGGCTTCGCGATCGAGTGCTGCATCGCGGTCTTGTTTTTGAGGAGATGGGGCAGCAAATGCGCGTCGGCAAAGGCTTTCAGCCGGTCCAGCGCCACGCGCCCGCGATAATAAAGCGCGTAGAGGGCCGTAACCGCCGGAATTGCAAGGATGAGAGCGAGCCACCATACATCCGAAAAATTAAATTGCATGGCTGGTCCTCCGGTATACCGGATACAGGCTAAGGAACAGCAACAGGGCAAGCGCAGCGCCCAGCGGCCAGCGGTAAAGCGGCGTCCGGATCAGGTACTCACGCGCGTTGGCTTCTGTCTTCTCGAGCTGGTTGATTTCGTCGTAGATGCGCGTTAGCGCTTCGGTGTTCGTGGCGCGATAATAATCGCCACCGGTCAGATCGGCAATTTTCTGCAACAGGTCCTCATCGATCTCCATTCGCGCCGGTACGATCTGGCCGTTGGGAAGCGGAAAGGGTACGGTGCCGTTGCTGCCGACGCCTATCGTATAAATCCGGATACCGTAATCCTTCGCAAGCTTGGTCGATTGCATGGGCGGTATCGAGCTCGCGTTGTCGGCGCCGTCGGTCAGGAGGATGATGACTTTGGATTTGCCGGGGCGGTCGCGCAGATTCTTGACCGCGACGCCCAGCGCATCGCCGATGGCGGTCGAGTCGCCCGCTTCGCCGACGACGGTGTTGTTGAGCATCGTGCTGACCGAAAGCGTATCGGTCGTCAGGGGTACTTGCAGATAGGCATGCTGGCCGAACAGAACGAGGCCCACGCGGTCGCCCTCCCGTTCGCGCACGAAGCGGCCCACGACTTCCTTGATCACATCGAGGCGGTTTGACCGGTGCTCTCTGGTTGCGAAGTCGAGTGCCGCCATCGAACCCGAAAGGTCGACGGCCATCATCAGGTCGTAGCCTTTGTTTTTCACCGGCGTGAATCGGTCCGTCATCTCCGGTTGCATGAGCGCGATAACGAGGCATAGCCACGAGATGGCCAGCAGACCGTGATAAAGCGCATTCGTCCGGCGCTTTTCGCCGCGGCGCACGGAAAAAGCCGCGCGCAGCCGGTCGAGATGCGGGAAATATATTTCGGGGGCTTCCGACTGCCCGCCGCGCGGCGCCGGGCTAAGCAGCCAGACCAGCAATGGGATCGGCAGCAGGCAAATCATCCATGGCCACGCGAATTCAAATGTCATCCGTCCACCCAGTGCTTGACGGCCTCAATCATGAGCCGTATCCGGTCGGGCGGCAGCTTGGCACCCGGCGGCGCGTAAGGCGCCTCGGTCAGGAGCTTGCCGCGGCTTTCCCAGTCGAATTGCTGCGGGTCGTGCAGGTTGAGCCATTTCAACCAAGCCTTGCCCTCGAGACCCGCGCATTCGGCGCGCGAATGTTTTTTAATGGCGATGCGGCGCAAAATGGCTGACAATTCCGCTGCGACGTCGCGCGCGGTATCGGGCCGCAGGCGTTCATCCAGCGCTGTCAGGCTGCGCAGCGCATCGCCGCGCCAGCTGTTTTCCCTCCGGTCGCGGATGATCTGCACAAAGTATCCCGCCGCGATGAAGAGCAGGAATACGACCAGCAGGCCGTACCACCCCGGGGCGAGCGGAAATATGCTGATCGGATCGAGGTCCCTGATGTCATCCATTTGCGACAGCAGATTCGCCGGATTCGCGCTCATCGACGACTCCTGCGGATGCCGGCCAATTTCAAACCCTTGACGATTTCGCGGTAAACGTCGGACGCGGTCTGCAGATCGATGATGTGGGCACGCTGACGCTTCGCGACGCTCTCAAGCTTGTCGCGGTTCTCGTGCCACTGCTTCGCGTAGGTTTCACGGCCTTTCTTGTTGTCGGTTCCCGCCAGCACCTTGATGCCCCCGGGACTGGTGAACCAGACAGGCTCCATCGGCGGCAGTTCCCTGTCGGCCGGATCCGAGATGCAGATGAGGATGACATCGCAGCGCCGGCGCAGGGCCGCCATATTTTTCTCAAGCGTGTCCTTGATGCCTAAAAAGTCGCTGACGATGAAGACAAGCGATCCGGTCGGGGCCACGCGATCGAGCATCGCTAGCGCATCTTCCATCGCAAAGGGCTTGCCGGTTTTCTCGGGTGGCTTATTGCTTAATGTCTTAAGAACCTTCCACAGAGGACGGCGGGAACGGGCGGGTTCGTAAAATTTCAGACCGTCAGGGATATCGCCGAACACGAGGCCGCCCACGCGATCGTTCGCCGCCTGCGCCATCGATCCTAACAAAGCGGTCGCACGCGCGGCCTGAATGGATTTGAACGTCCCGCGTGTGCCGAAGCGCATGCCGGCATTGGCATCGACACAAAGCAAAACCGTGCGTTCCCGCTCTTCGGTGAAGACTTTCATGAAAGGCTGGTTCATGCGGGCGGTAACGCGCCAGTCGATGTTGCGCACGTCGTCGCCCGGCTGGTACTTGCGCACTTCATAGAATTCCAGGCCCTGACCGCGGAAGGGTGATTTATGGTCGCCCGCGCCGGTCGTCATCGTCTTGCGTTGCGAATTGAAGCGCAGGTGCTGCGATTTCGTCCCGAGTCGTATGAGTTCGCTAAAGTCCGGGTGAAGCATGGCGGTCTTTCCTCACGGGACGGCCACCACGTTCAGCAATTCGGCGATGATTGCGCTGCGCGACACATTCTCGGCTTCGGCTTCGAAGCTCGGAATGATGCGGTGGCGCAGAATATCGGGCGCGACGGCCTGAATGTGGTCGGGCGAGACGAAGTCGACTCCGCGCAGCCACGCCAAGGCTTTCGCGCAGCGCAGGATAGCAAGGGTGGCGCGGGGCGAGGCGCCATAGCGCAACCATCCGGTCATCTTCTTGCTGTACGCAGCGGGATCGCGCGTCGCGGTAACGAGCGAGACGATGTAATCCTTGAGCTTGTTGTCGACGTAAATGTCGGCGGCCGCGCGACGGGCGGCTAAAACCTCGGCCTGCGTGCTGACCGGAATGACGGCAGGGGCGCGCATGGCATTCTTGCGGCGCGTCTCGTCGAGCTCGAGGATCTTGCGCTCTTCTTCGTGATTTGGGTAGTCGACGACCGTATACATCAGAAAGCGGTCGAGCTGGGCTTCGGGCAATGAATACGTACCTTCCTGCTCGATCGGGTTCTGGGTCGCGAGCACCATGTAAAGCTCGGGCAGCTTGTAGGTGTTATGGCCGACCGTGACCTGTTTCTCCTCCATCGCTTCTAGCAGCGCTGATTGCACCTTGGCGGGCGCGCGGTTGATTTCGTCGGCCAGGACGATGTTGTTGAACAGCGGGCCCTTGCGGAAGGTGAAATCGCTTTTCTCATGGACATAGACTTCCGTGCCGATCAGATCCGAAGGCAGGAGGTCGGGCGTGAACTGGATGCGTTGGAAGTCGCCCTCCACCCCCTGGGCCATGGCCTTCGCCGCGGTTGTTTTGGCGAGGCCCGGCATGCCCTCGATCAGCATGTGCCCGTCGCATAGGAGGCAAATAAGCATGTTCTGGATCAAGCCGGCCTGCCCGATGATTTGGGCCGTGATGGCTTTCTGTAGTCCGACTAGCTTGTCCTGCGTTTGCGGGATCGACTCGGCGGTGCCAGCATTCTTCGCGTTCATGGACGGATTCCCCCGCTATTATTGTAGTTGAAAAAACCTAAATTCAGGTTAGGAGCCATTTTCACAAAATCAAGTATTCACAAGACTATAGCAGCTAAAAATCCCGCCGCAATCGGGCAAAAAGATGGCAATCCGCAGTCCACGGCGCGACCCTTTAACCATCAAACCATCTGAAACATTGACCTTTTTCCAACAAGGGAAATTTTGCGGTGAATGTGAGCCCCGTCACAGCCCTAAAAGGTTCCCCGGCGCTAAGCTGGAATAGAGGGGTGTTTGCGTATGAGCATGATGGAGCAGTCGGGGCCGGACCTGCCGGATTTGAGCCAGGATGAAACTGTGAAAGCTTGGCTCAAATGGTTCAATTCTCCTAAAGGATTTGGGTTTGTCGTGCCGGAAAATGCCGGCATCGATGCATTTCTCCATGTGACCACGCTGCAACGGGCGGGAGTCGATGCGCTCGGCGAAAATGCATGTCTGCTTTGCCGCATTAAAAAAGGTCCTCGCGGGGCGCAGGTGTCCGAGATCGTAGCGATGCTCGACCCGGGCGCGCGGCCCGCATCGGTGCGTCCCAAGCCGAAGAACGAGATCTATGAGCTGAACGGTTTTGTGAAATGGTATCGCCCGGATAAAGGGTTTGGCTTTGTTGAAGCCAGCGACGGGCAGAAAGACGTTTTCCTGCACAAATCTCTTTTGCAGAAGCACGGACTCGCGTCGCTTGAGCCCGGAACACCCGTCGTCATGATGGTCAAGGCAGTATCCAAAGGCCGCGAGGCGATTGATTTCGCGATTCTTGAAGACTGAATATTATCATTTTCAGAAAGAAAAAGTCCGGCGCGGAGAGCTTGCCGGACTTCTTCATTCGCGAGGCAGATTTAACAAGAAGACGGACGAGGAGGGCTTTTGAGGCCCGGATAGCAATTAGGCTCAATCACTATTTCCATCTTCTGTGCAAACATTAGCGCTTAAAGCTGACCGCAGACTGACAGGAAAAATTTTCGCCGCGTCTTGCGAGTCCGGAGAAAAAACCACATTCTGATTATCATCTAAGTGCAGGAAAATATCATTTTTTATGAGGCTATTGCTCGTAGAGGATAACGTTCGCCTGGCGACCTTCATCCAGGAAGGTCTGAATAAGGCGGGATTGACGACGGACCCGGTTCACACCGCCGAGGACGGGCTCGCTGTCATGGGCGCGCAAAATTACGACCTGCTGATACTCGATCTCGGTCTGCCCGATCGTGACGGACTGACGCTGCTGAAGGAGGTCAGGGACGTTAATCGCAATATCCCGATCCTGATCCTGACGGCGCGCGACTCGCTTGATGATCGCTTGCGCGGCCTTGACGGCGGTGCCGACGACTATCTGCTCAAGCCGTTCGCGATCGAAGAATTGGCGGCGCGCATTCGCGCGCTTCTACGCCGGCCGGGGCAATCCCTCGGTACGGCGCTGGAAGCCGGCAATGTCATGCTGGATACGCAGACCCGCACCGCGGCCATCGGCGACAAACCGCTGCGCCTTACCCGGCGCGAAATCGATCTGCTTGAGCAATTGCTGCGCAGCGCGGGGCAGGTGGTAAGCAAGGAGCGGATGGAGGAGCGCCTTTACAGCTACAGCGACCAGGGATCCGCCAACTCGATTGAGGTGCTGGTCTATCGCCTGCGCCAGAAACTTGAGGAAAACGGCGCTAGCGTGGAAATCCATACATTGCGCGGAATCGGCTACATGCTCGCGGACGCGAAGCAGGCCGGCCATGGGTAGCCAGTCGGTAACTAGTGTCGTCATCCGGCGGGTTCTCGTTATTACGCTGAGCTATCTCGCGATCCTGTCGGCGATCATTTATATGCAGATCGACTCGACTCTTCTTCTGCTGCGCGACAAAACGCTCGTCCAATATGCCAACAGCCTCGGTTCATATCTCGCGGAGGACAAGAAAGGCCTTCATCTGAACATGCCGCCGGCCGAGCAGAAACTGTATGATTCCGCCGGGCGCTATTACCAATACGCAATCCGGGACACCAAAGGCCAGGTTCTTTTCGAATCTCCTGTGGCCTTTCTTGACCATTATCCCGACGCGATGCCGGATGAAACACCCGATTCATTTGAATTTGTCGACGTCAAAAACACTCTTTTCATCGGAAAAAGCCTGCGATACATCGTCAACGGAAAGCCCTATATGATCCAGGTCGCGCGCAGTAAGAATGCTGCCGACGAACTTTCCCGCCTACTCACCAAGACGTTTATGCACAAACTGTCGTATTTCGGGCTGCCGTTCCTGATCCTATTGGCGGGAACGATCATCATCAGTATCCGGCAAATCATGTCACCGATCACGCGTGCCGCGCAGCAGGCCCAGCGGATCACAGCCGCGGCGCCTGAACTTCGCTTCGATGAAAAGGATTTGCCGACGGAAATCAAGCCGCTGGTTCAGGCGGTCAATAGCGCGCTCGACCGCCTGCAGAGCGGGATCGCGGCGCAAAAGCAATTTACGGCAAACGCGGCCCATGAACTGCGCACGCCGCTCAGCGTACTGCGCACGCATCTAGACCTGATGGATGACAGGCAGACAGCCATGCGCCTGATCGACGATGTCGACGCCATGACGCGGCTTGTAACGCAGCTGCTGGACAACGTCCGGCTCGACTCCTCGGCAGGTCTGCCGATGGAGCGTATGGACCTAGCGGCGGCGGTGCGGGATTCCTGTGCGGCCGTGTGGCCCCTGATGGTCAGGGAGGGTCGCCCATTTGAGGTGACCGGGATAAGCGAGCCCGTCTGGATCCGGGGCAATTACGACAGCATATGCCGCAGTCTGCGCAACCTATTAGAAAATGCCCTGTTTCACACGCCGCAGCGTTCACCTGTCTCGGTCAGTCTTGAAAATACTCGCGTGAATGTTTCGGATCATGGTCCAGGTATTCCCCAGGAAGACCGTGATAAAATTTTTGAAATTTTCTTTCGAAAAAATTCTTCTCATGCCGCCGGCGCCGGAATTGGGCTGTCGATCGTCAAAAAATCGATGGAGTTACACGGGGGTAACGTGAATGTTACAATTGGCCCCGATGGTCGCGGAAGCACGTTTGTTCTGCAATTTCCTAAAGAAAATCAGGCATTATAAGGTTCCTGTCAGGTTTGGGGGATAACCTTTTAAGAGGAGGGAACTAAAGCCTCATTGAGGGATTAGTTCCAATGTAAACCCGCAAAAATTATACGAGTACACATGGAAACCGAACATAGCAAGAAAGTAAGATTGACCCCCCGTGACCGTCACGCGCTGATCGCCATGGCAGAAATAGCCGGGCATAGCAATCATTCGCCCGCTTCGCTGCCGGCAATGGCGGCGACAAGCGGCATTTCGCTCTCCTATCTGGAAAAGCTTTTCGTCGGATTCCGGCGGCACGGCCTGGTCAAGAGCTTCCGCGGTTGCAACGGCGGTTATGCGCTCGCCCGGCCGGCCGACCAGATCAGTATTTCGGAAATTCTTTCGGCGGTGGATGACAGCGCCACCCGCAATGGAAGCGATGCCAAGGAAGCGCCGCCAGTCCATGCTCAAGTAGACGCTCTGATGGCTAAATCAGAAGAAATTCTTTACGCGATGCTCCAGCACCTCAATCTGGCAGATATCGTTAGCCAGCGCGTCCATTCGCATCCGTTTCTCGAAAAGACCCTCGAAGAGCTGCGCTAGGCCTAGCGGCCCTCGCGAACGATCCGCGTCCAGATGCCGTCGATGGCCAGCCGCAGGGCCGGGCTCGCTTTGGCCCTGCGCTCCTGAAGATAGGCTTCGCCGTCGCGTCCCATGACCAGCAGGTCCTGTTCGGCCATGCGTCGGACGACGGGGTCCTTATCCAGCAGCTTCGTCGCCTGACAAATCGGTCGTATTCCGCGATTCAATTGGACTTTCGTCTCCACTGTTTCGAAGCTTCCCGCTTCATTGAAGCGCATTTTTGCTTCGATCCCTCCTGTGCCGCCCTGAATGGCGATGATCTTGCCGCTGACTTCGGAGCCATTGTCCGTCGGCGACACAGTTATCGAGTCGCCGGGGTCGGAAAAGTGAAAGAAAGAATCCTGCTGCAATTCACCGACGAGGGTCAGCCACGCTCTGAGCACCTTGCGCTTGTCATTCTCTTCAGGCATAGGTGCTAATGAACTTTTGAAAAACCTCTCCAGCTGTGATTCCTCGGTGATATTCGTTACGGTGCCATTGCCGACCGATGACAAGGCAACGACATTGCTAGCCTTCAAGGGCTCCGGCGCGGCCCTTGCGACCGGATACATGCGAAAGCGCAGAGCATAAAAATGGATGTCCGGAAATGCGCTGGCCACAGCGGGATCCGAAATCTTCTGCATCTGCCCGCTCTCGGCCCCCGGTATGGTTTTCAGCCACTGGTCGAGTACGACGCTCTCATCGTCCATCGCGTGCGGCGGCTCGATTGAACTCCGCGGCACGAGCACCGGAGACTGGGGCGTGTCCGGTGTTAAATATATAGGAGGCGCTGTTTCGCCTTCACCGGATTCGCCCGAGCCTGAGGAGTTTCCGGCGCCGTCATCTTCGCCGCCATCCGTTCCTTCATCACTTTTCTCACCGGGGCAGGGCGCAAATTCGCAGTTCGGGCCGGTCCGCGAGACCCAGCTTCCGTCGGGACATTTTTTTGCATCCATGGTGCAGACAGTCGCGCCGGGTGGCGGTGCGATTCTCATTTGGCCACCGCCCTCTCCCGGGCAGGGCGGAAATTCGCAGTGCGGCCCTTGCGACGAGACCGAGCTTCCATCGGGACAAAGTTTCGCGATCATCGGACAGGCAACTGCGGGTGGAGGGCTGGCGACCATCCGGCCTGCTGCCTGCTCCTGTGCGGATACCGGTGCTGAAATAAGAAAGCACGTTATTAATATATAAATGACGCGTTTCATAGAAATGTCCTTTTGTTTATCCGGCTCATATTAAAGGTAAAATTCGGTCGGCGCCATCCCAAGGAATCGCTCGCGCGCTCCGTCTAAACTGTTAAGAGATTTCGTATTACAGTTGCAGGAGAGGGATCATGGGCAAAAAGCGGCAATATCGTAACACGCTTTATTTCTTCCCGGCTCTTCTGCCGCTGGCGGACCTCGTCCCCTGGGTGCTGACCCTCATCGGCGCTGTCACGGGCGTGGCCGGCCTGTCAATTCCGCTTCTCTGGCAGAAGTTCCGTTATCCGATCATGGGTCTGGCCGCACTCTGCCTGCTCGGCGGCGGCGGCGCATATATATATTACCTGCCGCCGAAAGATGTGCGCATGGACGGCACCCGTCTTGTCAACGCGGCGGATTTTTACATTCCGAAAGCGCTGGGGCAGGCTGTAGCGTACGATCCGCCTGCGCGCGCGCAGTTCGGCGAGCTTTGGTCGAAGCCGGTAAGTAAGCAAATTTTAGCGACGCCGATTATCTCGGGAAAATTTCTCGTCTACGGAAGTTACGAGGGAACCGTCGAGGGCCTGTCCCTGCAAAATGGCAGCCCTGTGTGGTCGCTGGCGCAGGCGGCGCCCGTATTCGCCATGGGCGTCGGCTTAGACGGTACGGTCTTTGCCTGCGAGGGGCTGCACGAAACAGCCTCAGCCGCGCTGACAGCCATTAGTCCTGAGTCCGGTCATATCATCTGGCGCCGCGAGTTTCTCGGCCATCTCGAGGAACCGCCGGCGATTGACGAACGCCGATACCATCTATGGCAGGCGGCCGGTCCCGGCGGACTGTGGTCGGTGGATATCCGTAATGGAAGCCTGCTGTGGCATCAGGCGGTTGGCCATATGGACGCCGTACCGCTCATGATGAACGGTATCGTTTACGGCCCGGCGCAGCCGGACGAAAAGAAGCACGAAACCATGTTCTACGCTGTCGACGGAAGCAGTGGAAAAATCCTGTGGCGGCTGCCTATGCCGGGGATGCCGTGGGGCGGACCGGTTGCCGACAAGACACGCAAGGTCATTCTCACAACCACCGGCGAAGGGCAGATCGGGGTCAACAAGGCGACCGACCGCGGCTGGGCGCAGGGCGTATCGCCGGAAGGCAAACTATTGTGGCAGGCAGAACTGAGCGGCATGCCGCTGCAACCCGGTGTATATGTACCCGAGAAAGATATCGTGATTTACACCATCAAGACCGGGGACATGGTCGCCCTGCACGTGAAAGACGGATCGGTGGCATGGAAGATAAATGCCGGCAAGGAATTTCAGGCGCCGCCGACTTTGATCACAGCGGGTGGAAAGCCGATGGTGGCGGCAACTTCCTACGACGGCACTTTTACGATCCGCGATGCCGGCACCGGCGAAGAACTGGTGCGCCGTCTTGCCGGCAAAAGCAGTACGTCATCGCCTGTCGTGCAGGGGGACATCGTATATGTTACCGGCGCCCATGAGATCGTTGCATTCGGCGGTCTGCACGCGCTGGCGGAGACGAATTGATGGATACGCTGTGGCTGAAATTCCCCGACGAAGTTTTGTTCGGCAGTCGTTTTTCAGTTGCCGAAAAACGGCGGCTGGAGGATATTTTTTCGGTAAGCGACAGCACATCAGCGTGGCGGCAGGCGCTGGACCGAATCGGCTTGTCCCAGCCTGGACATGATCGGCTGATACGCTGGCACCGTGACGCGCCCTATTTCAACTGGTCCTGTATGGCGCAAACGGTCAGTGGCGGCGCTGTACATGCGGTAAAAAAGGACGGCTATTACCAGATGTGCGTGAGTTACAGCCCCAATGATCTTTGGGCGCTGCTGCGCAGCCAGTGGAAGATCGCGCGCTTCCTGAAGCCGAAGAAGGAGCAAAACTCTGACATCGCCGAAAGCATCGCGCTCGGCATTGCGCTTCAGGCACTGGTTCTGCGGTTGGGCAGCAACGTGGATAAGATGGCATCGTGGCTGGCTGCGCCGGATAGCGCGCCTAAGGAATACCGCAAGACATTGCGTCAGATACAGGCCGTGCAAATGCGGCGGACGGAGATATCGCATGTATGGAAGGAAGCCTTTCCGGGCGATCATGGGCCGGAAGGCGCAACAGAAAGCCTGTCCGAGTTTTTCTGGGATGATAATGTCCCCGTTGACGAACCTGTCGCAGCCGTAGAACGACCGGTGTCCGACGGCCAGTGGAAAGGATTGTCCGTCTGCGGCGGGCAGGTGACGGGACTGGCGGTTGCCGTTCCGTCGGCACCCGATCCGGCCGCGCTGGCGGCGCTAAAGGATGCCTATAACGCGCCTCTGATCCTCGTTTTCCGGCGGGCTCGGCCCGAAACGACCGAGTTGTTTGGCCACGCCGCTGCCCTTCTGTTTGCCGAGGGAGGGGTTTTGTCCCATGCCTGCACAGTCGCGCGAGAACGCAATATTCCGGCCATCACCGGGCTCGGGCCCGGTTTCTTTGAATTAATTAAAGCCAGCGAAAAGGTCTGGCTAAATATCGATGGTCGCGCCGCCACGGTCGCCCGCATCCCCGCTGCGGAAACTGGACAGGCCTAGCCGTTTTCCCCTATTCTGCGAAAACAATAACAACAAGGAGCTATCGTGCTGTACCACGCGCACGATTTCGCGGAACAGGGACTCAAGGCGTACTTCAACCTCATGGCGGGGGTCGATCGTCTCTGGTCGGCAAGTCTCGGTATGGCGCAGGCCTTCTCGCCGTTTCCTGATATCGACGTCATGAAGCCCGTGCGCGATACGCTCGACGCGTCGGCCGCGATGATGGAACGCGCAGCCAAAAGCTATACCAAGCCCGCCTTCAACCTGAGCGAGACCAAAATAGGTAAAGAGTCCGTCAAGGTGATCGAAGAGATCGTCTCGGACAAAAGTTATTGCGCCCTTCGCCACTTCAAACGCGATGCCGACCGCAAAGATCCGAAGATTTTGCTCGTCGCGCCGATGTCCGGCCATTATGCCACGCTGCTGCGGGGCACGGTCGAGGCGCTGCTGCCCGGCCACGATGTCTATATTACCGACTGGAAGAATGCGCGCGACATTCCGATCGACAAAGGAGATTTCGGCCTCGACGATTATATAAAGTACGTGCAGGATTTCATCCGCGAGCTCGGGCCTGACGTACACGTCATGGCCGTCTGTCAGCCGACGGTGCCTGTGATGGCCGCTGTATCCCTGATGGCGCAGGATAAGGAGCCGATGCAGCCGCTGTCGATGACGCTGATGGGCGGGCCGATCGATACGGCAGCAGCCCCCACCGATGTTTCCGAACTGGCCGAAGACCATTCCATCGACTGGTTCAAGAATTTCATGGTTCACGAGGTGCCGCCGTGGTACGCGGGCGCGGGACAAAAAGTCTATCCCGGTTTTCTGCAACTGATGGCGTTCGTGTCGATGAATCCCGAGCGGCACGTCAAGGCTCACCTGGATCTGTTCAACCATCTCGCGGAAGGCGATGTCGCCAGCGCCGATAAAATAATGGATTTCTACGATGAATACTTTGCAGTCTGCGATCTGCCGGGTCGGTTCTACATTGAAACCGTAAAGAAAATATTCCAGGACCGTGATCTGGCGCGCGGACAGTTCATATTCGAAGGCCGCAAGGTCACCCCGTCAGCGATCAAGAACACGCCGTTGTTTACCGTCGAAGGTTCGGAAGATGATATTGCCGCCCCGGGGCAGACGCTCGCCGCCCACGGGCTATGCAGGGGACTCAAAGCCGATCAGCATTATCATTACCTGCAGGAAGGCGCGGGCCACTACGGTATCTTCAACGGCAGCAAGTGGCGCAACGAGATTGCGCCGCGAATCGCCGGTTTTGTGCGGCAGGCCGCCGCGCGGCAGGGCATTTTCTATGACGCGGCGCCGGATCCGGTGAAAGCGCCGGAACGCTGGATTGGATGGTCGAAGGCCAACGACAACCGCCTGCCGCCGCCGTCATCACTCAGCGCGTCCTGATTTTTCCGTTATGATAGACCTAATCTTCGGCCACGCCTGCGACTGCGGGTCGATCAGCTCAAAGTGGCCTGCGCCTTCAAACGCAACGGCCTCGACTTTATCGCCCGCGCTTTTGGCTTTTTCGGCATAGTCCCTCCCAAGCGCGGCAGGCACGATCGGATCCAGCGCGCCGGACACCACGGCCTGGTCGATTCCAAGGGGTAGCATTGCGGCCGGCGACGTATCGGCATATGGGTTGTCACGATTTCCCGAGTCTATCAGGCGGTCGATGACGGCCGGTCCGCACGCCGATGAATTTGTCTCTTTGTATGCCTGCAGATCATTAATTCCGCCCAGCGTAACCACCTTTTGAATTTTCAGCGGCTCCGGCATATAAAGCGGACTTTCTTTTTTAAGGCGATCGCGTCCCGCGGCCCACAGCGCCAAGTGTCCGCCGGCGGAGTGGCCCACAGCAGTAATGTTCGAAAGATCGAGTCGATGCGCCGGCGCAATTTTGCGGAGGTAGTCCACGCCGTTCGCGATGTCGAGAAACATGTCCGGGTATCCGACCGGATTTTGATCGCTGAGGCGTCGATATTCAAGATTCCAGACCGCCGTGCCGGCTGCGCGCAGGTCGGCTGCTATGTAGGCCGTCAGTTCGGTTCCCGGCAGGCTTTCGAGCCAGCAGCCTCCATGGATGATGATGACGACCGGAAAAGGTCCGGGGCCTGCCGGCAACCACAGTTCGCCAAACTGGTCGGGATCGGTTCCGTAAGCGATCTTCGCGAAATCCCTGGTTGCCGGCCTTTTGAGCAGATCAGTGTATCCAATGGTAGCCGTGCGTGCCTGAACGACGCCGAAAATAATAGCCATAAGGGTTAACACCAGAAGAATGCGCACCGTCATGAGGATACTCTAGGGCCCACCTACGTTGGTTGCAAATGAGCCTGATAGTGCGTTAAGCATAAGCAAGGGAGATAATCATGGGCAAAGGCAAGGAACTCAGGGATTTGACGGGCGGCCGCTGGCCGGGCAATCCGACCCTTAAGGAAATGTACAATATTCTGGTCAACGCGAAAACAATCGCGATGGTCGGTGCATCCTCTAACCCCGAGCGGCCTTCATATGAGGTCATGCAGGTCCTGCAAAAGGCTGGTTACCACGTCATCCCGGTCAACCCCAATGAGACCGAAGTCTTGGGCGAAAAAGCGTACGCCTCGCTTTCGGATATCCCGGAGCCGGTCGACATCGTCGACGTCTTTCGCCGGGCCGAGAGCACGCCGCCGGTCGCCGAAGAAGCCGTGAAGATCGGGGCCAAGGTGCTCTGGCTCCAGCTAGGCATAATCAATGAAGAAGCAGCCGAAATCGCGCAGCACGGCGGGCTGCAGGTGGTGATGGATCGCTGCATAAAGGTTATGCATCGCAAGCTGAACGTTCCGGACAAAATCGGTCTCGCGTAGCATTTTTCCATCATCCGGAAATACCGCGAATGGCATATGGCTAATCGGTAAGGCGAAAACCCGTAACGTATTGCATAATTTCCGGATTTGCGGCTAGCTGTTAGCCATGACTCCTGAAGAACACGCCCTCTGGCACCAAAAGCAGGCCGCGAAGACTCTCGAGAAGAACCTGCGCACCATCGGGGATTACATTTACGATCGCTCCCTCTGGCTGATCTTCAATAACCGGCCGCGCGACCGCCTGGTTCCGTATGCCGAACGGGATATCGCTTCCCTCCGTTTCACGGAGGAGGAAACCGAGGTGATGCGCAAATCGCTGCTGCGGTACCAATACAATGCCGCCCAGATCGAGCGCATGCTGCCGCCCGACTGGAAGCTGCCGGAGCTCCATTGGAAGCCGCCCGTCGGCGTTAGCTCGGCCGAAAACATTTCCAAGAAATTCAATGCGGCTGCCGACTATCTGCATGAGCAGATCAAGACGATGCCGCTGGATCCCGGCTGGCGCGGCTGGGTCGAGCGCGTTCAGAGAACTTTCGACCGGTAGTCATGCGGCGCATCCTCAGCATCGCCGCGTTTGGGGCATTGAATACTGACAGCTACCGTGTCTTCGACAGCTGGATTCAGAAGTTCGCCAAGCAATATTATGTGACCGCGACCTTGAAGTGTGCGGGGCCCTATCCGAACGCGGAGGGCAAAAGCATTCCCGGTCGCCCGCTGCGCGCTGAAGCGTTGAAGGATGACAATTTGCGCAAGCAATTATGCGAGGCGGTCGCCGCCGACGCGCGCGCGCTCGGCAAGATCGACATGCGCTGCATGCCGTGCATGTCGATGATTGGGTTCCACGACGGCATCGAATTGGCGCTCGGCCTGCCGATCGTGCGCCTTGAGGACGCTTTGGTCGAATTCTACTGGAATGTGCCGCAGGTCGGTGTCATCCACATGCGGCCGGCAGCTGCGCGGGTGGCGGAAATGTTCGGCCGGAAAGCGGTTACGCCCGATGAGGCGCAGGCGGCAAAACTGCTCGCGGCCGAGGAGCAGACGAAGGCGGAGCGCAACGCCGGACCGGTCGAGTCGGTGATGAAGGAGATCACAGAGGCTTGGCGCGACAAGGGCATCAAGCACGTGCTTTTTGCGCGAGCCGACGCGCCGCTCGCGCGCAAGCATATCGGACCGATCAAAGGTGTAAAAACGGATACGTATTTCAACATCCTCGCCGAGACCGTCATCAAGCAGGCCGTGTCGGAACGGGAATGATTTTCGCTGTTGCCATCATTCCCCGATCGCCGTAAAACTTCACCAATAAACAAAATAAAAGACAGGGACGTCCGATTATATGGCGCGCCGCGCTTCCAAAGACTTCGAAGCATCGGATCGGGAATTGTATTTCCCGGTCGTCGTAATTTCCGATCTGCACCTGGGCATGATTGGCGTACAGGCAGAAATGCTTTATGAATTCCTCAGCCATGTGCGCTGCGACAAGCTGATCATCAACGGCGATATGATCGACGGCTATCGGCTCAATCGCCGTAATGGAGAGCGGGCGTTCCCGGAAATGCATGCGCGTGTCATGGACGTTATCAACCGCCGTATTGCCGAAGGGACCGAGGTGTATTACGTCCCCGGCAATCATGATGCCGGTTTACGCGAAAGCGGTGTCATCGACAAGAACATGTATGGCGTTCATTTTGCCGATCCGCTGATTTTCGAAGATCCTAAGGGCAGACGTATCGCCGTCGTCCACGGCGATATCTTCACCGGCAAGATCGAAAACCGGATTCTCCACAGTGCTTCGCTCCGTGCAAGCGATGTGCTGGCGCTTGCCAACAAGGCCGTCGACAAGGTTGCATCCAAAGTGACAGGCCGTCATGTCGCGCCGGTTGCGCGGCTGTGGGAGAAGGGACAGCGCCATATCGCGCTCTGCGATGAATTTCGTGATGCCGCCCTGAACTTCATGCGCGAACATCATGCCGATGCCGTCTTTACCGGTCACATCCACCTGCCGGAACTGACAAGGACGACCGAGGGCATGTACGGCAATTCCGGCGACTGGGTCGACAATTGCACGGCGCTCGTGATGGACGAGGACGGCGAATGGCGCCTGTTCGATTGGCTGAAGGAGCGGCACGCCCTCGAGCTTGGCGAGGCACCCACGTCAAGGCAGTCTAATCCCGACCGGGACTTCAGGGAGCAGACGGAAAAGCAGCTCGCGGCAATAAAGCAGCTATGGCCCGGCAAGGAGCCGCGTTAACGCATTTCAGACTGAAAACTGTCGAGACCGTCGATCTTTTTTATTATGCCGTTCAGTACGATCGGAATGTTCGGCGGCTTGCTGTTGGAGTAATAGAGAATGGTGCCGATCCCGTATTGGTCGATCGCAATTCCAAACACCGTCGCCACGGTTTGAACATCCGTGTCGGCGTCGATCGCAAGATGATCCTTGCTTTCGGTGACATTTTTCATCCCATTGTCCCGCAGCCATTTGGCAACCAAAGATGATTTTTCATCCTGGTTGAAGCCCGAGTCATAGAGATTGACAGTCAGATGAAGCGCTTTCTCAGGCCCGTAGGAGTCGTAATAGGAGGCGGTGCCATTTATAATGACCGCAGGCACATTGTCGGGCAGCTCGATCGTATCGTCCTGCGCATGCGCGCCGCTGGCAGCCGCGAAAAGAAGGATAAGACCTAATATCAACAGTCGGAAAATGGACATGTGTCAGCGCTTGCTTAGGTAATATTCGTCTTCGGCCTATGCCCGGTCAAGTCCGTCTTCCCGCCTTTGTCAGCAAGAGCCTGAACGGCTGAAGTATTTTATCTGCAAATTCGGCGTCGTTTTCGAGCGCCGCTAACGTATAAGCCGCGGCCTCGATCGTTGAAACACTCTCGCGACGCGGTTCCTTCCGCAGGTTGCCGTAAAGAGAGGGGCGCGGGGGTTGCAGTACGAGACGCCGGCATTTGAGAAGCCAGGGATTGCGCCACCACAGCGCCTTGGCCTGAGCCCAGTTGCCATCGAGAAGAATGATGCCCTCCAGATTTTTCAACGCGGCCTCCTGATCGGGCGCCGGGTTGCCTTTTCTTGAGACCACCGTCAGCGGCCGGGGCGGCAGAGGAACGGACGTCTTCGCGGTGCCCAAGTAAAGCACGCCCCAGCGTTTCGGGTCTGCCTCCCGGCCAAGCGCTTTTTTCAGGTTCGGCCATGAAAGTCCCGTTCTGAGCACGGAGTTTTTCAACTGCCGCACCGCTATTTGGGCAGTCCCGAGCTCCCGGTCTTGCTCCTGAGGATGCCGTAAAATTAAAACTGAGTATCGACTTTCGACAGGCGTCAGTTCGGCGCAAACACACAGCCGCGTGGATTTGTCGCAATGCGGACACAGTTCATCTCGATCAGCCATGACGCGAGGTTACCACACAAAAACCATTTTTATCAGCCGTTTATAGGCAGAGCGGGGGTATTCCACCCGGAAATCGTATATGGTTATATCGGATTGCCATTGAAAGGAACTGATCATGAAAAAGTTTTTGTTTATCGCATGCCTGCTGACCACAACTGCGGCGTTTGCGGGCACCCCTTCGACGCCGGCGACATCGGCCCCGGCGGCAAACCCGGCAGCCGGGCAAAATGCTCCGAATTTTGCGGATGTTAAAGCCAAGGCGCTTGAGCGTCTCAGCAAGCATCTGGAGGAAGTTCAGAAACGGCAGGCCTGCGTGCAGGCCGCGAACGACAAGGAGGCCTTCAAAGCGTGCTTTCCAAACCGCGGCAAGTTTGGCGGCGGCCGTTTCGGCCACGGCGGGCCGGGCGGGGATGAAGGCGGCGGTCCGGACGCCCGGTAGACCTCATCGGACTCATCTCCAAATATTTCGCGCCTGCCGTGACGGCGGGCGCGGAATCTTATATAATTCCGGTCGCTGCTTTGGGCTTGCAGCGGTCTGAACTTCAAAGGAAGATGCCTTTCATGAAAAAGCTTATTTTGTTCAGCGCGGCTGTTTTGCTTCTGGGCGGTTATGCATCGGCGGTCCGGGCCGAGCCGCAGCACATTTCACCTTTGCCCCAAAGTTGTGCGTATATCTCGCCTTATGGCGATGTATGTTTACATGCCTTCGGCGGAACGGACGTGCTTGTGCCGTTTCCCGATACAAAGGGTTTTTCGTGCGATGAAGTCATGGTGCAGTTGTTCCATCTGGCGCCGAAAGTTGAAACTGAGACCGGCAAGCCGTTTTCGCTAAAAGGTGACAGCTGCGCGTACGTAGCCGTGACGTTGCCGCCCGTGCATGACAGGACCGTATTTCGCGTTCTCTTTTCGGCGGCGAATAGCCAGGCCAGTCGTTTTCGCGAAAATCCGGTGCTGAATGAAGAGCTGCTTGCTGCGTATCCGCAAAACCTATGGGAACCGCTCAGGAATTGGAGCCAGTCCACGGCATTGGTGGTCGTCGACCCGCTGCGGAAGCTCACGCCACTGCTTGATCAGGAGAAGATCAAGTATTCGGCATCCCTTCCGGCCCAAAAAAGCGCGCCGGCATCCGTATGCTTATGGGTTCCCGCCGGAGAGGGCGCGGAAGGATTTCCCTTCAGCTGCAAGTCGGTTATCGTGTTCCATGAAAAATCCCTCGATCTGCCGTCGATAGAAAGAACAAAGGAAGGCGGTCGGCTGCGCGTGGACGTCAACATGAAGCTGCTGGATCTGCTGCGCGATAATCCGCTGGTGCAGCAGACGTTCATAAGTCTTGTCGAATCGGCGTTGGGTGGCTAATGATCTCCCGGATATCGGAGCGGAAATTTACAGCCTGTTTTATTTTACTCGCTGTTTTATCCGGTTTTTTTAATGTGCCTGCTTTTGCCAAGGGAAATTTGATCCTTTCCGTCGCGCCTTTTATTGAAGCCCTTAACAAATCCGACTTTGTCGTACTATTCACGCGCGATGTCATAGGAGTTGAGGATCAGAAGGCCATCCCGGGAATCGTAACGGACTGCCTCGGGCATATCGAAGGTGTCAAAGTTCTTCCGCCGCATGAGGGCGTTTCAAGTTATACGATCACGGTATCCGCGACGAGTTTCAGAAAGCGATTTTTCGTCGTCGCGCAGGCAACCGATGCGCAAGGGGTGCTCAAAGCCCTTCAGGCGGAATACCTGGATTTGGAGGAGCTAAAAAAGAAAATGTGCTCCGTTATCATACACCCGCTGGCGGAAAAGCTTTTGCATCCTCCGCCTGAGACAGCCGAATCGGCGGAATCACTGCAGATGCTTGTTGAGGGGATCGGGTATGTGAATACCGGCTTCTATGAAACCGCTTACGTTCGTCTTTATCGAGTTCTCATGGACCATCCCCAGAATGCGGACGCACTTTACTGGCTGGCGGAAGGTCTGGCGGGCGAACATCCCAGTCTCGCCGAAGTGCATGCGCGGGAGTTTATCGCTGCATTTCCAAAGGATCCACGCGGAGCCAAATTGGCGGCTCTGCTAAATGATCATGCCGCTCAGGAAGATCATCGCCAGTAACTACATGAATAAGAATGATAATATTAGAACCGAGAAAAATTAACACCTTGTTAATACTCTTATGTTAAATATCTGTAAACCATTCGGGAGGCAAATATGGCTCTGCAATTCATAAAGGCGTCGACGGTTGTTCCCGGCACCATCTTATCGATGATGGCGATCGATATTGCCGTAAATGAGAATTCCGATGTCTGTGTCCTGCATGAGCACAACTTTCCGGTTCCCCTCCATCACATTGAATACGATGATGAGACTGGCGATCTGTTCTTTGTCGATCGGGAGGGAACGGTCACACATTTCGGAATGGCGGTACCCCGTCAGAACCGCAATAGATTTTCCCGCGCGCGCGAGGCGCTTTTTCTGCTGATGAATCCGGCCCGCCGCGTTTCAGGATACAACAAAGTTCCCGTCATCCACCGCGGAGGCTCATATGGCTGATCCAGCCGGCAATAGCGTAACAAGCAAGCTCCATGACGCTTGGAATTGGGCTGTTGGTTTGCCCGGCCGCGCGTGGGACGAAGCAAAAAGCGTATGGAACGGTGCGACGCAAAAGGTAACGAAGACGTACAATGATGCCGCGGCGTATGTTGGCGATCAGAAACAGGCGCTCGAAGACAAGGCTGCAGATGCGATGCATCCGGTTTACAGTTCTATTGAATGGGGCCTTCAGAAAATATTCGGCGAGTCGGCAATGCGCGGTTTCACGGAGATGCTGCTTGGTTTCTTCGACAAAGGCGATGCGCAAGGTTTCGGCAGCGGCGAATTCTCCGAGGCGCTTCAACGCTGGGATCGTGAGCTGAGCCGTGACCTCGGCAAAGATCCGCTGAAGCCGAAAGCGGCAGCAAACCCGGCGCCGGGATAACAAGATTCATTTTCAATTTGTAACCCGGTCGGATAAAATCCGGCCGGGTTCACATATTAATGGAGATATGCTATGTCGAAGAAAGCTCTGGTCACCGGGGCGAGCGAAGGAATTGGTCAGGCCATCGCACGGAGGCTGAAGGAAGAAGGATATCTCGTTACCTCAGTCGCACGCAGCGCGGACAAACTGAAAACATTCACCGCCGAACTTGGTTCAGGCCATGACCTCATTGTTGCCGACCTCTCGACCGTAGCGGGACAGGGCAAGATCGCTGATGCGCTGGAGAAAGGGAATTACAATCTCCTGATCAATAATGCCGGCGTCGGTACCGTCGGCGCGTTTACGGAAGTGCCGCTGGAAAAACAGATGGCGATGCTAAGCCTGAATGCGGCGGCCGTCGTACGGTTGGCCTACGCATTCCTGAAGAATGCAAAAAGCGGCGATGCGTTGGTCAATGTCTCGTCGGCGCTCGCGTTCATGCCGATGCCGGGCATGGGACTCTATAGCGCAACTAAATCGTTTGTTACGGCATTCTCAGACACGCTCTGGTACGAACAGAAAAAACGTGGTGTTTATGTGATGGGCCTGCATCCCGGCATCACGGCAACCAATTTTCAGGTCGCGGCCGGCGGCCGAAAGGAAGACCTTCCATCGCATTTGGCGCAGACTTCCGAGCAGGTGGCTGATATTTGCATCAAGGAGTTGCGGGCGCGCCGCAAGCCCACCGTCATTTCCGGCGGCAAGAATGTTATCTTCGCAGGAACCTCGCGTATCCTGCCGCGTAAGTCGATCGTTAACATGACCGGCAAGATGATGGAAAAATGAGCATCCGGCGCGACAGCATAAGAAGGCTTTATTCCGGCCTGCTGGTGCTGGCGGTGTTGTTGCATGCGTTTGTTCCCGATGGTTTCATGCCGGATACGCGGCATGCCGGTATGGCGCACATGATAATTTGCCCCGGCATGGCGGGGATGCATCATGATGAGAAGGGCAAGACGCAAAGCCACCATCTTCCATGTCCCTTTACGCCGCTGGCGACGCCGGATCTGCCGGGAATCGCCGCCGCCGTGCAAACGGTCCCGGTTTATCTTTCGTCGCCGGAATTCAATGTCCATGCGCTTCCCGCGCAGGAAATCGCCAAGCCATGGCAATCCCGCGGCCCGCCTTCATACCTTACGTCTGTCTGAAACCTGCAACCAACATCTGACGTAAGGAGTAAACCATGCGTGCTCTTCGCATCGCGACCGTCGTTATACTGGCATCTGTTTTTTCTTTTTCCTCTCAATCCGCGCTGGCCTGTGCCTGCGGCTGCGGCGTGTTCGAGGTCGGTGGCGCGGGCGTCATGCCGTCAGGGCAGGGCGGCACCGCCTATCTGGAGTTCGACTACGCCGACCAGAACCGCAACTGGCACGGTGATTCCCGCGCCCCGGCTGCGGATAACGATGACAAGGCTGTCCGTAACGCCTTCTACACGGCCGGTCTGCAATATATGTTCAACCGGGAGTGGGGCATGGAGGTACGGGTTCCGTACATCTACCGTGCCTTCACGACGACCGATGATGCGACCGGCGATATTGTAACCAATCGCCACGGCGCCGTCGGCGACATCCGGCTGACGGGCATCTACACCGGATTCTCGCCCGATATGTCGACCGGCATCATGTTCGGGGTCAAGCTGCCGACCGGCGATTACCACTTCGACGGCTTCGACCGTGACACCGCCATCGGCACCGGCAGCACCGATTCTCTACTGGGCTTCTACCATCAGGATCGCATTACGAAGGACAATGTCTATACCTGGTTCGCGGAGGCGATGTGGGACCAGCCGATCCTGACCCATGGCGACTACCGGCCGGGAACCGAGATCAACGCGTCACTTGGTGCCTATCACAAGCCGCTGCCGCTGGCCGGAAAGCTAAAAATCACGCCGGTGCTGCAACTGATCGGCACAACGCGCATGCGCGATACCGGTGCGGAGGCGATGCGCGACGACAGCGGTTACAACCGGTTGGCCATCGCGCCGGCGGTCGAATTGAGCTACGGCAACGCCAAGCTCTATGGCGATGTCGAAGTCCCGGTCTGGCAGCAGTTCAACGGCAACCAGCTGACGGCACCGGCGCTTTTCAAGGTGATTGCCAGTTATGAGTTTTAGGATCACAATATAATAATGAGGTTCATTCTTGCTCTGATCCTGCTCGCGTCCTTGAGCGGTCCGACGTTTGCCGCCGGTGTCGGGGACAAGGCGCCGGAATTGACAGTGGAAACCTTCGGCGGCGAGACGTTCGATCTCGCCGCCCAGAAGGGCAAGGTCGTGCTCATTAATTTCTGGGCGCAGTGGTGCCCGCCGTGCCAAGTCGAGCTGCCGACCATCGGGCGCTTCTATCGCCACCACAGGGAAGAAGGATTTTCGGTCATCGCCATCAGCCTCGACAAACCGCGCATGCATGAGAGCGCGCGCATGCTGCTGGGCGAGTACTTTCTGCCTGGCGGGATGGCCAGCGATATGAAGACGGATCTCGATCTGCCAAACGCATTGCCGGTGACCTACGTCATCGACAGAAAAGGCGTCATTCGCAACGTCGTCATGGATGAGCTGACAACAGGTGATCTCGAGAATCTGATCCTTCCCCTGCTGGCCGAGTCCCAAAAGCAATAAAATTTTGCCAAGGATTCCCACTCTTCCAGCGTCTTATCTGTCATAACAAGGACTTAGCGTTCGCAATCCCTTGCCGGATAAGGGGCTTCGTCCTATCGTGACCCATTCCTGTGCGGGAGGCGGATATGAAAAAACTGGCGCTGTTCGTGTTTCTGGTGTCGTGGCTGCTCGTCGGTTCTGCAGCAAAGGCCTACGAATCCGGCGACCTTGCCGCGGCGGATAAATATTACGCCGAGCATTCCTATCAGCTTGCTGAAACTGCCTACGGCCAGTTCCTCGGTGAGAAAGCCGATGACAAGCTTGCGCGCGAAGTGCTGTTCAAATGGTCGGACTGCGTCGTTCGTGGCAAGGACCCTGCGCATCAGGAGGAGGCGGAGAAAAATCTCCAGACGCTGACGGAGTCCAAGGACCATGATCGGTGGTGGGCCGAGGCGGGCGTGACGCTGTCGGAGCTCTATATCGAGAAGGATCCCTACGGCAAGCAGGCCGAGATCAAGAAGTGGCTCGACGATGCGCGCGACTGGTGGGCGGGTTCCGACGACCTCGAGACGGCACGCAGCCGCTTCATCACCATCAGCTTCACGCTGGCGGACTATGTAACCGCCCGCTGGGGCTGGTACACGACCGACATCAAGCCCGTTCGACTGGATGCTAAATCGGTGGTCACGCGTGCGCCGCAACCGCAGGGCAACGAGGGGCTTCAGGTGCTGTTCGAGGAGGTGCTGAAAGTCGCCAAGTCCGACGAAGACAAGGCACACGCCCATTATGGTCTCGCCATGGCCTATATGCAGAACTATTCCGGGGACCAAAAAGTACGAGACAAGGCGCTCGAGCATTTAAAGACGGTGATCGGTGACTACTCGCGCAGCGAATGGGCGGACGACGCCTTCTACCAGATGGGCATGTAC
>DATJGZ010000021.1:0-15071 GCA_035494535.1 Patescibacteria group bacterium | reverse complement strand
ATGCCAGGTGAAGCCCCTGCGGGCCCGCCAGCACGAACAGGACGGGCAGGGACAAGGCCGCAGTCAGGTTATCGAGGATGGAGATGGAAAACAGCCCATCCTCCCCGAAATAGCGTGAAACGTACTGGTCCAGCAGGTTGCAGGTCGCCCAGAAGAAGCGGGTTATAACGGCAAGGAAAAGCCAGCTCATGGCCGGATACTAAAGCGTATGGCCCAAAAGGAAAGAGGCCCCCACAAGAGCCCCTTCCTCTGCTTTTATTTCCTTGCGCCCTAGCGGCTGGCGACTTCCGTGCTGTCCGGCGCCTTGTGCAGCCACCAGCCCTCGCGGTTGATCGAGAAGATCGGCTGGTAGCGTGAGATCATCGAAGCAGCGCGCACCTGCGCGTTCTGGTTATCGAGGATGAGAGCGTCGCTGCCGTCGTACAGGATCAGGATCGCGTGCGGAATGCCGCGCTGCAGGTCCTTGACGATGGCGATGCGCAGGCGGCTTTCGGGCACGCCCAGCATACGCAGCGAGGCGTACTTGGCGATGGCAAAGTCTTCGCAGTCGCCGCCGCGGCTCAGGAACTCGAACGGCGTTTCCCAATAGTCGCTCGCGCCCCAGTTAACATTGTCCTCGATATACGGGCGGGCGTTCATGATCTCGTTCACGCGCTGCGCCATTTCCTTGAGCGGCAGGCCCTGCGCGCTGCGCAGCTGGTTCTGCCATTTATGCACCGCATCGCGCGCACCGGGCTCGCTCAGCGCCGCCTCGAAGCGCTCGAACATGCCCGTCCATTTAGTGAAGGGCGAGATGTTGGTTGATTCTTTTTCTTCCGTCCCGAACAGCGTCGGATAGTTGTGCATCGGCGCGAAGGCCGAATTCGCCGCACTCACGAGGCGGATCTGGCCCGGCACGTCCTGGATCGACGAAGCCGCGCGGGCGCCGGTGGCGGCGGAAATCGAAATCATGAAGGTCAGCGCGGTGAAAAGGCAGCGCAGCGTCCATTGCTGGGCCAGCGTGCGATACAGGTCGCGGCGGCTTACGAGCCTCTGCTGGATCAAAATCCGGCCGAGACGTTCACGGTCGCTTTCCTGGCGGACCAGCGCGTATTGCAGAGAGTCTTGGGTCAAGTGGCCCTTGTTGATGAGAAGTTCACCCAGCTTGCGGGGCTGAAGCATGAGCTTCAGAGATTCCATAAACCCTGTGCGTTTATGGCTACGCCGTCCGAATTTCGTCCCTTCGCAAGTCAACGTCCCAACCCTCTGTCTTGCTTTTATTTTTCTTAAGTTCTAGTTTAGCCTTACTATCATTTAACCGGATATTGGTTACCAATTCCTAAATATGGATAAGAAAAATTAAACTTTTTAATTCCTTTTAAAACAAGGGGTTAGTCTGATGAAAACCGAGCAGAAGCCATTGTTTGCATTGCGAGAAACCGTTCTTGCGATGCAAAACCGCGCCATTCTGGCTGTCGGCGACATCATGCTCGATCGCTTCGTCTACGGCGATGTCAGCCGCGTCTCGCCCGAAGCCCCCATCCCCGTTCTGACCATCAAGGACGAAAACCTGATGCTCGGCGGCGTCGGCAACGTCCTTTCCAACCTGACCGGGCTGGGGACGAAAGTTCATGTGCTCGCCGCCATCGGGCAGGACGTGTCCGGCCAGTCCGTCCGGCGTCTGGTCACAGAACGCGGCGCCGATGCGAAGGGTCTGGTTGAAGTGGTGGACCGGCCGACGACCGTCAAGACCCGCTACCTCGCTTCACATCAACAATTATTGCGCGCGGATTTCGAGAAGACCGATCTGATTTCTTCTTCCGCCGAAGATGCGCTGCTGCAGAAAGCCGAGGCGCTGATCGACAAAGTGCACGCCGTTATCCTCTCCGACTACGGCAAGGGCGTGCTGACGCCAAAGGTGATCGCCGGCGTCATCCGCCTCGCGAACGAGAACAAGATTCCGGTGCTGGTCGACCCGAAGGGCAAGGACTACAGCATCTATAAAGGGGCATCCGTCGTTACGCCGAACCGCAAGGAGCTCTCCGAAGCCACGGGCCTTGCGGCCAAGACGGATGCCGAGGTGGTAAATGCCGCACAGACTCTGATTTACAAAGCCGGCATCGAGGCTGTCGTTGCCACGCGCTCGCAGGATGGCATGACCGTCGTCCGCAAGCAGGCCAAAGGCAAAGGCTATGACGAGCCCGTGCATCTGCGCACCGAGGCGCTCGAAGTGTTCGACGTCTCCGGCGCGGGCGACACGGTGATCGCGACGCTCGCGGCAGCGCTGGCTACCGGCGCGTATCTCATTACCGCCGCGTCCATCGCCAACGTCGCGGCGGGGCTGGTGGTCGCCAAGGTCGGCACCGCGCCCGTGCGCCGGACGGAACTGCTCGCCGCGCTCGACCGCAAGAATCTCGACCTGCGCCCGCGCGAAACCGGCGGCGCGGTCATCGATACCGTGCGCGAAGCGCCGCTGTGCAGCGCCGACGAAGCGGCCGAGACCGTCGCGCGCTGGAAGGCGCGGGGATTACGCGTGGGCTTCACCAACGGCTGCTTCGACATTTTGCATCAGGGACACGTGCAGTATCTCAACCGCGCACGCGACCACTGCGACCGGCTGATCGTGGCGCTGAATGCCGATGAATCGGTGAAGCGCCTGAAGGGCGCGGAACGCCCGGTGAATAACGAGGAGGCGCGCGCGGCCGTACTCGGTGCGCTCGGCGCCGTCGACATGGTCGTGCTGTTCGGCCGCGAAAAAGCGGAGGACGACAAGCCGCTCAAGCTGATCGAGCGCCTCAAGCCCGATATCTATTTCAAGGGCGGGGACTACAAGATCGAACAGCTGCCGGAAGCGCCGCTGGTACGCGCCTATGGAGGCGAGGTTTCGATCATGCCGCTGGCCGAAGGCCATAGCACTACCGCCACCATCAAGAAGATGAAGGGCAAGGCGGCGTAGAGTCTTGCATTCATGATCTCATGAAAAGATCGCCGAAACAGAATCTCTCTATTTTCTTCTTTGCCGCTATTCTCGCTTACCTAACCCTTATCGCCCATCTTTATATAAGGCAGCGCCATTATATTTTTCCGGTGACGGGACATCCCGGGCCCACATCGTTTGGCGGCATGAAACCAATTCACATTTTGACATCCGATGGATTGACGCTCTCGGGATGGTACAAAGCCGCTTCCGACTCAAGAAAGCCGGTCATGATAATTTTCCCGGGTCAGGGCGACGGCATCGATGGGTTGTACCCCGTTATGATCCAACCGTATGTTGAGCACGGCTACGGCGTGCTGCTCGCCATTTACCGAGGCTACAGCGGAAATCCCGGTGAACCTTCCGAAAACGGTCTATACACGGATGCGCGCTCCTATCTTTCGTGGCTTACAGAAAATGGGGTTTCTGATTCGAAAATTATTCTTTATGGCCAGTCGCTCGGCGCGGCCATCGCTATCCAGATGGCGACAGAAAACCCCAAATGTCGGGCAATAATCCTCGAGTCGCCGTTTGAAAGCATGACCGCTATGGCGCGTGTGCATTATCCCTTTATCCCTATCGACATTTTGCTAAAGGACCGCTTTGACAGCATCTCCAAAATTTCAAACGTCAAATTGCCGCTGTTCGAATTTTTTGGTGACAAAGACACGACTGTTCCAAACGAGCAGGAGCGTAAAATATTCGACAAGGCTGCGGGCCTTAAGAAACTAGAAGTGGTTCACGGTGCTAACCACTTTGATGTAGGTAGGCGCGACGTCGCGCCAAAAGTCATAGCGTTCATCGATAGCTTAAAGCCGTGATTATGACTTTAAGTCGTTCCGGTGTAAATTTCAGGACTGTACCGCCGCCTTCTTAATTGATACCATTCCGATGGTATTATGCTCACCTGCGCGGGACTCATGCTCATGAAATCCTTCAAGAATTTTTCCAGCCCTCTTCGTATCGCCCTGCTCGCGGCGCCGCTGCTGATAACGGCGTGCGCGGATAATGGGCCGTGGGCGATGCCCACCGGCTATACGTACGAGCATAACGTTTACAAGGCGCCGCCGGGGCCGAAGCCGGTTTATAAAAAGTGGGAGTTCAGCCACGGCATGCGGCAGGAGCAGCCCTTGCCGCCAGGCGCCGAACCGATGTCGACGCATCTGGAAGAAATGACAACCACGACGACTACGGTGACAGCCGTGACGCCGGTGGAGGCATCCTCAGATATCCCCGGCGTGGCCGCGGTTCCGGCGCTGACGATCAGCGACATGCCCGCACCCATGATGACCGGACCCGATTCGTGGGACCGTGCGGCGAAGGATCTTGTCGCCAAACTCGTCACCGATTTCGGACACCCGACGGAAGCGATCTGGCTGCAAGCCGATCCGTCCGCGTCCGATTCCGCCATGAATTTCGACAAGGCGCTGCGCGCGGCGATGATGATGCATCAAATCCATATCGCGGCGGCGCCGGGCGCGGGCCCGTACGTCCTGCATTACAGCGTTGCGCCGTCGAGCCCCGGGCGGTCCATGCTTATGATCACGCTGATGGCCGGTCCGGCCAAGGCGGCCGAGGAAAGCGGCATGTACGATATTCCGACCGGCGCCTCAGCAATGGCCCCTCAGGCCCTAGCACCGCAGGAAGGCATGTCCGCGGCGACCGACGCCGCGCCTTCCGAGCCCGGCGTTCCCTACACGGGCCGCGAGGACCATGTGACCCGCGCAACCATGCAGAATCACACGGGCATGGCCGACGACGTCGAGCCGGGGCTGACGCACGGCGACATCTATCACGATCCGTACCGCGACCGGCACGTTAACGAGTAATCGACAGTATCAACGCGCGTGCAGAACGTGGAAGAAGTGGCGGCTGCCGTCCGCGCAGGTGATGCATCCTTCCAGAATTGGTTTGCCTGACGGAAAGGTCGCCGTATCGACCGTATTGGTTCCAGAATCGTCGTATTGGACGGTATCGTTGAAGCGCGCAGTGGCGCCTGTGTTGATGCAGGTCGCAGAGTCAGTCAGCGTCGCGCTCGCGGCGTAGGCTTCGTCGGAGTTAGTTTTCTTGCAGAAATCGTCGGTCACATTCGGCAGCACCGCGACAAGTTCCGGCTTGTCCGAGCCCACATCGGGCAGCGCCGTGTTGCCATAGAACTCCCACGCACTGCCGTCGTTCACGCCGTCCGGCGGTTTGTGGTATCCCGCCCCGCCGCCCTGCGGGCTGAACATCTGGAATTGCGGGTTCGTGGTGATATCGCCGTAGTCGCTCGGCGCATCGGCATAAGCGAACCGGATGTCGGTCTCGCTGGCGCCGTTGTTGATTATAAAAGCGACGCCGCGTTCGAATTCGGACGCCTGCTGCCGCACCTTGGACAGGTTCATGATCAAAGATTCGCGGTCGACGTCGCTCGTGCCCTCGCTGCCCTGGCGGATCGCGACGGTCACGAGCGCGATCAGCACTATCGCCATCAGAACCAAGATAATGACGTTGCCGGATTCTGGATGCGCTATTCGCTCGTCCGCCATGCGCTACAGCGACTGCCCCTTGCTGACGAAGATGCGGCTTTTGCAGACGGATTTGCTTACCTGTATTTGTCCGGAGTCGGAAAGAACGACTTCGTCCTCGCATTCCCCCTTGCCGTTGCCGAAATATTGCCCGCCTCCGCCGATCCTGAACGAAATATTGCGCACCGTTTCTTCTTCGAAGACTTTCGCACTTTTTCCGTCGGCGGCGATCTCCGTTTTTTTCACCGTCTCGGTTATTTCGGCCCCTTTAAGACCGTCGTAGGCGACTTTCACGTGAGCGAGAAACGATAATTTCGTCTCGCGGTTTTTCGTGACCGTCGGCGGCTTTCCTTCCATTAGGATGGTCGCCGTGTCGGTCATGGTGAACTCATCCGCCATGGCGCGGGTCATGAAAGAGACGTAGTCCTGAAACGATCGTTTGTGGCTGTCGGCGCTCTGTTTGTAAAAGGCTTTGATCGCTTCCTCGGTAAGACCTGTCTGCGCGGCGGCCGCGGGGAACGCCGCCAATATCATGGTGGCTATCGCCGCGACCACCCAGACAATCACCGGCCTCAAAGCGACTGCCCCTTGCTGATGGCGAGATCGACGGTGCAGGTAGATTTCGTGATCTGGATCGATCCGTCGGATGACAGGCCGAGATCGTCGCGGCAGCGACTGTTGCTGTCCCCGAGGATCATCTTTCCGCCGCCGCTCGGAATACCCAAGCCCTTGATTGTTGTCTCGTCGGTTACGGTAGCGGTCTTGCCGTTGGGCGCGATGACGATATCTTTTACTTCCGAGTTCACGGTGGCTTCCTTTGAGCCGTCATAGGCCGTCCGCGCACTCTGGAGAAGAGTCTCTTTCGTCTGATGGTCGGTGTTCTTAGTAGGCGGCTGGCCGGGAATCGTTGCAGTCATTTCCGTGACGGAGACAAAGTCGTCGCTCAAGGACTTCGTCATGAAATCGAAATAAGTTTCATACGGATCTTTAAGAACTTCGACGCTTTTCTGATAAAAGGCACGCACGGCGTCTTCGGTAATGTGGCCGGATGACCCGTCGCCGGCAGCGAACGCAGGAGCGCAGGCAAGAAGAAGAAAAAGCGCCGCTTGCGGAACAGGATTTCTCATCGATCGCGGCTCCTTGCTTTTCTGGCGGATGGCGTGGCTTTTAGAACGCTTCGGGCGATACCGGTACGCAGTCGGAAAGAAGCTTGCAGGCGGCTGTGGCCTCGTCCTTGGTGTAGCCGTCGAGGCGGCCGCGGAAGACCCAGCCCTTAGCGGTCTTCAAGGGCACGATTACGGGCTCGCCCTTGGCCAGATGGCCGGGCAGCTTAGCTTGCGCCGACTGCAACATGCGATCGACGGCGCTGCGGCTCGAGCCCGCGCCGATCTGAATCGACCATTCCCCGCCAGTGGTCAACGACGCCTGCTGCGCGCTTTGCTGTCGCACGGCCGCGATGGCCTGCAGGCCAGTTTCGAACCGGCTGGAGACGGCGGGGTCGGTGTCGCCCTGCCCGATCATGGATCCAAGCGCGCCCTGATGCAGTTCCGGATCGTCGGAATCATCCGGTTGCGCGGCGCTGGCAACCTGTATTGCCTTTGTTACTGCGGCCGGCACGGTCGCCGACGCTACCTGGACCTTACCGATGCGCGACCAGCCCTGATTCAGCAGGCTTGCCATCTGATAGTTGCGGGCGTTCGTCGAGCGGCCCCCGAACACCACGCCGATGAGACGGTGGCCGTTGCGCGTGGCCGAGGATATCAGGTTGAAGCCCGATTGCTGGATGAAGCCGGTCTTGAGGCCGTCCATCCCGGCATAGGTGTCCATCAGGCGGTTGTGGTTGTGGTAGGTGTAGCCGTTGTAGCTGAAATCCTTCGTGGCGAAATAGCGGTAGTACTGTGGATAGCCCTTGATGATATAGCGGGCCAGAATCGCCATGTCATGCGCGCTTGAAACCTGCGCCGGGTTGTGCAGGCCGGAAGCGTTGGTGAAATGCGTGTGAGTCATGCCGAGCTGCTGGGCGCGGCGGTTCATCATGGCGGCGAAGTGATCTTCCGATCCGCCCAGATGCTCGGCCAGCGCGACCGCGATGTCGTTCGCCGATTTGGTGACGATAGCGTAGATGGCGTCCTGCACGCGGATGGTCGACCCCGGCTCGAGATCGAGTTTGCTCGGGACCATATGCGCCGCGTGATAGGAGATGCTGACCGGGTCGTACAGACGCACATCGCCGCGCTGAAGCGCATCGAAGGTCAGCAGCAGCGTCATCGTCTTGGTCAGCGAGGCCGGATGCAGTTCGGCATTGGCGTTGCTTTGGGCCAGAATCGCGCCCGTGTCGGCATCCATCAGCAGATAAGCCGAGGGCGGATGGTAATATGACCGCACCAGATGGACATGATGGCGATGATGGTGTGTGCGCGCCGATGCGGGCGCTGAGGCCGCCGCGATCAAGGCAACGACCGTAAGGGATAAAAACAGGGCTTTCTTCAATATGCGCAGTGTTTGGTTTTGCGTATTACCGCGTACCGTACAGGGCGATTTTTCTATACTCGTCATGATCGCGCTTCTGCCTTTGGCTCAAGGGACTTGGGAAGCTGTCCCCAGAAAACTCTATCGAATAGACCACCTATTTCCATTTTATTATTCTTTTGCTTCCCTGTCTATGATCGGGGTTACTTTTTCCCTTGTTGATGAAAGATTTGCATAAAATTTTACAAATCAAGGCCGCTGCGATTTTTAATTCACCGCGGTTATGCGTCCTTTATAACCCTTTGGTCAACCGCGCGGTTCCGGCGCGTTGTCGGGAGTCTTCGGCGCGGCGAGAATATCGAAGCCCTCATTGAGCAGCGTTCGCATGTCTTTATCGCGCTGCGCTGCGGTAGGGGCCTTCAAAATAACCGCTAGGATGCGTTTTCCACCCTTCGTGGCTGATGCGGCAAGACTAGAGCCGGCGTGATGAAAATAGCCGGTTTTGCCGAAATCCATGCCGTCATAGGGCTCGTCGCCGCTCAGCAAATGATTGTGGTTGTCGTATGTGACGCCGTTATAGACGACCGATTTCTGCGCAAAGAACGGCATCATGTCTTTGTAGTCGGTCAGGACGGTTTCCACGAGCCGCGCCATGTCGGCAGCGGTCGTCACCTGCCGTTCGTCAGGCAAGCCCGAGGCATTGACGAAGTGGGAGCGGTTCATGCCGAGCTCGACCGCCTTGCGATTCATGACGCCGGCGAAGTCACTTTCCGTCCCGGCGACGGCCTCGGCCAATGCTGCCGCAAGATCATTCGACGATGCCACGGCGACAAGATTCAGCGCTTCACGGACCGTAATTCGCGTCCCGGCCTTTAGGCTTCGATCGAGTGCCGAATTGTGTTGGCTGGCGGCGTGTCGCGAGATGGTGATAACGCTGTCGAGCGACAAACGCCCGCCCCGGATTGCATCCCATACGCAAATAGCCGTCATGATCTTGGTGGTCGAGGCGGGGTGATGCAGGGCGTCGGCGTTTTTCTGCGACAGCACGCGGCCGGTGCTGCCATCGATCAGGATGTAGGATTCGGACGCGGAGGCTACCTCAGTGACGCTGCGGTGATGCTTCGTCGGCCGCGGTTTACCCTGGACATGGGTGGTGCCCGGCCGGCGATGATGGGTCGTCGCCTGCGCCTGAGCAGGCCCCGCCGCCATCATGAAAGCCATGCACAGACTGCCGGCCAAAAGCCCCAGTTTTGTCTTCAATGCCATTCCGGCACGCCCTGCCCGTTTGGGTTCTGATAATCATTATTAAATGCGCTTCTAACACCTTATTCCGACAAGGTAAAAGAAAATTTTTCAGTGGACCGGGTAAATTAGGAGGCGTAGTTTTATGTTGCGGTGCAAAATAATCCTTGACTTCCCAATGGAATCAATCATATTCTGGTATTGTGCAACGCAACAAACGAATTTCGTTTATGTTGCAGCGCATTAAAAATTATGCAACACTCCCGGGCAGTAGCGTGAAATCTCGGGAATTTTTTTATAGGAGATACACATGGCTAAAAAATCTAAAGCCAAGAAGCCCGCCGCTGAGTCGACTGTCCGCAAGGCAGCCAACGCTTCCGGGAACGGTTTTGGCAATTTCTACGACATCAAAAACAATGCAACGATGGAGAAGTTCATGTCACAAGGTAAAAACCAGTTCGAGAAGCTGAGCCAAGACGCGGCCAACGCGGGCAAGGAGCATGTCGAGGCGCTCGTGAAGTCGGGCAACATCTTCGCGAAAGGCTTTGAGGACTTCCTCAAGACCTACGCTTCCCTCGCCCAATCGTCGGCTGAACGCAACGCGCAGGCCTTCAAGGCCCTGCTCGGCAGCAAGACGCTGAACGAGTACACCGAGACGCAAAACCGCGTCGCCCAGGAAAATCTCGACGATTTCCTGTCCGGCGTGACCAAGCTTTCTGAGCTGGGCGTGAAGCTCGCGACCGAGACGTTCGAGCCGATCAACGACCAGGTCAGCAAGTCGATCAAAAAAGCCAGCGAAGCGATCGCGGCCTAATTCGAGGTTTTGTCGGGGTTTCCCCGGCATGACAACCGGCCCCGGCCTGGTGCAACAGGCCGGGGCAACTTTTTTGTGCCAGCGAATTGTGCTTAAATGATTCGCAGGAGTTGCAATGTCCCTCGAATCGGTCACCGAACAGATCCGCCAGAAGCTTCAGTTCGCCGCGAACATCAAGGCGCGCGTGAAGTTCGATTTCGGCGATGATGGCATCGTCTTTGTCGATTCGACGCAAAGTCCGCCCGTCATCACACATGAAGACGGCGAATTCGACACAGCGCTGCTATGCAGTCTTGAGACATTCGAGAAAATCCTCGACGGCTCGCAGGACCCCAACCTCGCCTTTATGATGGGCAAGCTCAAGGTGCGCGGCTCCATGGGCCTCGCCATGAAGCTGAATGGAATCCTTGAATCCTAGAATCTGAAGTCGAGCCCGAGCGCCACGATGCCGATCGAGCTGCTGTTGTCGGCGCTCACGGTTGCGAGCCCGGCGTTGCGCGTGACGCTGATACTGTCGTCTTTCATAAAGATCCACGCGCCCGCCAGATCGACCGTAACCTTGCTGTTGATGTCCCATGTGGCGCCAGCCGTGACCCAGTTGCGGTCGCTGTCGGGCACCCTTGTGTCGCGGAACTGGTCGTCGGTCGGCGTCGGATCGTATTGATAACCGGCGCGGACCGTCAGGTCCTTATTCCAGCGATATTCGGCGCCGAGCGAGAAGTTGGTCGTGTTGTTGTAACCCTCGGTGATGTTTTCCGCGACGGTCCCGTTGCCGCGTATGACGGTCAGCCGGTCGAAGTCATGCCAGCCGAACCACTGCACCTGCGCCATCACCGTCCATTT
The DNA here is from genome assembly GCA_035494535.1 of Patescibacteria group bacterium. Taxonomy (GTDB): domain Bacteria; phylum Pseudomonadota; class Alphaproteobacteria; order Micavibrionales; family Micavibrionaceae; genus JACQIJ01. The sequence goes on along the minus strand of DATJGZ010000021.1, from coordinate 4,240 downwards.
GTCGCACAAGTCCTGCGCGACACCGATGGTGCCGACGGCCGGAAGATCGAGATCGGCCGACGCCGGCGAGCTCTCGTTTGAGACGAAGGTACCGGTGACGTTCAGGTCGCCTTTGATTTTATGGTGGATGGCAGAACGCCAGTCGAGCCCGATGCGCGTGCCTTTTTGCGGCGTGACCAGAACGCCCGCATTCCATCCCCAGGATGTATCATCGCCTTTTACTTCGGCTTTTCCGGTCAAGCCGTCGAAAACCGCGTTGCTCAGATCGGCCGTCGCGTGCTGGATGTCAACACCGCCACCAACGGAAATCCACGGCGCGAGCTTTACCGCTACGGTGGGCTGGAAGTCATAGGTCTTGAGTTCGGACTTGATCGAATCGAAGCGCCCGTACCAATTGCTGCTGTACTCGGTCGAGAGGCCGAACGGCGTGCTGAAGCCTGCGCCGACCCAAATCTTGTCCTGCCACAGTTCATACGACGCGAAAGCGCTGGGGATGAGCGTGACGGGAATCGGGTCGTCCGAATCCGGGCCGCCGACAGGGGCGCCGAGCAGCGTCGAGCCCGTATTGTTGAGATCGACGCTCGGCATCACCACCGTGCCGTCGATGTTGATCGCACCGTGAGCGAGCATCGTCATACCGGCCGGGTTGTAATAGACCGTGCTGGCGTCGTGCGCCGCCGTTGTCGAGCCCGCATAGGCGGTTCCCAATCCCGACACGGAGTGTTCTTGCAGATAGAAACCAGCGGCCTGCGCTTTCGCAGGCATCATAAGCGCAAGCGCCGCGCAGCCAGCCAGAAGAGTGAAGTGGATGGTCCCCGTTTTTTTTGCGGACGTCATGTTTTCCCCCCGCGTTGCGATTTTATCGAACCGCCCATAGGTTACCGCGGCGCAAAAGCACCTGTCCATGATTCGAGGCAGAATTGTGCACTGTTAAGATGATAGGGAAAACATCGTCCCGTCATCCTGAGCCGCAGGCGAAGGATCTATTTTCTTAAGATTCTTCGCTTCGCTCAGAATGACAGTAATTAATTTCTTATGTGCAATTACAGGCCCGAAAGACCCATATCTTTCGGCCAACTGACCTTCCAGCCGAGCTTGAGCTCCTTCTTTTCCTTCGCGGCCATCGGGATCGTCCATTCCAGCTGACCCTTGACGTTGTCGATGTCGGTCTTGTATCCCGGGGTCGTCGCGTCGCCAACGATGTCGACAGTAATACGGTCGGTGCGACCGACAGGTGACGTTTCCTTCACCACAACTTCAACCGGCTTGCTGTGCAGGTTCTGCAGCTCGGTAATAAAATCGCGCTCTAGCACATTGTCCTTGGCGATGATGCCAGCCTCGCTCTTCTCATCCTTCAGCACCTTGCGCTTGACGGCGACCTGATCATCGATGCCGAAATACATGCCGTGCTCCTCGCCCGGGCGCAGCAGCGGCAAATGGTCCTGCCCTACGAACGCGCCGTCACGGAACAGATTGGCCTGTCCGGGCAGGATCGGCGAGTCGCCCTTGAGTTTCGTCTTGGCTACCAGATAGGCCTCGCTGCCCAGCTGCGGCTTGATCTGAATCTGGATCTTGCTGTCGGTATCGAAAGCGCCGACCATCAGCTTGCTTTCAGTGTTGTCCGACATGACGGTCGCCGGACCGGTGATTTTATATTCGCTCGTGAACCCGCCGGTTTCGATCTGGGCGGTGACAAAAGTTGCTTCTTTTGGTTCAGCTACATTTAAACGTCCAGTAGGCGTTGAAACAGGTATAGGTAATGAGCTGCCCCCGAATCTGATAGCTTTCTCAACATTGGCTCGGTTTACTTCCTCAATAGCCTTGGCGTAATTTTGGCTTACGTTTTCTCTGCCCGGCGCCTCTCTCATTTCGGGAGCGTAGTATCGGCCAAAGTTTTGTTGTTGGTAGGCATCAACCCAAAGCGGGTTTAAATCCGGCTGGCTTGCGCCGCGCTCCGGTTGCGCGGTCGAAAGCGTAAGCGCCGCATCCTTCCAGTCCTCGCCGGTTTTCTGACGCACCGCGCCGTATTCCGTAAGCGCAAGCTTTTCATCCTTGGTTTCAAGCCGCGCATCATATAGGGGACGCCATGTCGCGTCGGGAACCTGATAGCTGAGATCGATGGTGAGCTTGGTGGAGGATTCCGCTTCCAGGGGAACAATGACATCGTAGGTGCTTTTCTGATCCGTGCGCAGACCGGACATATCCTGCCGGACTTTTTCGATCTGCTTGTCGACTGCGCGAATCTTGATGTCCTGCTGCGTCTCCGCCGCCAATATATCACTGACGTTGCTGTAGATGGTCTGGGCGGCCGCCGACCACTGATCGGGCTTCAAGTCGATCTGCGCGATATTCTCATCGGTACGCAAATGCGCCTGCTGACCGAGACTTTCAATAAAATCCTTTTTCTTATCCAGCGCTTCCTTGGCCTTCTCTAATACGATGCGCTGATCACCGAGCGATTCGAGCTGGTCGCTTAGCTCCTTTTCACGCGGAGCGACGAGATCGGTTGACGTCACTACCTTCTGCGTCACCGCGCCGAATTTGACGGCGGCGATTGCCGAGCCTTCTGCGCGAATGGAATCCGGCACCAGAATCGCCGGCAAGCCATGGAATACGACCGTGTGCGCTCCGGCGGGAACCTCGACAATCGCCTCGCGTGTCACCTTGGCGCGGTCGGCATACACCGTGACCGCCTTGATCGTGCTTTTAGCAACGATATCGTTTGATGCCGCGGTAGCGTTAACAACCGGATCGCTGCTGTCATTGGGCAATGGTGTGAAAGCATCTTGAGTAGCCGCCATCTTCTGGTGGACGATTTCATCCGTCGGCATATGGACCACCCCGACCGGATGTGAATCCGGCATTAATTCGTCGGGTGCGGCAATATGGCCGTCGGACATTTTCTGCGCCCGGACTATCATATTTGGATCATTTAGAAAGCCGTGCCCTTGTGCGTTGGATTGTACCGACCCGCTCAGGCACGTGAAAGCCAAAAGCGCCGGAACGAAATATTTAATACGCATTATGTATCCCCCCACTGCGAATGCAGGTTTGTGAAACCTGTGCCGATTCCTTATAACAAAAGAGGATAACGGGGGAAAGGTCGCCATGGACAGAATTATCCGCTACGCCGCCTATGCCGCTTGCGTACTTCAATTGATCGCCGTTGGGATCATTATTGCGAATGCTTATAGCTCGCGTGACGGGCTATTGGGCTGTGTGGTTGCGGTGCCGCCGCTGCTGTTCATCGGCGCGCTGCTGATGAGTCCGGACATCGAGGAGCGGCGCCTGCGCCGGCAAGTCGCGAAGCTCCGCCTGCGCGCCGAGATGCAGGAACTGGAAGCGAAAACCAAGACGAAGTGAGGATTACGCCAGCTCTTCCTTCTCGTCCGCGGGCTTTTTCTTCGGCCGCGGCGGCTCGGCGGTAAACGCAAAAGTGAGTTCCCCGTCCTTAAAGTCGACCTTGGCGATGCCGCCTTCGGTCAGCTTGCCGAACAGCAACTCCTCCGCCAGCGGACGCTTGACCTTTTCCTGGATGATGCGCGAAAGCGGCCGCGCGCCCATGGTCGGGTCGTAGCCGAGCTTGGCCAGATGCGCGCGCGCCGAGGGCGTGAGCTCGATGGTGACATTGCGGTCGGCAAGCTGTGCTTCCAATTGCATGACGAACTTGTCGACCACGCGGGCGACCGTTGCCGGCGCCAGCGGCTTGAAAGGAACAATCGCATCAAGCCGGTTGCGGAACTCCGGCGTGAACAGGCGCTTGATCGCCTCGTGGTCGTCTTCCATGCGCATGTCGCGCTCGAAGCCGAGCGGGGCCTTCGCGAGCTCGTGCGCGCCGGCGTTCGTGGTCATGATCAGGATGACGTTGCGGAAGTCGACCGTCTTGCCGTTGTTGTCGGTCAGCTTGCCGTAGTCCATCACCTGCAGCAGGATGTTGTAGATGTCCGGGTGGGCCTTCTCGATCTCGTCGAGCAGCAGCACGCAATGCGGGTGCTGGTCGATGGCGTCGGTGAGCAATCCGCCCTGGTCGAAGCCGACATAGCCCGGCGGCGTGCCGATCAGGCGCGAAACGCTGTGTTTCTCCATGTATTCCGACATATCGAAGCGCTTGAGTTCGATGCCCATGGTCTTGGCCAGCTGCCGCGCGACCTCGGTCTTGCCGACGCCGGTTGGGCCCGAAAACAGATAGCAGCCGATGGGTTTTTCCGGCTCGCGCAGCCCCGCGCGCGCCAGCTTGATT
>DATJGZ010000020.1:0-4713 GCA_035494535.1 Patescibacteria group bacterium | reverse complement strand
TCTCCCAAAAAAGGCCTGGATGTCACTTTCCAAATCGGCCCGCAACGGGTTTCCCAAGTTAGAACTACCGATAAAGGCGGAGATTTAGACGGGTTGGCTGGAATCTAGGGAGCAAGCATGTATGCAAGATTCTATCAAAATCGAACGCCTCAGCCATAACGCCGCGGAAGTTACCAACATTCTCCGAGCCGTTTCAAATCAGAAACGCTTGCAGTTGCTTTGCGTTATGGCCAAAGGAAAAATAAGCGCGGGCGATCTCGCTGGCGAGATTTCCTGCGGTCAATCATGCACCTCGCAGCATCTGGGGTATCTGCGCAGACACGATCTGGTACTAACCCAACAGGAAGGCACGACTGTATATTATTCGCTTTCAGCCCATACGCGAACGCTGTTGTTAAATCTGCTTCCCCTTGTCCCGGGCCTTTTCACAGAAAAAACTGTGTAAATAATGCGCGAGTAGAAGTCGCCGGCTTCGTTAACTGACGAACTCTGAAGTTCAAAAAAATTCAGCAAAAACTTGCGATAAAAATGGCGGACAGGGGGGGATTCGAACCCCCGATACGCTTGCGCGTATTCTGGTTTTCGAGACCAGCGCGTTCAACCACTCTGCCACCTGTCCGTCTCGGGGCGCGATTATAGCGCGGTTCGGCCGATTTCATAGGTAAATTTTTCAACGGACGTTAGCGGCGATAAATGCTAATTATCACTATTTTTCAAGCGGTTACCTATTCGAACTCATAGCCGTACTTTTCGATCCAGGGACGAAGTATGTCCGGCGCCTTGCCCATATACTCCCGGTATTTATGCCAGCGTCCTTTGGCGCGCGTGTAAATTTTCTGGCTGACCTGGCTGGCGCTCGGCGTCTTTATCCGGCGGCCGTGGGCGGTCTGGTCGAAGTTTTCCATGCCTTCGTGCCAGTCGAGCTCGAGGAATTTGAGGGCGGCATCGACCTCGCTTTTCAGATCGGACACGACATTCTCGTAACGAACGGTATGGTATTTCAGCTTGAGCGCCGCCGCTGCTTCTTCCCACGCTGAAAAAGAAAGATCATAGAATTTTGCCGCGTTCTCGATGTCGAGGAAATGCATCATCGACTCGTTCAGCTGAAAGGGCTGCATGAAGCAGCTCAGGACTGAGTCGCAAGGATGGCGCAGGGCGAGAATGAATTTTGCTTCTGGAAACAGCCGGTGAATGAAGGGGGCGTAGACCAGATTGAGTGGCAGCTTATCGATGAAGACGCTGCCGTGGCGGAGCTTGAAGCCCATCTCCTTCATGGCCTTGAAGTACATGCGGCGCAGATCGGAAATCTCATCCGCAGTCAGCGACGAAAGCGCTTCCGGCACGGTTTTCTTTTTTGTCTTGATGATAAAGTTGCCGGGATAGGCGAGTCCGTTTCGCTCCTCCGCGACCTCGATGTCCGGATGGCCCGATAAAATCTGGTCGAGAAGCGTTGTGCCTGAGCGCGGGAATCCGACAAGGAAGACGAGACGCGGCCAGTCCTCCGGCATAGGCACTGCCTTCCAGGAGTCCGTCTCGCGGGAGGCTGTCAACCTGCGGAAGCGGCTTATGACGGCCGGCATGGCGCGTGGCGACATGGCCTTGGCCATCATGTCCGCCGCCTGAACGGCTTTGCTCCGCTTGAAATATTCAAACGCCTTTGCGGCTTCATCGCGAGCGTCATAAATCTGACCAAGGCCGTAGAGCGCATGAACATTGTCCGGATCAATCTCAAGCGTCTGCTGGAAGGCTTTTTCGGCTTCGTCGACCTTTTTTTGCCGTTGAAGACACAAGCCTACATGGGCGATGGCATCCGGTATATCGGGAGACAGGGTGAATGTTTTGCGGAAATATTTCTCCGCCTCCGCAACATTGTTCGTCTGCAACAGATACTGGGCGCAGGCAAAATGGATATGCGGCTGCTTTGGCGACAGGCGACAGGCTTTCTTGTATTCCTCCACGGCGCCGTCAATATCGCCGCTAAGGCTCAGGGCCCCCGCCAGCTGCGCGTGAAGATCGCCTGACGAAGGATAGAGCTCGATCGCCTGTTGCAGGAGTTTGACGGCATCCGGCGCGCGGCCGGCTTTTATGCAGCGAATTGCCTGATCGTAGAGCTTCGCAACCGGGCTATCGGCCTGGACTCTCATAGCAGTTCCTTCAATTGATAAATCAAATCGAGCGCCTCTCGCGGCGTCAACTGGTCGGCGTTGACGGCTTGCAGCTTTTCCTGAAGTGGCGATGCGGCGAATGCTTCCTGCGGACGCTCTTTCATGGCCGTGAACAGGGGCAAATCTTCGGCCAGCCGCGCCAGAGCGCCCGACTGCTCGCCGGTTTGGAGCATATCGAGCACCTGCCGGGCACGGTCGATGACCGGCGGTGGCAGGCCCGCCAATTTCGCTACATGAATGCCGTAGGAACGGTCGGCACTGCCGGACTGAACCTCATGCAGGAAAATAATATCGCCCCGCCACTCCTTGACCTTGAGTGAAAAGCAGGAGAGATGATCGAGCCGCGCCTGCAGGTTGGTCAGTTCGTGGTAGTGGGTCGCGAATAATGCGCGGCACTTATTGGTTTCATGCAAGTGCTCCACGCACGCCCATGCTATGGAAAGGCCATCAAAAGTCGCTGTCCCGCGGCCGATTTCATCGAGGATGACGAGCGAGCGCTCGGTGGCCTGATTAAGGATGGCCGCGGTTTCGACCATCTCTACCATGAAGGTTGAGCGGCCGCGGGCGAGGTCGTCGGCGGCACCGACACGGCTGAACAGGCGGTCGATCACGCCGATATGCGCCGATTTTGCCGGGACGAAGCTTCCCGCCTGCGCCAGCAGGGCGATCAGCGCGTTCTGGCGCAGGAATGTCGATTTACCCGCCATGTTGGGGCCGGTCAGCAGCCACAGGCGTTGCTTGCCGTCGAGCGTGCAATCATTCGGCACGAACGGCTTGTCGCCGCTCAATGCTTGTTCAACAACCGGATGCCGCCCGCCCTCAATGCTGAATGTTAGGCTGTCGTCGACAACCGGCCGTGTGTAATTATGATCCACAGCCAGATCAGCCAGCCCGGCTGCGACATCCAGCGCCGCCAGCGCGCGCGCATGGGCGCCGATTTCTTCAGATAGCCGACCGATTTCTGTCGCCATCTGCGAGAACAGTTCCTCCTCAATACCTTGCGCCTTGTCGGACGCCGACGAAATATCGCGCTCCAGTTCCGCCAGCTCGGCGGTGGTGAAGCGCACGGCGCTGGCCATCGTCTGGCGATGGATGAATGGATTTTCGCCACCGCCGTCGCTTTTCTTGACCATCAGCGGATCGGCCTTCTTCGCCGGCACTTCGATGAAATAGCCGAGGATGTTGTTGAAACTAATCTTCAGCGCATCGATGCCGGTCTGGCGACGGTATTTATCCTCCAGCGCCGCGATCAATTGGCGGCTGCTATCGCGCATCTGCCGCAGTTCATCCAGCTTCGCGCTGTAGCCCTTGCGGATGAAGCCGCCATCGCGGGCGAGGAAGGGGAGGTTGTCGTCCAGCGCCTGCGTCAGGCGATCTGCCAGCATTTGCGTCGTGGGTTGCTGGTGCAGGTCGTCTGCAATTACCTTCAGCGCTTCTTTACTCGCAGATAATAGCGTTGCCCGAATAATGCCGACTTGCTTCAGTCCGTCGCGGATGACGCCGAGGTCGCGCGGGCCCCCGCGTCCGGCCGTCAGGCGCGCTAGCGCCCGTTCCATGTCCGGCACGGCGCGCAATTGCAAGCGGACGTCATCACGCAACCGCGGCTCATCGACAAGGTTCTCGATTTCATCCAACCGCGCATGAATGACCGCAAGGTCGGTGAGGGGGGCGGACAACCGGCTGTGCAACAACCTTGCCCCGGCACCCGTAACAGTGCGGTCGATACAGGCCAGCAGCGAGCCCTTGCGTTCGCCCGATAGCGTACGCAGAATTTCAAGATTGCGGCGTGTCGCGCCGTCGATCTCCATGACCGCACCGCCAATGACCTGCTGCGGTCGGCACAAATGTGGCATGCGGCCTTTCTGCGTGCGTTCGACGTAGTCGATCAGCGCGCCGGCGGCGGCAACTTCTGCCCGGCTGAAGCCGCCAAAGGCTTCGAGTGTGCCGACGCCGAAAATCTGCTCCAGCCGCTTCTGCGCGTTCTGGGAGTCGAACAGGCTGGCAGGCTGTGAGGTGAGAAGTTCCTGCACGGTCGCCAGTGCGTCGTAAAGCGCCTGCTTTTGCGCGAAGCTGTCGGGGATCAGGATTTCGCTCGCGCCGATCCGCTCCAGCGCGCCCGCAATATTCTGAACCTTCACCGGTTGGACCTTGAATTCGCCGGTCGAAAGCTCCAGCCATGAAAGCCCGTATTGCCCGCCGGCTTCCGCCAGCGCGGCGAGGTAATTGTTCTGCCGTGCATCGAGCAAATGCTCCTCGGTCAATGTGCCTTGGGTGACAATGCGGATGACATTACGCTCAACCAGCTTGGCGCCGCGTTTCTTCGCCTGCTCCGGTGTCTCGGTCTGCTCGCAGATGGCGACCTTGTGCCCGGCGCGGATCAGTTTGGCCAGATAGGGCTCGTATGAATGGAATGGCACCCCAGCCATCGGAATTTCCTCGCCGACCGTCTTGCCGCGTTTGGTCAGGGTGATGTCGAGGATGGCCGCGGCCTTAACCGCATCATCGAAGAACAGTTCATAGAAATCGCCCATCCTGTAGAACAGCAGGC
>DATJGZ010000019.1:0-22245 GCA_035494535.1 Patescibacteria group bacterium | reverse complement strand
TTCTGCTGATGCCGCGCCAACAGGAAATTGGCTTGATTGGAGTTGAAATCCGCCGCCGCGATGCTCCGGAGCGCAGTGCCGAAAGTGCACATCTCCAGGGTCGGCTGGTAGTCCTTGTGCGCCTTGGCCTGCAATTGCTGGAAGAGAAGCTGCGTCTCCAACTGGTTCTTCGCATCCATAAATGCGCCGACCTCGAGCGTCTGCTGGAATATGTCGTGCAGGAATTCCTGCCCCATATTGATCAGCGCGGCGCCGACATAACGATCGAAATAGGTGAATATCATCCATCCCTGGAACTGATAGATGACCGATCCCGGCGGCCAGCCCGCCTGACCGCCCGCGGATGTCATCGGACAGTTGGGGCCGGGGCAGTCGGCCGGTATAGGCCGGACGAAACCAAGATAGAAGACTGTCTGCATCTCCTGCTCGAAATCCACGAAGATGTTCTGCAACTGGTCGGTGATGACGCAGAGCGGGTTCCAACAATAGTACGTAAAGGCGTTCGCGGGTTTGGGCATGCCGAAAAACGCGGCAAAGAAAATAAGCGCGAGCAGACGGGTTGAAAGCCGCGCCCGTTTGCCGAAAAGACTGTTCTGTTTTGCGGCCATCGCCCTCATCAGTCTCTCCGGTTCGAATCCGACAGCCAGTTCAAATGGCTTTGGATCGGGTTCTGCTGCTTGTCAATGATCTCAAGCTCGAGCCAGACGGCCATGTCGGCTTCGGACCTGAGTTCGCTCTTGAACATATCGCGGCCGACCAGCAGGTCGATAGCCTGCATCGCGACATCTTTGCGTGCGACGTTCGCAGGCGTGTCGTAGAGCTGGATGTAAAACTCCGGAACCTGATAAAGGCGCCGGCCGATCAAGTCGAGGAGGTCGTTATAGCTGGGCTCGGCACCCGTCAGGATGAAGGCCTCGGGCCCGGTCACTCCCATCTGCTTCATAATAGCGCTCGCAAGGACCGCCATATTGTTGCTGGGGCTCGATGTTTTCATGCCGGCAATGGCGAGGAATGAGTTCTCAGCGACGCTGCGCTTCGCGACAACCGCGCGTGCATCGAGATAGATCGGGTGGAAACCCTTAATCTTCAGAACCTCGATGCCGAGACGATCGAAAACGTTGTGGGCGAAAAGGTAGTTTTCCATCGCGATCAGAGCTCTTTCGTCGTCCGTCAGCTTCTGCTTGTTGGTCACCTTGTCGATCGTGAAGTCAACGTCGAGGAAGAACGGTTCGTCGATCAGGCTGGTATAGCGAACGTCGCGGTCCATTTCCGGCCGGTTCGTGCTGACGGGCGAAGCCGGCGCCGCGCCGCAGAGCGCGCCGAGCGAGTTGTTGTTCTGGTAGACGTTGCAGAATGTCGTCTTGAATTGTTGCGTCCGCATGACGCGGTCATCCGCACGGCCGCCACCGGCCGCCTGGTTGATGCTGCCGAGCTGGCGGTCTTGCGACCGTTGCGCCAGAGCGAACGCATTATATTCTGCGTCCCGGTAAGCGGCTGCGAAACCGCGCGCGACGGTGCCGATCGTGCACATTTCGACGTCGGGCTGGTAGCGTGCATGCGCTTCGGCCGTGAATTGCTGTATCAGGCGCTCCGTCTCCATTTGGTCCTTGGCATCGAGGAGCGACCCGAAAACCTCGACCTGGTACATGCCGAAGGTCGACATGAATTCCGTCATGTCCATCATGGCCGGCATAATCCATTTGTCGAAAAAGTCGGTGACAATCCAGTGCTCGAACTCGAACATCAAATATTCAAATGTGTCGCGCTCCCACAAACCGAGCTCCTGGATCGTCGTCTGCTCCTGGATCCCGTCCTCGATAATACATTCGCAGTAGACGCAGCTCGGGTTCTGCGGTCCGTTCATATACGGCGAGTCGGGCGTATATCCGTCAGGCGGGCATGACGGATCGCCGACGCCGCTGCCGCGCGGCGACAGGCAGTTATTGAGCCACGGCGGCATGGGGCCGCTCACGTAATAGCTGCTGACACTGCTCGAAATCGAGCTCGGCGCGCTACCCGAGGGATTCGAAGGCGGGCTGTATCCCGAGACCGGCGGCAGCGGCGACGCGGGGGGGCAAGGAGGCGCGCCGCAGTAAGGACAGGGCCAGCCGCTCGTGCAGCAGGGTATCGAATTCGACGGACCGCAGCCCGGTGAACCGGAGGCGTGCGCCGGCTGTCCGTACGCAAGAATCACGAGTAACGCCAAAGCCAGCGCCAACGGACGGAGCAGGCGGAATGCAGCGGCAAGACCGCGACGAGCCGTCATGACGCCCTCCTGCCGCCGCGGGCGCCGAGGCGGTCGATCCGGTCCTGCACTTCCCTCTGCAGCTTGATCAGATCCAGCTCAAGAATCTGCGACAGCATCATCTCGGTGCGCAGATAGCTCTGCAACGTGTCGAAATCCTGCATCAGGCCGATGGCCTGCAATATGACTTTCTTGCGCGCGACGTTTGCAGGCGTGTCATAAAGAGTCACGTAGAATTGGGGGTTCTGGAACATAATCTTCGTCAGAAATTCCATCTGTGCGTAATAGCTGGGCTGCTTGCCGAGCCAGTCCGGAATTTCCGCCACCGGAATCCCGAGATCCTTGAGGATGATGTTCATGTATGCGACGGTCTTCGTCGAATCGATGGCGCCTGCAGGCGCGCCTGCCGCCAGCAGCGAGCCCGGCGACCTCATGCCGGCGATCGTGTAAAACGACGCCTCGGCAACGCTCCGCTGCGCCATGATCGAGCGCAGATCAAGTTCGAGCTGCTTGTGGGCTTCCGAATGGAAAACATGTTCGTGAATCCTGAACATGGCGTCCGAGCCGTACAAGTTGCTGGCGAGTGCGTAGAGATCCTCCTCATCGTCGGTTGCCGTGGTAGGCAGCGCGACCTCGTCCAGATCGAGAGTCAGCTTGCGTTCCATCACCCCGGCGTAGTCCATATCGCGGTCGACGGGGTCAAACGGCGCCCCGGCCAGATAGGGCGGAACGCGCGTCTTGCAGTTTATCTGCGCCATGCCGTTGTTGTTGTCGTGCTGATCGCAGTAGCGGGAGCGGAACTGGGTCAGACGATCCTCGCGGTCGGACTTGGGTCCTTCGGTGGCCGTCTGGTTATAGAGACCCGTGCTGCGACCTTGCCCGAACCGGCTCATCATAAAGGTATTGGCGTCGCGCCGGAATTCGGTGTCTGAAAGGCTCTTGGTCATGGTCGCCCAACTGCAGACATCCATGGTCGGCTGATAGTCTTTGTGCGTCCGCGCCTGCAATTCCTGCATCAGCCGCTGCACCTCGAGCTGCTGCTTGGCATCGAAATAGGTTCCGAATACAAGCGTCGACCAAGCGGCAGCCGTCGACATCTGTTGCGCCATGTTCATCCACCACGGCAGCAGCCATTTCTTGTCGTATACCATTGGCGTATTGACATTCCCGGGAGGCGCGCCCGCGGATGGTCCCGTCGCCCCGGCCAGCGGATCCGACGGCGGTTCGCCCGGGTCGTCATCAATCGGGTTTTGCGGATAAGGCGGCGGATTCCCGTCGTCGAGGAAAAGATCGTAAACCAGCCAGTGCTCCAGCGCATCGAATTCGGGCTGGAACCGGCTGCGGGTCAATGCCGCTTCAGCGTTAATATAATTCTGGGTGTTCGAGGCCTCGATATCCTCGCAGTTACAGTCCTGGCAGAATCCGATGCCGAGGGGCGAAGCCATTTTTGGGAAAAACGCCAACGCCAGAAATGCCGTAACGACAAACGCGCGCCGCAACGCCGCGGCATGACGCCGCAGCGCGGGGGCAATTATTTGCCTCTGTTTACTGCACCGGCCTACCAGAAACCCTCCTCATGCGGTCCATGTTGTCCTGGACCTCCCGTTGTTCGCGGTCGACAGCAAGTTCGACGATTTCAGCGAGAATACCCTCGTTCCGCAGCCGGCTCTTGAACATGTCCATATGCTGCATAAGACCGATGGCGCGTAACGCGGCGCCCTTGCGCGCGAGGTTCGCCGGCGTGTCGTACAAGTTGGTATAGAAATTCGGATCCTGCTCGATGCGCTTGGTCAGGATTTCCATTTCCGAATCATAGCTCGTGCCCGACCGCCCCAGATTGTAGAGGTCGATGCTCGACTCATAGACTTTCGCCGAGGAGCGCGCCACGCCGAACACCTCGAGGATGCGGCTTGCATATTTGCCCGGCCCGCCGTCCTGCGCCTTGAGGCCAACCCAGTTGGTGAACGAGTTTTCCGCCACGGCACGCTTGGCGATGACCGAGCGGTAGTCGAGGATGTATGGCTGGTTCGCCGGCTTCATCAAAAGCGCACCTTGCATCGGCGGCATGATTTGCGAAGCGAACAGATTGTTTTCCAGCGCAATAATATCCTGCTCGTCATTCGTGATTGTGTTGTTCGAGAAATCCAGATCGAGCGCTCCGGGCTGCATGACCGTGCGCGTGAAGTTGATGTCCCGGTCGCGTGTCAGCGGCGGTGCGCTTGTATTGTTGCAGGCCTGGGACAAGCCGTCGTTATTGTCGTGGATGTCGCAGTAACGCTGCTTGAATTGTCTGATGCGGTCCTTGACGTCTTCCGACGGGCTTGAAGTCGCCGCCACGTTGATGTCGTGCATTTGACGATCGAGCGAGCGCTTTTCGAGCGTAAGCGCCGTAAATTGGCCCAACCGATAGGCGTTGCCGAGTCCTTTTGCCATCGTACCGATCGTGCACATGACCGTGCTGCTCTGGTACTGCTTGTGCGCTTCAGCGGCGAGCTGCTCCATAAGGCGCTGTCGCTGCAGCTGCTCGGATGCATCGAGAAAGCCGCCGATTATGCCGAGCTGCAACATTCCCGCCGTGGCCAGGCCCTGCGCCATATTCTGCATGGAGTTCAGGACGTGATAGTCGAAAAAATAGCCGACCATGAACTCGTCTCTGAGGCGCTGGAATTGCAGGTTCATATCGTCAACGGTCGCCTGCGCCATCGCGTTGAAGGCGATAATGGCGGCGATGGTCATCGCGATGTCGTAGATGCAGTTGGGGCACGGACATGTGGCAGGGTTGCCGAAGGAACCGGCCGGCGCCGGTTTGGGCGCGCTAACCAGCGCCAACGACAGGCACATCACGACGATGAGCAGCCTTTTTCGCAAAGGCACCCTCCTGTGTTCGCCGGGGCCGTTCTTGCCGATCCCTTCTGGACACACCAAATCGTTCATTGACCCGAAAACCCCCACGAGCCGCATTTAGTACAAACTTTATTTATTTTATCACACTCATACTTCTAAAGTACAAAAAACAGACATTAGCGACAGGCCTGCCCCGGCCTTTTTCTATATTGAAGAATACGTTACAAAATCATCGCCAATTGGCGAGCGAAACCAGTGGCATTCAATCTCCCGCAGGTGATGAAGTGCGATAGAGCGTCAGGTATTCTGGTCTTCGCTCATGAAAAACAGCCTCGTTACCCTAGTACACTGAAACTACTATCAATTCTTATATTTAGTCGATATTTTGCCGAACCCGTGAAGCCCATGCGGGGATGGAATCAATACTGCAAGACAATCACTGCGATCGCCTGTAAAGGTCGTAGGTCATGACGTGATCGAAATCGAGTATCGTTCCCTTAAAATAATTACGTCGGTTATCGACAAAATTCCCGGCTGTAACATAGCGTTTCATTTCATTACGGAAAGCTGGCGAACGCGCCGACAGCCAGGAAATGACGTCGACATAGCGGTCGCCGCTGATGATTGCCATCACGGAAGGCTTGTAACGGGCTAAATCCTCGGCAACGTAATTTGCATATCGAACGTCGTCGCCGTCATGGCGCCATCCGAACTGCGTGCCTGTCAGAAACCAAAGATCAGGGAACCGGGATGCGTGAATATGGCCGCTGTATATTGCCGCCTGATGGATCACGTCCATACCTTCGGTAACAACAAAAAAAGTCTCATTCGGGCCGAGATTTGCTGCGAGCTGGGTCAGCGGCAATTTCTTGTAGTCCTCATGAGTCGGGTATCCGAGGAATGCCGGCGCATGTATGAGGGAGAAATCTAAAACGAGAGTCATAGTAATAAATGCTGCGATTTTTGATGAACGCAGGCCGCGACCCAGACGATCATGCAGCGCCAGCCCCACACCGCAAGAATAGAAAAGGAAAAAGGGTATTTCGTGATAGTAAAGGCCCTTAAGTTGAATCACGAATAGAAGCCCCGAAAGCATCGCCCCGATCGTGCAATAATTCACGATACGTCGGACGCCCTCATTCACCGGCCGCAGGCACAATCTTAAAAGCAGTAGCAAGATCAGCCCTGCGAAACCTTGCTTCGCAGTCTCAAATGGATTTTGGACAGGAAGATACAGCTTCACTAAGTCTGGAAATATCTTAGTAACGTCATCCCAAAAATACACGGCGATAAGAATCGCATAGACGGAGGAAACACAAAGAAGCGCAATGACATCGGGGTCGCGCATAACTGAAAACACGCGGCGTCGAGCGACCATCCGGTGAACGACGGCGACCGCCGGCAATAGCAGGTAATGCGGCTTGATCAGGATGCATATCCCTCCGCCTATCAGCACGCTCCACAAGATGCGTTTCTCGACGGCAGCGGCGCGCGTGATCAATATCTGGGCGAGCAGGAACGGGATCAGACCCCAGGCGACGTATTCATCGCGCTCAGCGAAGAACATGAAGCTGGCGCCGATTGTCGAGGCGATCAGGTAGGCGCCGAAGGCGACCGCGCGCGCATCATCATCCAGCTCCGGAAACCGTTTCAACAAGGAAAGCATCCCCCAGGCCGATAACGACATCGCTGCCAAGCCCAGCAGATGTGGAATGTAATAAATCGGAGAATGCGTCAGCCGCGCGAGCAGAACGTCGGGGACGTACATGAGGGTACTCATGGGCGGATTGGGCTGATAAAAGTCGGTGAGCGACCTGCCCCCGTCCAACAGGCGCTGAGCGCAAATCAGAAGCCATGCTTCGTCTTCGTTCAGCGCCGCGCTGATCTCGAATGGCACCCAAACTACGATAACCGCAAACATCGGAAGAAATACTGCCAATATCTCGGTAAGACGACGTTTCACGCTGGGAGCCAATATGTTCCTATATTGAAGAAATGATTGCGAAACTTCGTCTTCCTGCAAGGCAAGATTTTTTGATAGATATAAGTTTGCAATGGTATATGATAGATAGAGGATATCCATGCTAACAATTTTCTTACCATCCGCGACTTATCCTGTATGAAACCGGTGGCGTTTGATTCCCCATGAGCGAAGAAGCACAAGTAAAACCATCAATTCCCAGTGACCTGCCGCAAGGCGCAAAAAAAGCCGAGGTGGATCCGGCGCGAAAAGCGCGGATGGCTGCGCGCGAAAAGGCTGCCGGCAAGGTTGATACCATGCCCGGGGTAGGCGCTGAGGTCGCGCCCGAGGATATGGGAAATCTCGGAAAGGTTATGATTCGAAACGACTTTTACCGGGACGGCTATCGCGCCATTCTGAAAGTCACGGTTATTCAAGGGTTTATTATTATCGGCCTGATTCTGGCCATGTTTTATATCATCAAGATTCACCAGCCGGAAAACCGCTATTTCGCCACGACCGAGGACGGGCGCCTCATGCCTATGGTGGCCTTGAGCGAAGCGAACCTGAGTACGCCGGCGCTTATGTCTTGGGTGGCGCAGGCGGCAACCGAGGTCATGACATTCGGCTTCAACGATTATCGCCGCCGCCTTCAGGAATCTTCGCGCAACTTCACGCGGCATGGGTGGGAAAGTTTCACCGACGCGCTCCAGCGTTCACGAATTATTGAAATGGTCGAACAAAACCAGCAGGTCGTGACGGCGGCGCCGCAGGGCGCGCCCGTCGTCGAACGGGAGGGCATTGTCGCCGGGCGATACCAGTGGACTGTTCAGATGCCGCTGGTGCTGACCTACCAGGCGCAGGCAAAAACAAAAAACGATTCACTTCTTGTAACGCTCGTGGTCGTTCGCGTGCCGCGTCTTGA
Source organism: Patescibacteria group bacterium (assembly GCA_035494535.1). GTDB lineage: Bacteria > Pseudomonadota > Alphaproteobacteria > Micavibrionales > Micavibrionaceae > JACQIJ01. The sequence goes on along the minus strand of DATJGZ010000019.1, from coordinate 14,271 downwards.
GAGCCCGAACGGAATCGGGATTGAGCAGTGGATCGCCGTGCCGCGGTAATGCGGAAAATTGCGGCGCAGAAGCCTGAATTTTGGGTTTTTTGTCGGGACAGGGGGGTGACATGGGGATATTCAAAAGGTATTCTTCCGTCCAGTGTGTTGATTCTATAGGAGCCGGAACTCCCTTTTCGGCACTTGGCCTAATGGAAGGACCTGACGGACTTTGCCCATGAAAAATCGTTACGTTGGCAGTGCATTTGTGTGGCTGGTCGCCGGCCTTGTCATCCTGAATCAACCGGCGCGCGCCAATCAGGTCGTCCATTTGCCCACGGATGAAGTCGTAAAACAAAAGATGGGCGGCGGGGGCGATGATGCTCTGCCAAGCGGGAGCGGTGTTGAGCCCCGTTCTCCCGGCATGTCTTTGCCGGCCGATGAAAACAAGCTCGCCAACCCTTTCGCGCCGGTTAAAAAAGAGCGCCCGAAAACACCCGAGGAAGTTGAGAACCAAATCCGCAGCCAGGCATTTGCCGCGGCGCTGACGGGCCTATTGCCGCTCAAGCCGAACGAGATCCGCAAGCTGCTCGAGACCTTCGATCAGACGCGGCAGGCTGTGGAGACGCCGGTGTTTCCCGATCCGACGCCGGAAGTTCTGGCCCAGACCGCTTCTATCGATCCCGGCTCGCCGCCGATGGAGATCAAGCTGGCAACCGGTCGCGTTACAACTGTCACATTCGTCGACGTGACGGGCGAGCCCTGGCCGATCGCTGATATCACTTGGGCCGGCAATTTCGAGGTCGCAAAGCCCGAACCCGGCGGCTACATCATCCGGATTACGCCGCAATCGGAATTTGCCATCGGCAACATGTCGGTCGCGATGGCCGGCAACCTGAAGACGCCGCTCGTGTTTGCCCTCAAGACGCACCGCGACAAGGTTTATTACCGGCTCGATGTTCGCGTTCCCGACTACGGCCCGTTTGCCAAGCAGCCTTTGATGGATGACGGCGGACCCGAGCTCGCGGCCGGCAACTGCGTATGCAATATGATTCTCGACGGAATCGAGCCTGAGGGCGCCGTGAAGCTTTCGGTCTCCGGCGTCGATCGTCGCACCACTGCATACAAAATCGGCGACCTGACTTACGTACGGACGCCGCTGACGATGCTTTCACCTGGATGGTCGAACTCGGTTACATCAGCCGACGGCACGGCCGTCTATACGATTCAAAACGCGCCGGTAGTGCTTCTGTCCGACAAGGGCAAGGTCGTGCAGGCTTACCTGAGCGATCGCGACCTACCGAAAGAATCTTCGGCTATCGCCACCATTCCCGTTGCCTCGAATAGCGAGACGCCGGCGCAGACTGCGACGGCAGCAAGCAATCCCACATCTCCCGCAAACGCCGGAGGAAATCCATGACGGATGAAGAGCAGCCCCCTTCCGACCAGCCCGAAGAGGGCATGGCGCCTGAAGAAGCCCCATTCGACGAGTTTGAGGGCGAAGGCGGTGGCACCAAATTCAAGGACCTTATCGACAACAACCCGATGGTCAAATTCGGGCTGGTGGGCGCCGTCATCATCACGCTGATCGGCGGCTTCATGATGTTCGGCGGCAAAAAGCCGCAGCAGGCCGGGTCGTTCATACCGCGCGGGGCCGAAATTAAAGAAGCGCCCGGCAAGGAGAATGTCAGCCAGAACTACGCGAAAGCGATCGAAGATGTAAACAAGGCGAACGTCGAGAAAGCGATCAAGGGCGGCGGCAGCTCGCTGCCGATACCGGTTAGCACACCGCAGGGCAAGATAGGCATGGGAGAAAACGCGCAGCCCACGGAAGACCCGCTTGAGCGCTGGCGGCGAATTCAGGACGAACGCACTCGCCGCGAGCAGGAGCAGAAAAGCGGTCTGCAGCAGAAAGATCCCAACGCGCAGGCAATCAAGGACATGGCGCAAGCCATGTCGCAGCAGATGCAATCGATTCTTGCTGGTATCAAGCCGGTCAAGATGCAGAATCATAACGTCACGACGGTTGACAAGCTGAAAGAGCTGGTCAAGGACTGGAAAAAAGACCAGCAGGAGGCGCTGAACGAAGCGCTAGGCATCACCAGTTCGGCCACGGGAACCGGTACGGGAACGGGACCCAACGGCCAGAACGGAGGAGGTGGCAGCCAGCAGCCGGTCGAGATTCTCATTCCCGCGGGCTCAATCGGCTATGCGCAGCTCGTGACCGGCGCGAACTCCGACTATAAACAACCTGTGCTCGGTGTAATCGTCGGCGGCCCGCTCGCCGGCGATCGGATTATTGGCGCGTTCCAGCACGGCAAGGACGATGACTACATGGTCTTGACGTTCAAGAAAGTCATCATAGATGGAATCAGCCACGATATAAACGCTCTGGCCGTCGATCCGGCGAGTGACTATTCGAATTTGGCGACCGACGTCGACCACCATTATTTCAAGCGGGTTGTCATCCCGGGCGCCGTCGCTTTCATTCAGGCGCTGGCAGAGGGGGTTGCGGAGCCCGGCCAGTCGACGTCGCAAAGCACGACCAGCACGGTTATTACGACGCCGAAACTCAAACCGGCGCAGTATTTCTGGAAAGGCTTGGGAAAATCGACGGAAAAAGTCGGCGATACGATCGACAAAATGAACAAGGACGTTGACACGACCGTCGTTGTGGCGCCCGGAACTCCGATCGGCCTTATCTTCATCGACCCGGTCACGGACCAGGCCTCCGGGGGCGTAACGCCGGGCTAGACGCTTGAGTAATTCCAAACAGACGAATGGTATGAACGATGAGCAGTGAACAGGAATTCGACGAAGGTTTCCAGGAGGACGTCGCCCCGGATGACGGCGCAGCTCATGAGGAGACGGCCGCCGACGATCAGGCGACTGATGCCGATTTTACTGACGAAGAATGGTCAGAGGGTGATGAAACCGCTGAGGGCGGCGAGGGCGGCGAGGGTCAGCCGAATCAGAAGGCGGACCGCAAAAAGAAAATGAACCTGATGCTGCTCGGCGGCGCGGTTGTTATCGGCTTGGGCGTTGCCTACATGACGATGCACAAGAAATCGATTCCCATTCCGCCGCCGACCAATACGCCATTACCTAAAACAGAGCCCACGCAGACGGACCTGATTTACGCGGACGCAGGCAGAACCGAAACCCCTGGGGGCGAAAAAAAGAAAAAGCCCGAGAGCGGCTTCCTGACTGATCCCAACTTGATCAAAAAAGCGCAGAAGCTGTCGGACGGCCACGTGCCGACGCAAGAAGAATTGATGCCTGAGGCGAGCCATCCGGTTGACACTGTGCATGCCAACAAGCCGCCGCAGCCGACTCCGATCAAATCACCTGATGTCGACGCTGATAATAATCAGCCGCTGACGCCAATGCCGCAGGAAGTAGCCGGCAACATGGTCAAATCCGGCACGCCGGCGGAAGCGACGCATGTCGCGGCACCGGTGACCCCGACCACACCGACTCCGCCTGCGCCAATGCCGGCAACCAACGCCTCGTCCACGCCTGTAACGCCGGTTGCTGCGCAAACGCCGAATACGCCCAAGGCTGGCGAATCACCATTTGCAGCGCCGACGACACCGACGACGACGACGGCGATGCCCCCGCCTGCAAAAATACCGACCGCTTCCGAAACAATGGGCGCGAGCAGCGCGCAATTGGATAGCATTACGAGCAAACTGGACGGCATCGAGTCGCAACTGAAGACGCTCGAAGGATCGGTGGTTCACCGGGATGAACTCGCGGACATCCACACCCAGATCGATGCTCTGGCGCAGAAAGTTGACGCTCTTTCGACTTCAGGAGCCGCAACCGCCAAAACGCCCTCGACCGGAAAGACAAACGGTACTCATGCCAAACAATCCCGTCATGTGGCTGCTCATAAACCCGCAACCGGCATGACCAAGGCTCATGTCCAGACCTGGATGCTGAAATCGGCGATGCCGGGCATGGCTATCGTTGCCGGAAGTGACGGGCAGATCATGACAGTCAAACCGGGCGACCGGGTTACTGGACTGGGTCGAATCAGGTCCATTTCCGAGAAAAACGGTCGCTGGGTTGTAACCGGCACGACCGGCAGCCTTCACCAATAATTGAGTGCATCTATCCGGCTTGAACTTAAGGATAATCCGACACTCACAGCCGCTGTGTGTTGTCGCGCTCACAAATGGCTGTGGCAGGCCATTAGATGGCAACGAAAAAGCCCAAAATTAATGCATCCTTAACCACATAGAGCCTACTATTGATATTAAGCATTCTGAAAAAATGCGTCTAAAATGCTGATCTAATAGACGTTTTTTTGGGGCAAGTCCTTGAGACCCAAGGGGAAAACGGTCATTATTATGCAGAGGGTTGCAATGTATCGCAAAGCTTTTGCCGGTATATTCCGGGGGACGGTTCTGCCAGCGGTTGTGCTGGCCGTTGGTTATCTGGCCGCGAGCATTGAACCCGCCGCGGCATCCGCCGACTTCAGTTCCGTCGCGTCGAATATCACGCAATCCAATACATCGCTGCCCGGCCTCATTACGGCGCTGGCTTATGGTCTCGGCCTCATGCTTGGCGTGCAAGGCATCGTCAAGATCAAGGAGCATGTCGACACGCCGAATCAAACGCCATTGCGCACCGGTATCGGCCGGTTGCTCGTCGGCGGCGCATTGTTTGCGCTCCCGATCGTCTATGAGTCCATGTTCAACAGCATCGGGCAGCAGGCGGTCTTCAACAACGACCAATCCGGCTTCTTGTTGACTGGCTGGTCGTTCCTGACCGGGGGATGCGTAGGCGCGAACCTCAACGAAGTCGCATGTAACGTTCGCGATTCGACACAGTGGATTCCCGGTCTGCTGACGGCTTCCGCTTACATTCTCGGCCTTCTCTTTGGCGTGGCCGGCCTGTTGAAGGCGCGCGAGCACGTGGAGCAGCCCGATCAGGTGACGCTGAAGGAGCCCGTTATCCGGCTCCTGACGGGCGGCGCGATGTTCGCGCTTCCGACGATGATGCAGGCGGCGCAGCAGTCGATTGACGGCAACGGCGGCATCGTCGACGAAGTTCTGACGATGGTTCTGCCATCGATGTCCGCCAACATCGGCCAGGCAACCGCAGCGTGTATTGCGCCGGCATGGAGCTTCTTCGGAAACGCCGGTGCCATTGACGGTGTGGGCGCCACGATCTGCCAGATGGCAAACAGCTCGACGTTCATATCGTCTCTCGCGTCGGCTTTCTCCTATCTGTTCGCAGTCGTGCTGACGATCTGGGGCATCCTCAAGATCAAGGATAACGTTCTCAATCCGCAGTCGGTATCGATATGGGAAGGCATCTCGCGGCTGGCAGCGGCGGGTGGCTTCTTTGCCCTGCCCTATATGATCGAAGTTGCGACCAACACAATCAGCGGCTTCCTTGGCGCAGGCAACAGCTTCACCAACACCGGCTTCCTCGGCGCGCCCACCGGCGCCGGCCTCGACGAGATGATGGTCAGGTTCACCGGCGACATATTCGGGCCGATGCTTTTCGCGCTCAACCTCTTCGGCTATACAGCGGGCGTCATACTTTTGATCATTGGCATCTCGCGCCTTCTGAAATCGGTTCAGGAAGGTCCGCGCGGTCCGGGCGGCATCGGAACAATTATGACATTCATGGCGGCAGGCGCGATGCTTTCGATGTCGCCGCTGATCGGTGCATTCTCGAACTCGGAATTCGGTCCCCTCAACGGGCCGTACTCCACGCAGGCGACAATCGCTTACACGACGGGCATGAATCCGGCCGAGATCGCACACGTTCAGGCTGTGATCAGCGCCGTTCTCCAATTCATGATTGTCCTGGGGGTCGTTGCTTTTCTTCGGGGAATATATATCATCAGGGAGGTCGCCGAAGGTAATGGCCAGGCGTCTCTGATGGCAGGAATCACTCACATGGTGGGTGGATCGCTGGCCGTTAACCTCGGCCCGGTCATGAACGCGGCGCAAAACACTTTGGGTTTAACCGCGTATGGTGTAAACTTCAATTAACTTAAAAACGAGGAGGACTGAGAATATGCTTAAGCTAAGAAAGAATACGTCACTACCGTTAGGCGCCGCATTTACGGCCGGCGTCCTGATGTCGTCGGGCTCGGCTAACGCCGCCGGCGGTAACGACTTCAGCAGTATCGCCACGAACATCCAGCTTTCCGTTTCGAGCCTGCCCGGTCTCTTGACCGCACTGGCTTACCTGTTCGGGATTCTGATCGGTGTGCTTGGCATTCTGAAGATCAAGGACCACGTTGAAAACCCCTCGAACACCCCGCTGAAAGATGGCGCGATCCGTCTCGCCGCCGGTGGTGCGCTGTTCGCCCTGCCGATCATCTACGAAGCGATGGTCAACACCTCGGGTAACAACGGTAACACTACAACGGCAGCCAGCCTGAACAAAGGCCGCTTTAACGTTCAGTAACTGTTAGGATGCCTGATTTACAAGTTGCGCTGGGCATTGTGCGGTCATCCGCCAATGCCCAGTCGCATTCAAAGGGCGGACCAGCCGCGACGCCCGCAACCAAAGAAAGTCTGACGCAGGAATTGCGGCAGAAAATCTATGAGCGCGACGACTATACGTGCGCAGCCTGCGGTTTCCGTTCGATGAAATATCAGGACGTTCATTTCATGAACGGCAACCCGTCCGACACGCGGGCGGACAATCTGGTCACGGTTTGCATTTTCTGCCACCAATGCTTTCGTCTTAACCAGGTCAGCGAGATGCGCTCGGGCGTATTGATCTGGCTGCCGGAAATATCACAGACCGACCTGCACCACATAGCGCGGGCTATTTACGTCGCCCGCATATCGCAGGGGCCGGTTGCCGAAGCGTCGCGCAAGGCGCTTGATATTCTCATGCAGCGGCGGGAAGAGGTCAGAAAGCGTCTGGGTACGGACGATCCGTTCATTCTGGCCGCCGTTCTGAAGGACTACATCAGCGACAAGGCCTACGAGTCGCGCAGCGCTAAGTTAGACGGAATACGGCTTTTCCCGCTTGACCGGCGGATCATCAAGGAGGCCGATCTGGAGTTCAACCAGTTTCCCCAGATTCTGGCATATTGGCGGGCCAAGGATGGTCCCTTCGGCGGCACGGTGCCACGGCAGTGGATCGACCTGTATCGCGAAATTACCCCCTCAAAAGCAGCCTGACGGTTATTGCAAACCGGCTAAGAATACGCGCATTTAGCAGTTTTTTCGCACTGCCAAAAACGTTATAATATTAGATGGGCTTCCAAGCGGGAGGTAGCTGAGTATCCATGGGTTGGTTTGGTAAAATTTTCCTGCCGTTTCAGACGGCTCTCCGTCAGTCAGTGGAAAGCTTCATCCGGCTGGAAACATCGGACGATGAGACGACGCTTGTCGCCGAAGACGGCTCGCTTGTCACCATGCTGCGGATCGACGGCAGCCGCCAGGTTATCGGCCAGACCGAATACGAGCACATCATCACGGGCGCCACGCTCAAAGTTGGCGCCCGGATGGACCGGCAGGGCCACGCCATTCAGGTTTTCTTTGCGCGCGATCCCAAGCGCATCCGGGCGTATCTGGAATTCCTTATCAAGCCCAGCCGCATTGCTGCCCGCAACATGGGGCTTGAAGTCGATGACGTGTTCGGCGAGCGCATCGACCACATGTCAAAATTCCTGTCGTATGAGGAATGCTATTACGTGCTGTGGACGCGATCCTCGGTCCTGACCAAAAGCGAACGCGAGAGGGCTGCCAAGGAATCGAAAGAGAAGAAATGGGTACAGGCGGGCTACGCGCAAAATCCGCTGGCCGCGCTCGATTCCCTGCGCAACCGCCACAAGACTTTCGTCGTCGCCGTGACGACGGGTCTCGACGAACTAGGGATCAAGTCGGGTGTTCTCGAGGTCCATGACGCCCTTCTGGCCATCCGCAACAACCTGTTTCCCGGCAAGGCGAATGAAAAATGGCGCGCATGCCTGCCCGGCGATCCGATACCGCCGCGCGCACCTTCGAACGTTGCCGATCTTTCTGATATTATGTGGCCTCCCCTGCGCCAGCAGATTGTGTCCGGCGACGCGAAGGTCGTAAGTGAAATTATGTGCAAAATCGGCGCATTTTACTGGGGCGGCGCCGATATGACACTGGGACCGATGGAGGCTTCTCCATTCCCGCAGCTCCTGAACCGTCTGTTTGATGCCGACATTCCTTACCGCATTTCGTTCCTGATCGAAGGCGGCGGCTCGGCCTCGACCGCATTCCGCGGCTTTCTCGCCACGATCATGGGCGTCACGAATTCGCTCAATAAGCAGATCAAGTTCTCGCTCGAAGGTCTGGCTATTCTGGCTCGCCGCGAGCCGGTTGTCCGGGTGCGCATATCTTTCGCGACATGGGCGGATACGGAGGAGCTTTGCAAGGACCGGCTGTCCGCCCTTATCCAGTCGGTTGAATCGTGGGGCTATTGCCAGGTCAGTGAATTCTCCGGCGACCCGCTGGATTGCGTGATGTCTTCGGCCCTCGGCATCCATTGTGCCGGCACCGCGCCGACCGCGGTGGCGCCCATGCTCGAGATCATGAAACTGCTTCCCTGGCAGCGGCCGTCATCGCCCTTCCAGCACGGCGCGATCCTGTTGCGGACCCCGGACGGAAAGGTCTGGCCTTACCAGACCGGCACGAACGTGACGACGACATGGTTCGACCTGGTGTTCGCCCAGCCCGGCGCCGGCAAATCGGTCCTCTTGAACACGCTCAACCTCGGCACCTGCCTGTCGCCGGGTCTGCAAAAACTTCCTTTCGTCGCGGTCGTCGACATCGGCCCCTCGTCGTCGGGGCTGATCTCGCTGGTCAAGGAAGCGCTGCCTTCCGAGCGGCAGCACGAAGCGGCCTATTACCGCCTGCAAATGGCGCACAAATTCTCGATCAACCCGTTCGATACGCAGCTGGGCTGCCGCTACCCGCTGGTCGACGAACGCAGCTATCTGGTCGAGCTTCTCACCCTGCTCTGCACGCCGCCGGGCCATGAAAAGCCATATGACGGCATCCAGCAGCTTTCTTCACTCGTCGTGGACGAAATGTTCCGCTGGCGGAACGATACCGCGGCAAACGCCGAACCGCGGCCTTATCTGCCGCGTCTCGACGCCGAAGTCGACGAAAACCTTGCCAAATTCAACGTTCACCTGCCCTCCGACCCCTATTGGTGGGATGTGGTGGACAAGATGTTCGACTTGGGTCAGTACCACATCGCGGGCCTCGCGCAACGTCATGCCTGCCCGACATTGACCGATGCGATCACGGCATCGCGCCGACCGCAAATTCGCGGCCTGCTCGAGGAAACGTCGGTCGGCTTCTCGACAGAAGGCGTCATCAACGCGTTTGAGCGTATGATCACCACCTCGATCCGCGAACTTCCGATCCTGTCGTCGGTGACGCAGTTCGACATCTCGCATGCCCGCGTTTGCTCGCTCGACCTCATGGACGTCGCGCCACAGGGCGATGCGGTCGCCGACCGGCAGACCTCGATCATGTACATGCTCGCGCGGCACGTGCTGGTGCGCTCATGGTGGATGGGCAAGGACTCGCTGCAATTCATTCCGCCGCGCTACCGGGAGTACCACGAGCAGAAGCTGCAGGAGATCGGCGAATCACCCAAGCGCCTGTGCTACGACGAATTCCACCGTACGTCGAGCTCAGGCTCGGTCCGCGGCCAGATCATCCGCGACGTCCGCGAAGGCCGTAAGCGCGGGGTGCAGATCATTCTCGCCTCACAGCTCCTTGACGACTTCTCGCAGGACATGATCGACCTCGCAACCGGCGTGTGGGTTCTCGGCACCGCCATCTCGGACGCCGCCGTGCAAAACGTCGTCGATCGATTCGGCCTGTCCGACACCGCGCGCGACATCATTCGCTTCAAGCTGACAGGCCCGAAGGCGGGCGGCGCGCCTGCGCTGTTCGTGCTCGGCACGACTGAAGGCCGTTACGAGCAATATCTTATCAATACGCTTGGCCCCATCGAACTCTGGGCGGTGTCGACCTCCGCCGAAGACGTCGCGATCCGCACGCGTCTTTATCAGCGTCTCGGCGCCGGCCGCGCACGGCAGATGCTGGCGACGGCATTCCCGAACGGCAGCGCCCGCAATGAGATCAAGCGGCGCGTTATGATGAAGGCTGAGAAGGAGAACGAGGCCAAGGGCGCAATGACCAGCGCGGTCATCAACGAAATCGTCGAAGATCTTGTCGTGAAATCAGAGGTCGCTAGCAAACAGGCCGAGATTGATAAGTTCAAGGCCGTTCTATGATCGGCCTGAAGTCGAAGACGGACGACAAAGAGCCCAAAAAGAGGCTGACCAGAAAAGAGAGGCGACAGAAACGCCTCAAGCGGCTTTATATAACCGCATTCGTGCTCGGCCTGATTGTCTGGAAGGGCCTGCAGCCTTACAAGGCGCCGATTCAACAGGAAATATGCAGAAACTTTGTCGAGCTGCAGCTTCGATTTCCACAGACCCTTTTTATCAGCGCCGTGGAAGTATATGAGCGGGACTGGCGGCTTTATTATACCTACACCGGCTCGTCGGGCGAGCAACGCTCAAGCATGATCGATTGCCGATTCACGACCAATCCGAATAGCGGATTTCCGTGGATTGAATCGATGGAGATCGACCGGGTCAAGATCGACAAAAAGACGCTTCATAAATACAACAATATTATTCCGATCGTGGTCGTAGCCAAACCTGACAATCTCGCGGTGCCAAGCCTGAATGACAAGGATCTCGTTGATCTCAAGACCGACTGGCAGTACCACGACTGGCAATAGCTATCCCTCATGAAATACCGCACGCTTGGTCGCACCGGCCTGAAGGTCAGTCTTATATGCCTGGGAACCATGACTTGGGGACGGCAAAACACCGAAGCCGAAGGGCACGAGCAGATGGATTACGCCCTCGCACAGGGCGTCAATTTTTTCGACACGGCCGAAATGTACGCGGTTCCGCCCACGCCGGATACCTACGGCCGGACCGAAGAGATTATCGGCACATGGTTCGCTAGCCGCAAGAATCGAGACAAAGTCATTCTGGCAAGCAAGGTCGCCGGTCCCGGCCTGCCTTGGGTGCGCGGAGGCAAAGCGCGCGTCGACCGGGAGAATATTATCGCCGCCGTTGACGGGAGCCTGCGGCGCCTGCGAACCGATTATATCGACTTGTACCAGCTGCACTGGACGAACCGTGATGATTATCATTGGGGCGCTTATTGGGAGTTTATGCCCGATCCGGCGGATACGCAGGAGCACCGGGAAAATTTTCTGGAGGTTCTTCGGACACTGGATAGCCTGATCAAGGTCGGAAAGATACGCCATGCCGGTCTTTCGAATGACACGGCGTGGGGCGCCATGGAATATCTGCGCCTGGCGCGGGAGAATAATCTGCCGGTGATGGCCTCCATCCAGAATGAATACAACCTGCTCTGCCGTCTGTTCGAACCGGACCTCGCGGAGATCGCCTTGCGCGAAAGCATCGGACTGCTGGCTTGGTCTCCCCTCGCCGGCGGTATGATCAGCGGAAAATATCTGAACGGGGCGCGGCCGCAGGGATCACGCTGGTCTCTTGACGAACGGCCGCTGCACCGGGACACAAAAGAGGCGAACGAGGCCGTGCACGCCTATATCGACGTCGCGAAGAAGCACGGGCTCGATGTCTGCCAAATGGCGCTGGCCTTCGTGAATCGTCAGCCTTTCGTCACCGCCAATATCATCGGCGCAACCTCCATGGAACAGCTCAAAAGCAACATCGCTTCCATCGACCTCACGCTCAGCGATGCCGTGCTGGCGGATATCGATGCGGTGCGACGCCGTTATCCGATCCCCTTCTGAGAAACATGACCGCGGCTAACATCAGACTCTTCGTGGCGCTCGGGGTACCCGAGGATGTCGCCCGCGCCCTGACGGATATTCCCCGAACGGGCATTGAGGGACGCTGGAATCATCCTGATGACCTTCACCTCACACTGCGCTTTCTGGGCGATATCGATCCGTCGCGGGTTCCGGAGATCCGCGAAGCCCTCGGGCGCGTGCGCCGGCCGCCTTTCGGCGTCGAGATCGGCGGCCTCGGATTCTTCGATCAAAAACGCGGCGCTGTTCTATATGCCCGCGCGGACAGCACACGTAAGCTCAATGCCCTTTGCGGCGATATCACGGACACGCTGACGCCCTTGGGATTTGAATTCGGCATGCGGGAATTTGTGCCTCACATAACCTTGGCGCGCCTTAAAAACGCACGCGGCCTGCCTCAATACATTGATAAAAAAGGACAAATTAGACGTCTGGGGTGGCAAGCCCAGGAGTTCGGCCTGATGCAGTCGGGACCGCCCGACAGCGCCGGCCGGCATTACCAGACGCTCGCTTTGTATCCGCTTATCCCTTGAGGCAATTATTAACTTTCCCGCTATAGGATAAGGGAGAACCAAGGTACGCCATGGATTACGCGCCCGATTTGCCCGTGCTGCCGCCGCTAGCTTCCTGCATGAAGGTAGACTTCCTGTGGGACGACAAGGGGGGTGCCTGGATTCTGCACGACAAGCCCCTTTCCGACATATTGAAGTGGGTCGATTACGACCCCGATTCCGGCCGGGTTACCCTGAATACAGCGCAGGGCAAGACGCAGGACCTTGGCTTGCCGGTGCCCGCCGCCGCGGCGAAGGGGCTGAAAAAGGCCGGGAAAATCACCGTGATGCTGATAAAAGAAGGCAAAGTCAAGGACTTGACGATGGTCCCGATCAACATCGCCGCAAGCCTCGCCTAGTTCTGTCATATCAATCGTTTATTAACGTTTTCTGTCTAATATGGGGTCAGACGCGAGGTCTACCCCCATGACCTTTGGCGTATATCGAAAAACAGGGGGATTGGGGCGCGGCATGGACAAGAAGAATCCGGCGGACAGCAATCTCGGGACGGCCTCGCCCCTGTCGTCCGACATCAATATGAGAGTGGACTTTCTGTTCAACCGCACCGGCGGTGCCTGGCTCCTGCACGACAAGCCCCTGCCCGACATCCTGAAATGGATTGAGTACGACTCCGAGAAGGAAACGATCGTATTGGTGACGCGCAGCGGCCGCCTCGACGGGCTCGGCCTTCGCATCCCCGTCGAGAAGAAAGCCTATCTCGAGCGCGCGATGGAAGTCACAGCGCTGCTGATGCATGACGGATTTGTGAAGGATTTCGCCGTCGTTCCGATGGTGACCACTCATATGACGGTTAACTAGGAGATACAAATGGTCTCAGCATCCGGCATTGCACTCGACGCGCTACTCAAGGCCGCAGGCGATCAGGCCCCGGCGCTTACGGAGCTGCGCAACAGGGTGAACAATGACGACGCGACCTTAAAGATCGTCGGAAGCGACAAGGTGAAGGACCTGCTGAGCAAGGCAAGCGCGATCAAGAACCCGACCCCGGAACAGCAAGCGGCCGGAGAAGCTCTTCTCAAGAAATTCCATGACAATCCCGAGCTCGTCGACAAGCTGCAGGAAAATCTAACGGCCCATCCCGAGATGGTCGATAAGATTGTCGGCCTCGCGCAGTCCAATCCCAAAGCATTGCAGGATAACCTCGACAAGCTGCTGAACGCCGATCCGAAGAGGAACGACTTCGTGGCGACTATGAATGCCATCCCGGCGCAACCGGCCGGGACCCCGCCAAAACAGGGACAGGGGGGAACGCCGCCGAAGACGGACGACCAAAAGACTCCGCCGGCCGAAAAGCCGGAAGACGAGGCGGGAAGACTTATGGGAGTCATCGCCGGCCAGCCAGGTTTCAGCGATTTTCTGCAGAATCTCCAGAACAACCATTCTGAATTGGCCGACGCTCTTGGGCTGGGCAAAGCCGGCGGCGGCGTGCCAACGGACAAGACCAAACTCGCGGCACTGCTGCCGACTCTTCGAGCAATCAGCGCCGACGCAAAAAAGGACCCGAATTATTTCAAGAATCTAAGCACCATGCTGGATCAGGCAAAGAAGGATCCGGACATGCAGCAGGCCTACCACCATTTTATCCAGACCGCCAAGGAACACCCGGAGCAACTGGGCGGCGAGATCAAGAGCGCGCAGCAGCAGTTCAACATGATGAGCGGCATTACCCAGCTGGGCGACACGGTCGGCAATGCTCTCGGAATACCGGGTCTCGGCAACATGCTGACAGGTCTCCTGAAGTGGCTGGTCGGCCTCCCGCTGATCGGACCGATGATCGCCAGTTCGCTTTCCGGCCTGATGGGCGCCGGCGAGAGCGGCGATCTGCAGGGCGCATCGAACAGTAAGTTCGAGCTTGCGGGCACGA
>DATJGZ010000018.1:0-6822 GCA_035494535.1 Patescibacteria group bacterium | reverse complement strand
ACAACATGATCATGGACATCACCCATTACGGGCGCATCGTCCGCAAGGGCAGCCAGAAGATCGCCGTCGCGTTCGAGCCGATAGGCCTCGGGACGCGCCGCGCGTTCCAGCACGTGATCGACGACGCCGTTGCCGGCGCGTTCGCCGACTCGCAGGCCCCGGCGTAATCAGTTCAGTTCTGCATTAACCAGTTGTAAAGCTGGTCGATCCGATACATTGCACTTTGCAAAGGATTACGGCTCGAGTTCTTCGGAACGGTCCTGAGCGTATCTTGCCGATACAGTAGCGCTAGCAATTGGTAAATTTCGGGGCAAATTTGATTTAGCGAATGCGGACTCATAAAAAATCTTTCCGATGAAACCGCGAATAATTCTGAAACTTTAACGCAATTCATGTCAGATGGATTGAATTTACGCCAGCGACCTAATCCAAAATAATCCCACACTTTGCGAACTTTCTTTACGGAGGAGCGACCTAAGATATAGTTCGCACAAAATACTGACTTGAAATTATCGTCCCATTCTTTTCGTCCAGATTCGTCGATCATTAAAAGACTGGCATCGCCGTCCATCTCCCTGTCTATTAGATCGAGAGCGTGCGCGAACTCATGGATAATTAATGATCTATCTGCTAATGTTTTTATATCGCTCTGAATGGCTTTCCAAGCGAGTTGAATGTGACAGTAGAAATGACCAGACTGCACGCGTCCGCGCGCTTCTTCGTCAACACTTACAGCGTCGTAAATTTTTATTAGCTCAATGTGTTTAAATAAATGAAGCCCTACAATGGCGTTAAGCGCCATTCTGACCGCCCAACCAGCTACTGTTACTCGCATCTCATCCGTTACAGCAACATTTACTCCTTGAAATTTCATTTCCTCAAGGAAGGCCGATACCATTTTTAGATATCTGGCTTTTGTCGCATCATCATATTGTAGGTGGAATTTGCAGTTAGACCGTAGAATTTCCTCATATTGGGGCGTAATCACGGAAATTCCTCCCCTATTAGAGCTTTTTAGTTCGTCAGGATTGTTGTTTCTCATTCCGCAGCATCACGACGTTGCGGATGAAGATGATCACGCAGATGGCCTCGTTGACGATGAAGACGGGGTCTTGCCGCCAGACCGCATAAGCCACCAGAATGAGGCCCGCCGGGACGCTGATGTACCAGAACATCGGCGGAATGACGCTCTGTCCGGCCTTCTCGCTCGCCAGCCATTGCACGACGAAGCGCAGGCCGAACAGCGCCTGACCGATAAAACCGAGAGTGACCCAGAACGCGGCTGCTGACATGCGATGCGCCTAGTTGAGGCTTGCCGGGCGGGATGGATGCTCCTGCGCCCAGGCCAGCCATTCGTCGAGTACCAGCAGCGTCCACAGCGGCCGCGCATAATCGGCGCGGCGGGCGATATGTTCATTGAACAGCGCCTGGGCCGCAACCGGGTTGATCCCGGCCTCGGCCAGTCGCCCGGCGCGCAGCTTCTCCTGCGCCCAGGTTTGCAGCGGGCCGCGCAGCCATGACGCCAGAGGAACCGAGAGTCCGCGCTTGCGGCGGTAGATGATGTCCTTCGGCAAGTACTTCTCGGCGTATTTCTTGAGGAAATACTTGGTCGTGATGCCATGCACGCGCTGCGATGCGGGCAAGGTGGCGCAGAAATCCATCACCATGCGGTCGAGGAAGGGCGCGCGAATCTCGAGCGACGCGCTCATGCCGCCGCGGTCGGCCTTGGTCAGCAGGCCTTCGGCCAGCGTGGTCTCGAGGTCGTGCAGCTGGATGCGGTCGAGCAGGCCGCTGTCGAGGATCGTTTCCTCCTCCGGCGGCAGCACCGGCACGCCGAGCTTCATCAACAGGTCAGGCTTGATGTTCGCGGTCCATAGACGGTGGCGGGCGTAGGGGTTCATGCCCTCGCCCTCGACAAAACGCTTCAACAGGAACGAAAGCGGCATTTTCTTCTCGCTCTGCGGCAGGCCCGTGACCAGCTTGCGGAACGCCGCGCGGACGGACGCCGGCAGACGGTCGTAGCGGCGCGCGAAGCCGGCACCGAGATAGGTAGGATAGCCACCGAACAGCTCGTCGCCGCCTTCGCCGGCGTAGACGATGCGCACGTCCTGCGCCGCGCGGTGGGAAAGAAGTGTTGTCGGGACCCATGCCGGGTCGGCCAGCGGCTCGCCCACGCGGCGGACAAGACGCGGCAGTTCCTCGATGAAGTGTTCCGGCTTCACCGGAACCGAGATGACCTCGAGCCCCAGCATCTTCGCCACGCGCTCGGCATAGGCGCCTTCATCGTAAGAATCTTCAGAGAAGCGCAGCGTATAGCAGTTCGGCTTGCGGCCGGAATGGACGTCCTGCGCTACGGCGGCCACGAGCGAAGAATCAAGCCCGCCGCTCAGGAAAAACCCATAGGACACGTCGACGTTGCTCTGACGTTTGACCGCGGCGCGGAAAATCTCATCGAATGCGGCTACGGACGGCTTGCTTTTAGGCATCTCCATCACCGGCCAGCGCCAATAGCGGCGATGCTCAATATCTGTGCCCCGAAATGTGACGATCTCGCCCGGGCGCACCTTGCGCACGCCGGACAGCGGCGCTTCGGGGGCGACAAAGCAGCCATGCCGGAGATAGCCGGCAACGGTGGCGCGATCGATGGTGAGCGGACCTTTCGAGCCGGCGACCAGCGCGGCGATCTCGGTCGCGAAGCGCGCGATACCGTCGTCGATGCGATAGAACAGCGAGCGCTCGCCGGCGCGGTCGCGGGTCAGGATCAATTTTTGCTCCCGCGGGTCCCACAAGGCAATGGCGAAAACGCCGTCGAGCTTTTCAACAAACGAGTCGCCAAGTTCCAGATAGAGCGCCGGTAGGATGGCGACATCCGTGGCTTGTTTGACATTACGGCCGCGGGTGGCGAGCCAGGCGCGCAATTCGGTGTGGTTATCGATCTCGCCATTGCAGACGGCGATGATGCCGGACTCGGCGTCCATCAGCGGCTGCGTTCCGTCATCCAGTCCGCGGATGGCTAGGCGTTGTGTGCCGAAGGTCGCGCTACCTGACGAGTTGACACCCGGACCTTGCGGGCCGCGGTGATTCATGCGTACCAGCATCGGCCAGATCATGGTGCTGGAAAAATCGGCAAGCAGGGGTGAAATATCCCCTTCCGATAAAGAAACAATCCCCGCAATCCCGCACACGCTAGTGTCCCTCCGGCTGTATCAGCAGACCCCGATAAGTGCCATTCCCCAGTGTCAGCAGCTGACTATGCCGCGCGCGGGCCATGGATTCAAGCTGCACGGTCGCGACATACTTCGGAACCAACAGAAATACCTTCTGTTTTTGCGTTGTCAGCCAATTACCGAAATTTCGTGTTTTTACAATCTCGGGCGGCCAGTCCTTTGTCCCTCCGAGCATGTAAGGAATGTAATTGCTGGGAATCTCCTTGCCGCCTTTTTCTTCATTTTTTCCTTCATCCGTAACCAGCGTTACATGGCGGCCGAGATAAAAGGAAAGGCCCGGCGGAAAGCAGTGATAACAGACGATTTCCGCGTCCGGCGCGTGCTGGTTGATCTCGCTCGCCAGGATTTTGTCGCTGCGATGCTGTTCCCCTGCGACAAGAACGGGCAGGCCCAACGTGATGAACAGAAGTGGGCAGGCGGCGAATGCCAGGAAAGCAAGCCGCACGTTACGCGTGCCGATTGCCCATAGACATGCAAGAGTGACGGCGCCGAAACCGACGGCGAGCGGCATGGCAACCTGGCGCGCTGTCGCGCTCATCAACGGGGCGTCGCTGTATTTCTGGCGCAGGAAGGCGTCGATCGCGTCGGCATTTAGGATATATCGGGCCGCTATGGCCGTTCCCGCCGCTGCGACGAGTGCTAGCAGGAATGCGCCGCTTCGGATCGACCATTCTCGGCCCTTCAACTCCAAGGCGTCGGCGAAGCGCCTTGCAATCAGAATGCCGAGCGCGACCACCGCCGATAGAACATAACCCGGGAGTTTTGACTGCGAAATCGAGAAGAAGACAGTGACCACGGCGGCCCAGATAAACAGGA
Source organism: Patescibacteria group bacterium (assembly GCA_035494535.1). Lineage (GTDB taxonomy): Bacteria > Pseudomonadota > Alphaproteobacteria > Micavibrionales > Micavibrionaceae > JACQIJ01. The sequence goes on along the minus strand of DATJGZ010000018.1, from coordinate 2,779 downwards.
GCCGGTCCGCGCGTGACAATGTGCGCCAGCGCTCAAAGGCCGCGTAGAGCATATGCGGCAGTATCAGACTCCAGCAGGCCATGGTGCCCACGATGACAGGTGGATAGAACCAGAAGGGTTGCACCCTTTTCGCGCTGTTCGTAGTGAAACGTTTCACCGATTCAAACATCACGCCGTAGTAAGGAAAATCATGCCGTTCGATCGACGCGCCGATAAACCATGGCAGGAAAATCGCGAGCATCAAAACAAAGTTCTGCCAGCACAGCAGGCGCTTGATTGCGCCTTGGCGACTGTCCTCTATATGCGCCACAGCGAGCACCAGCACGGGAATAATGAACCCGACCGGTCCCTTGACCAGCATGGCAAAACCCATTGCCGCCGCCGACAGACGTGACCAGCGAACGCGTTCGACCTCGGGGGCTGCTTCGGCGTAATAGCCGGCGAAGATCGCGCCGCAGACGAAAAACGTCAGCGTCATGTCGAAAATCACGTAGCGGCCAAACACAAAAAAGAGCGGGGTGCTGGCGACGACCGCGACCGCAAGCGTCGCCGTGCGCAAGTCGAACTCCCGGCGGCAGAAGGCGAAGACGAGCCCCAGCGTACCGCAGGCGAACAGGGCCGATGGCAGGCGGACTGCGGTCTCGCTATGCCCGAACAGCGACAAGGACAGCGCGACCGCACGAAAGAAGAACGCCGGTTTGTCGAGATAGGGAAGGCCGTCGTAGCTCGGCACGAGCCATGTTCCGGCCTGCTGCATGTCCCACGCGACCGAAGCGTTGCGTCCCTCGTCGGGATTGAGCAAGGGGAGGAGGCCGAGATGCCAGAAAATCATCACCGCGGCGAACGCTATCGTAGCTCCGATCGTCAAAAGCGCCGCTGTCGGCAACACGGATGTACCCGCGCCTTTTCCGGATAAATTTCTGTCGCTTTCGGCCAATGTCATGCCCGCCTGTTATTACAGCAAATCATCCGCTGCGGCTACTATTTATATAAGGCTTTTGGGCTTTTTTCAGGGCTTTTATCAGCGTTATTGCATATTGCGAATTTAACGCCTGATTTTTAAAAAAGCTGTGTAACCAATCCAACGAATCGGTAGAATCCTTCGGCGACGGGCCTAAACCCGCCGTGAATTAACACGTAACTCCAAAGGGGGAAATATGTCACTTTCGAAAACTGTTCTGAATACGCTCATTGCGGGCGCGGTCGTTGTTTCTCTGGCCGGTTTCACCACGGGTGCCAAGGCCGATGACGCCGCCGCTCCTGAAAAGGAAAAATGCTACGGGGTTGCCAAGGCAGGCGCGAATGATTGCGCCGACGCTGCCAAGACGCATTCTTGCGCGGCCCATGCTTCGGCCAGCGGCCTCGCCGGCGATTTCGTGCTGGTTCCGAAGGGCTTGTGCGACAAGATCAACGGCGGTTCCACGACTGCCGCTCCGGAAGCCAAGACGGATGAGAAAAAAGAGTAATCAGACGGATTCTCTTTCGCAATGCCCGCCGGACGCCAATCCGGCGGGCATTGGTCTTCGGCACGCCCACTACCGGGGTGTGACCGAAACAAAACCCGATATCGGCTGGATTGAAGTCCATCCGGAGAATTATTTCGGCGGGGGCATCCATCGCCATTACCTCATTAAAGCGCGAGAGCTTTACCCCCTTAGCTTTCATGCCGTCGGATTGTCGTTGGGATCGGCCACGCGTGTCAGCCGTGAGCATCTACAAAGCATTAAGGATCTGGTTTCGATCTACGAGCCGTTCCAAGTCTCCGACCACGCGTCGTGGAGCATGAGCGGCAATGCGCACCTCAACGACTTATTGCCGCTGCCCTATACGGAAGAAACGCTTTCGGTTCTGTGCCGGAATGTCGATGAAGCGCAGGAATTTCTCGGTCGCCGCATGCTGGTCGAGAATCCTTCCACATATCTCGCCTTCCGCGAAAGCACGATGAGCGAGTGGGAATTCATGAACGAGGCCGCTCGGCGCACGGGCTGCGGCATATTGCTCGATGTTAACAACATATATGTACAGTCGCACAACCACGGCTTCGATCCGCACAAGTATCTGGCGGGGATCGAGCGGAAGTACGTTGGTGAAATTCACCTTGCAGGACACATGGAGCGCGAGAGCAAGGCGGGTGGCACTGTGCTAATCGATACGCACGATAGCCACGTCCGGCCAGAAGTGTGGGAACTCTATTTCTTCGCAATTTCGCGGTTCGGCGCTGTGCCGACCCTGATCGAGTGGGACCAGAAGCTGCCCGAGCTTTCGGTGCTGGTGGCGGAAGCGCATCGTGCCCGGGACATTATTTTAAAAACGGAGCTGCGCCATGCGGCTGAGTGAGGTCCAGGACCTGTTCGCTCGCACGATGCTTGCCCCGCCCGAAGCGGTGGAAGCCCCCGAAGCATCTATCGCTGCGCTCTTTACGGCAGCGCCGGATGTGTTGCCCGAGCGCTTGCAAATCTATCGCAACACTATTGTCGGCACTTTGACAGACCTGCTGCTGGCAACGTATCCGATGGTCAAGGCGCTGACCGGCGAAGACTTCGCAACTGTGATGTTGCGCAGCTATGTGCTGTCCTATCCGCCCCATGAGGCGTGCCTTGCCCGCTATGGCGGCGGGGTATCGGATTTCATTGGCAGTTTCGCGCCGGCGGCTGATATAAAGTACTTGCCCGATGTCGCCCGGCTGGAATGGGCTATAAACGAGTCGTACTATGCAGTTGACGACACGGCATTGTCGCCACTGGAGTTGCTGGAAGTTCAGCCCGACCAGCTTTCAGAC
>DATJGZ010000017.1:0-5185 GCA_035494535.1 Patescibacteria group bacterium | reverse complement strand
GGACCGTTCATCAACGCCGGGCCGGAGTTTAAAGATTTCGCCGATACCGCCGCCTGCATGGCCAGTCTTGATCTCGTCATCACGGTCGACACCTCGTGCTGCCATCTAGCGGGCGCGCTCGGCATCCCGGTCTGGAACTTGCTGGCATTCGCCGCCGACTGGCGCTGGTTGCTCACGCGTGATGATACGCCGTGGTATCCCTCCATGCGCCTGTTCCGCCAGAAGCAGCCTGATGACTGGCCGGCGGTCGCGGAAAGCGTCCGCAACGCGCTCGGCGAACTGATGAAAAAATCTACGGCGGCGTAAGCTCGAACGGGTCTTCGGGACCGCCCAGCGCCTCGATCACGTTTTTCAGCAGCGCTTCGGCCTCAATCGGCGAGATTTCCGGCTCCTCGCCGGTCGCCAGTTTTTCAAATACGGCCCGCACCGAATCGATCAGCGTTGCATCGGCGTGCGCGTCGCGCAGTAGCGCGTAGAATTCCTCGGGCTTTTTCGCAATCTGGGCCGCGTATTCGCGCACCGGCGGATGCGGCGTCGGCAGTTCGCCGGCGGCGGCCCGGCTGTATGCCTCGTACATGGTCGTCAAATAAACCTCGCCGATCGCGTTTCGCCACGGCTTGCTGTCGATGTGGGGCACCGGGTCCTCGCGCTTCTCCATCACTTTTATAAAAGCCCGGTTGATGCCGCCGAAAGGGTAGTTGTCAGCCAGCTTCAGGGCGCGATCATAGGGAATGTGGACGCCCGAGAAATCGCTCTTGAGGAGGCGCAAAGTGCGCAGGATCGCCTCAAGCGACAGGGATTCGGGGCCGACCGCATTCAGGATCCGCGCGCCCTGCTCGTCGCTCTCGATCAGGCGGGCGATTTTAGCGAGATCGTCGATATTGACGGGCTGCATCTCCTGCTTGCCCGATCCCCAGATCGGCACGACCGGCAGGTTGGCGAGGTCCGGCAGCGTCATCGGCCGTCCCCAGTCCGCGCTTTGCGGGTCGTAAGTTGTGACCGGGCGGATCGAGAAGGAGTTCAGCCTGTCCGCCACCGCCGCGAGCGCCAGCTCGGCCTTGCGTTTCGATCCGGCATAGGTAAGCGGCTTTCCGGTCTGTCTCGCATTCTCCTCCGCTTCCCACGACGCGGCGGTCAGCGTCGAGAAATAGATGTAGCGGTCGATGCCGCAGTCGATGCATCCCTGCGCCATCGCCGGCACGGCGCGGTAATTGATCGCATCGAAGGTCAGGCCTTGCTCCGGTTTTTCCGAAATGATGCCGGCAAGGTTGATGACGGCGTCGATGCGGTCGACGGTGAACAGGTTGCTCCAGAAAACAGGATCTTCGGTATGCGGATCGCGCAGGTCGACCTTGATTCGCGAGACACGCGCTTCGGGCCAGTTCTTCGCCACTTCCCATGCGTCCCCGTCCTTGGACGAGCTGAGCACGATGTCGTGGCCCGCTGCGAGCAGCGCGTCGATGATCGCCGGGCTGAGCGCGCCCTCGGTGCCCACCAGCAGGACGCGCTTATGAAAGCCGGGATCGTGCGGCGATTTGTGAAGATGATCGAGACGGATGCGGCGTTCATGCCGGAGAACCTGCAGCGGATCGGCGGCAAATGATTCATCGGAAATGTACCTGTCGTCATATTCGGCATTCTTGCGCCGTTCGACATCAAGGATTTCCCTGATCAGCCGATCGCAGCCGGGCACGAGAAAATGCTGCCTTCCCTCGAACTCCGCCCGTATGTCGGTTGCATTCTCCTCGGTCAGTGGGATTTCCCGGCGCGTCACGCCGAGCAACCCGAAAGCGTATGACAGGTCCTCGTTGCGGGCGATGACTCTGCCGGACATTGTCGGCATTTCGTATGAACTGAAGATGTAGTTCTTTTTGTCCTTGCCCTTGGCAGCATAGAAAAGCGTGAAGTCGTTAGGATCGATGCCGTTTTCGTCGAAAAACCGGGTAAACTGCGCGAACCACTTCCGGTTCAGCGGCACCAGCTTCTCGCCGTCTTCGAAGAACGGTTTTTCGTGCGGGCCGCGCTCGAAGTCGTAGACCGGCACGAAGATAGGTGCGACCGGCGCGCCGTCCGGGTAATGCACCTGCTCGGCCGCGCGGCGGATGATGGCGATGCGCTCGTCCGTGGTGAAGGGGTTGCTGTCGCGGTTGCGGTCGGCGTTGCTGGTGCCGAGAAAGATAACCGGCTGCAAGCCCTCGGCCGCCATCTGTTCGAGATAGCGCTGGTGGCCCGTGTGCCAGGGCTGCGCCCGGGTGATCATCCCGGCATATTTGCGGCCTGCATCAGTCATTTGTATCTGTTTTGCTTAAATCCCTGTAACTATACAGGAATTGACATCCTATTACAAATTTTTTGACATATTATATAGAGGCGAGCCCAGAAGGGGCCTCGCGAAAATAAAATCCAGTTAAATCAAGAGCCTGTGCGGGCGGCGGCAATCGGGGCGCTGTATTTGGCCTCCATGTCCCACGGGAAATGGATCCAGGTGTCCTGGCTGACCTCGGTGATGTAAGTGTCGGTCAGCTTGGCGCCGAGCGGCTTGGCATAAATGCAGACGTAATGCGCCTTGGGCATCAGCTCGCGCGCGATCTTGAAGGTATTGCCGGTATCGACCAGGTCGTCGACCACCAGCCAACCCTTGCCGTCGCCGATGCCTTCCGGTTTGTGCAGGATCTGCGCGTCGCGCTGGTTCTTGTGGTCGTAGCTGGAGATGCACAGCGTCTCGATCAGCTTGAGGTCGAGCTCGCGGGCCACGATGCAGGCCGGAACCATGCCGCCGCGGGTGACGGCGACGATGCCCTTCCACGGTCCCTTGTCGACCAGCCGCCATGCCAGCGCCTTGGAATTGCGGTGCATTTCCTCCCACGAGACGGGAAAGTCCTTGCTCTGGTCGACGGCCTTGCTCATGCGATTCCCCCTTTTTTGAGAAGAAGCCGAGAATAACGCTTCTGATACAAAAATCGAGGGGAAAGTGAGGGGTTCAGTCCGTATACACTCCGTGTTAAAAATCCGTATGAGCATTCGAATTGTTACATGGGCGGCGGTGCTGTTGGCGGTTGTCTGCGCACCTGCTTATGCCGCCGGGAACGGTCCCAAGGTGCCATCGGTTCCGGTAGCGCCGGTCGAGCAGACAGCCGTGCCCGCTGCACCCGCGACACCGGTCGTGGTCGAACTCTTTTCCTCGCAGGCTTGTACCTTCTGCCCGCAGGCCGACAAACTGTTCGGCGACCTCATAAAGCAGCCGAACGTGATCGGCCTCGCCTGCCACGTTGACTATTTCGACGTGCACCGCGGCGCGCTCTCGCACCCGTTCTGCACCGAGCGCCAGACGTGGTACGAGGAACAACTGCATCTGGGTCCCAACTACACGCCGCAGCTCATCATGCAGGGACAGATCGACGCCATCGGCTACAAGGCCGATGTCGTCGACGCCGCCATGAAACAGGCGCATGAAACAGTCATTGCGCCATTGAAGATCGAGTCTACGCAGGCCGATGCGTTTACATTGACGCTACCTGCGGACTGGAAGGTGGAGCAGGGGACCGACACGTCGCTGTGGTTGATGCTCTACGACAAGCCACATGAGGTGAAAGTGGCGGGCGGCGCCAATCGCGGTCAGGACGTCACCTACTACAACATCGTCAGCGCCATGAAAGATGCAGGCACGTGGCCAGCCGGCCAGCCGGCCATGAGCGTCACGCCCGGCCTCGCCGCCGCCCATCAGGGTTTCGTCGCGCTGCTGCAGAACAAGACCACGGGAAAAATACTCGCCGCCGGAAAATATGAAACGAAGTGAAGCGGAAAAAGCAGCGTCCGCGACCATACGGGCCGCTGTCGAGGCCGATCTCGAAGCAATCACTTCAATTTATCGCCATCATGTCCTGACCGGCACGGCATCGTTCGAACTCGATCCGCCCGATGCAGTTGAGATGAAGCGGCGATTTGCTGAGATTAAAGCTAAAAAACTTCCCTATCTTATCGCGCTTGCAGACGGCCAGATTGCCGGCTATGCCTACGCCGGCCCCTACCGTCCGCGCCCGGCCTACCGCTTCACCGTCGAGAATTCGATCTATGTCCATCCCGAAATGCATCGGCGCGGCATCGGCGACGCGCTGCTGAAACAGTTGATCATTGAATGCCGCATGCGCGACTGCAAACAGATCATTGCCGTGATCGGCGACAGCGCCAACGCTGGTTCTATCAGTCTTCACAAAAAACACGGCTTCGCGCATGTCGGCGTGCTGAAGGACGTCGGCTTCAAATTCGGGCGCTGGCTCGACACGGTCTTTATGCAATTGGCTCTGGATTGATCAGCGCGACAGGCAATTTACGCCGATGATGGGATCGGCGCCGTTTTTCGGCGTCCGCAGCTGGAAATTGATGACCGGCAGTTGGACCGGGACGCTATCATGTGCGAGCGTCGGATGAACGGTAAAGCCGCCTGACGGCGCAGGCACGGACTTGTCGTTGTCGAAGATACTGACGCTGAACGTGCGCGGGTCGAGGCCGAAGCCGGCGGAGTAGTGTCTCATCGTGCCATCGGAAGCGATGGCGTCGAAGCTACGGACGAGTGAGCTCGACGGATAAGGCATGATCACGTCTGGGGGCACCGGCCTTTCGTCTACCAGAATCGTGCAGGCGACATGGTTGAAGGAAAGGGTGGGCCCATTTGCGGCTGCATTCTTGCCACCGACGACTACAGGGCGATCCGAAAAGGAAATCGCTGCGAGCACTGAAAGACCAACGGTGGTGGCAACCGTACCGATTTTCTGCTTGAGGTTCATTTCCAGCTTTCCCTATTTTTATGAGGGACAAAGCATGCCGGGAAAGCGAAAGGGTGTCAATGTGCCGCAGCCCAACTGTGGGCCCAGTCGGCCTCGGCCTCGAGCGGCACATCCAGTTTGGCCACGCCTTCCATGACCGCGCGCGCGACCTTTGCCGTTTCGTCCGCTTCGCTCTCCGGTACTTCCAGCACCAGCTCGTCATGCACCTGCAGCAGGATGCGGCCCTTGAGGCCCGCTTCCACCAGCGCGGAAGGAAGCTTCGCCATCGCCTTTTTCATGATATCGGCGGCCGTCCCCTGCAGCGGCGCGTTGATCGCCGCGCGCTCGGCGCCGCCGCGCACGCCCGGCATCTTGCTGTCCATGTTGTGGATCATGACCTTGCGTCCGTAGAGCGTGCGCAC
>DATJGZ010000016.1:0-8988 GCA_035494535.1 Patescibacteria group bacterium | reverse complement strand
AAAATTTCGTGCGCGAAGTTGCAAAACTGCTCAAGGCGCGCACGGGTACTGCACTGTTCATCGACTATGGCTATGAAGGTCCTGCTACAGGCGACACACTGCAGGCCGTAAGAGAGCATCATTATATAAGTGCACTGGATTTTGTCGGCGAAGTCGATCTGACGGCGCATGTCGATTTCACGCCGCTGAAGAAGGCGGGTATGGAGGAAGGTCTCCTGGTTCTGGGGCCCGTGCCGCAGGGCGATTTCCTGCGGCGCCTCGGCATCGCCGAGCGCGCGGACGCGCTGTTACAAAACGCGAAGGACATGAAACAGCGCGGCGAGGTCGCGGCCGCCCATGCGCGCCTGACCTCGTCTTCGCAAATGGGGCGTTTGTTCAAGGTCATAGCGTTTTGTAATAGCCCTCATGCGCCGGAAGGCTTTTGAATTGTATCAGCTGTTGGTTGTTACAATGCGGGGCTATCGCGCATTTAAATAAAATGCGATCAAATATTTAGCTTGGCTTAGCACAAACAATTCTAAAATTGAGAGATAGGTCACAATCTCTCCACGGGATGTAATTGCGGGGAGAAACAGCGTAAAAACCCGGTACCGGCAGTCGCCGCCGGTTTAAATGGCGATCGGAGTATGCTTTGAAAGGCACCGTCCATCGCTATTTTAGCGATATCAAGATGGGCACAATCCGTGCCGACAACGGAAAAAAATATCCGTTCACGCAGGCCGACTGGATATCGGAGGACACCACTCCTGAGGCCGGGATTGACGTTCTGTTCGATGTCGAGCCGGGCCGCGCGGTCAATGTCCGTGCTTTCCAGAAAATCCAGAAGCAAAAGCTTCAATAGATTGTGAGTATTATTTTGCCCCAACGCGGAACCGGAATTCCGGCATCATCGTTAGGTGCCTAACGTAGTATAAAAAAATACGAACAGGGAATTACGGCCAGTTAAGTAAGGGGGCACGTTGTGACGAGTAAAACCGTTTACGTCCGCCGTTCCGTCTGGGCGGCATCGCAGCGATTGGAGCAGTTATCCGATTCAGGGCGGGACTGCGATCCCGCTCATCTTGCCGAGCAGAAGATCAAGGATTGTCAGGAGGCTTGCGACCGCAATGGCCAAGAATTCTGGCGCGCGGTCTGGCTGCACCTGATCACGACGCGTGGCATCGAGGCGCAGGTTAATATCATCGAAGACGATCCGCAGGCGCAGCGCCAGATGGCCGGCTAGCCGCTTTGTAACAACGGCATTTTCTGGTAAACAGGGGCATGGATCATCCGCCCCGCCTTCAGGACAAGCTGCTTATTTCCGACAATGTGGTTCACGGCTTTTTCGGTCGCCGCGGCGGCGTCAGCGCGGGCATTTACGGCAGCCTTAATTGTGGGCTGGGTACCGACGATGAAATCGACGCCGTCCGCGAAAACCGGGCGCGGGTTACAAAAACATTGGAAGGTGCGCAGATTTTGACCCTCTGGCAGCACCATAGCGCTGACTGCCTGACTGTCATGGACGAATGGTCTGATGACCGCACGAAACTGCCAAAGGCCGACGCGATGGTCACGAACCGTCCCGGCTTTGCGCTCGGTATTTTGACGGCAGACTGCGCGCCTGTTCTATTTACTGCGCGGGACAAAGAAGGCCGGCCCATTATTGGCGCCGCCCATGCGGGCTGGAAGGGTGCGCTGGCAGGCGTTATCGAGAATACGGTCATGGCCATGAGAAAGCTTGGCGCAGAAAATATTGCGGCAGCGGTGGGTCCGTCCATCGCCCAGAGGTCATATGAAGTGTCCGCTGACTTTATGATGCCGTTTCTGGAGCGGGACCAAGACAATGCCCGGTATTTCGCCGCCGGGAAGAACGATAGCGTCCGGCAATTCGACCTGACCGGTTACGTTGCCGCCCAGCTGAAACAGGCCGGGATAAAGAATGTTTCGGTTTCAGGCGCAGATACTTACAGCCTTGATACCGACTATTTCAGCTATCGCCGCACAACCCACCGGAAAGAGGGCGATTATGGCCGTCAGATTTCGATAATCGCGATAGGCCCTTGATTTCCGGTCCGGCGTTTTCCTATAGTCGGCTTCCACCACTCAAAAACACGCGGGCGTAACCATGAAGCTGATCGCTGGCAATTCCAACCGGGCCCTCGCCGAGGCCATCGCCACGCAGCTCGAGATTCCGCTGTGCGAGGCGGTAGTAAAGCGCTTCAACGACATGGAAGTATTCGTCGAGATTCAGGAGAACGTCCGCGGCGAGGACGTTTTTTTCATCCAGTCGACCTCATTCCCCGCCAACGACAACCTGATGGAGTTGCTGATCGGCATCGACGCTCTGCGCCGCTCCTCCGCCCGCCGCATCACCGCCGTCATGCCCTATTTCGGCTACGCCCGGCAGGACCGCAAGACCGCGAGCCGCACCCCGATCTCGGCCAAGCTGGTGGCGAACCTCATTACATCGGCCGGAGTTGACCGCGTTTTGACCATGGAATTGCATGCCGGGCAAATACAGGGATTTTTCGACATCCCGGTCGACAACCTGATCGTGGCGCCGGTCTTTGTGCCGGATATCGAGGAGAATTTCGGCAACAAGAAGATGGTCATTGTCTCGCCCGACGTCGGTGGCGTGGTGCGCGCCCGCGCCTTGGCCAAACGCCTGAATGCCGATCTTGCCATCATCGACAAGCGCCGCGAGGAAGCGGGCGTTTCCGAAGTCATGCACGTCATCGGTGATGTCAAGGGCAAGGCCTGCATCATGGTCGACGACATCGTGGATTCCGGCGGCACGCTTTGCAACGCGGCCGTCGCGCTCAAGGAGCACGGCGCTACGGAGGTGCATGCCTATGTCGTCCATGGCGTTCTGTCGGGAAAGGCGCCGGAAAAGATCGGCGCTTCGCAGCTCGAGAGTCTGGTTGTAACCGACTCCATCGCCGGCAACGCGGCGGTGAAGGCCTGCAAGCAAATCCGCCATTTGCCAGTGGCTCCTTTGATTGCGGAAGCCATCCGCCGGATCAGCGAGGAGCGCTCGATCTCGGCCTTGTTCAAATAAATCGCCGACTCGTTCGTATAAGCGGAAATGGAAAGAGACACATTTTAGGTGTGCTTTTAGAATATTCTTTGAGTATCAGGCGCTTGGATTATACAAAATAATTTCCTTGCCTAAAAAAACTCAGTCTGCAATAAGTGCGGTGAAATAAGGCATTGCAGAAATCTGCCGACCCGCCGAGAGGTTATGGCAATGAGCGACGAGAAAGCCGCTAGTAGTACCGAACTTCGCGACCGTTCCTGGTCGATCATCAACCGCTCAGTGCTCGATCTGCCACCGCGATTCATCAGCGACATGACATCGACCGGTCAGCCGATCGATACGACGCCGGTGAACGGCCTGATCGGCACGCAAAAAGGCTTCTACCGTTTGGCGGAAGACACGCGCGACGGCACGCGCGTCCTGCTGCATTCCTACGAACGCGATCAGCTGGTCGGCGAGAAATCGCGCAGCGGCGATATTACGATCAAAAGCAAGGCGCATGACGACATCCACATCTACGGCATCGCCGCGCGCAAGGACGCCGACGGCGGCCTGTTCCGCGACGACCTCAACCACGACATGCGTTATCTGGAAGGCGCGTTCCAGAAGGATCTGAATTTGCACGTTCAGGAAGTCGAGGGACGCAAAGGCGACAAGAAGCGCCAGATCGTCAAGATGGCCAACGGCCGCGGCGGATTCGGCATCTTCGAAGGCGACAAGGGCGAATGGAAGGTGCGTTACTACCGCAACCTGCGTCGCGGCGCGGATCCGGCGGAGCGCTTCACCACGATTGGCGACAATTCGGATGGCTTCTTCGGGCGCATGTTCTCGATGGGCCGCGAAGTCAAGGAATTCAAGACCTATCCCGAGGCGCTCAAATACGTGCGCCAGGAATGGGCAAAAATGTCGATGGACATCTGGCGCGGCCGGCCGGCGGAAAATGAATCTCCGGACCTGCGCGTCAAGGTGATGGCCAAGGTCATGGACTTCCTCGACGAGCGCAAATACCGCGACTGGATCGTGGCGCTCGCTGTCGGCGTCGCGGTCGGCATCGCCACGGCCTTCCATGGCGACGCGCCGCTGACAAGCGCGCTGTTCGGCGGCATCGGCGGCTCGGGCTGGGTCGTGGGCGGTCATGCGGTGGAGAATTTTCTTTACGAGAAGTGGCTGAAACACGCTGCCGTCAAGGACAACAAGAAGATGGAGCACCTCAAGCCCTACTTCGAGCAGAACGACATCGAGAGATATCTGAAACAGACGCCGGAGAATGAGAACCGTTTCCGCCGCAAGCTGGACCCGAAAGTCCTTCCCTATCTGCGCCTGCTCGATCATGAGGATGCCGGTATGAACTACGATGCCGGCGAATTTACGCCGAACATCAATCCGCAAAAGCCGCTGGAGGATTTGTCGAGCATCGCCTACCGTCAGTTCGGCGCGATGTTCGATTCATCGCAGGCCGAGAGAGGGCTGCTGGCGGCGATTTATCCGAACGGGATGGTGACGCTGACGCAGGTCAACCAGAAGAACCATTCTACGCGCCACTACGTGGCTTACCGGAAAGATTTCAACGAAATGGCGGCGCTTGACCATCCGCATGTCGTCGAGACGTCGCTGGACAAGCTGCCTTCCACGGGGCCGGTGCACAAGGTGACGCACAAGCAGGGGCGGGCCTTCGCCTATGTGGGTATGGCGCCTGAAGAGTTCATGAGCGACCTGATGCACAAAGTCGGTCCTGATGCGAAGAGTCTGCGCTTCTTCGGCCTGCCCCTTACCGATCTATTCAACGTCAAGGGCGCGGAGAAGCTCCGTCCGCAGACCAAGGACAGCCTGACGATCGCGGAGATCACCGAAAAGAAAACGGTGGTCGTGGAGCAGGCTGCTGAGCCGGTGGTGCCAACGCCGGCTCCTGCCGATGCGCCCGCAACGCCTGCCACTACAGGCGCGATCGGACAGCATGTCACGTTCAAGGCGCCGACGGTCAGAGTTCCGGGATTGGGGCCTAAATAGCCAGCTTTGCCGCCTGCGTGATGATTGTGCGCGCCTGCTGGTCATAGGGGGCGGTATTCATACCTCTCAGTGACGTGCCAAAGGCTGTTTCAATAGCGGCCGCCGTAACGAAGGTTTCACTCGACAATTGGCCCGCCCGCAACATAACCACGCCCGCCAGGTCGGCGTTGCCGGAATTGCTAAGGATCGACGATTGCTCCACCACGCTGCTCAAAAAATCTTCGTACGCCACTGCCATGTTTTTCTCCTGCTGCATATAATTCCCATAACAAAAGAGAATATATACGAAACTAGACATTATGGCAATTAAATATTGAAAGCCTGCCTGATCGTCCCATATCCCTTTTTCCTTGTATTTCCGGCTGTTTTCCGGCTATATACGCCGTCCGCGCGGCACCCCTGGAGGCCGGCGGTCTTTTTAACACTGAAAGGATGAAACCATGTCTTCAAGAAACTATGCCCTGAAGGGCGAGACGCGGGATCGGGCCGGAAAAGGGGTTGCCCGTGCACTGCGTCGTGAGAACCAAGTCCCCGCCGTCGTCTATGGCGATGGCAAGCCGGCGGCTTCGATTACGTTGGCTGATAAAGAAATCAACCTCGAATACCTCAAGGGCCACATGTACACCAGCCTGTGCACGCTGAACGTCGGCGGCACGGACAACCTGGTGCTGGCCCGTGACGTGCAGCTGCACCCCGTGACGGATCGCGTGATCCATGTCGACTTCCTGCGCGTCACGCCGAAGACCAAGCTGCACGTGAAGGTGCCGCTTGAGATCATCAACCAGGACAAATGCCCGGGCATCACGCAAGAGAAGGGCATTCTCAACATCGCCAAACACGAACTGGACATCGTCTGCTTAGCTACCGACATCCCCGACCACATCGACGTCGATGTGAGCGGCCTGTCGATCGGCGACGCGCTGCGCCTGGACAAACTGAAGCTGCCCGAGGGTGCGAAAGCCGATCCGCGGGAGCTCAAGAAGAACATCACGATCCTGACCGTGATCGAGCCCCGCCGCATCATCGAAGTCGCGCCTGTTGTGGCGCCGGTTGAGGGTGCCGAGGGCGCCGCTCCTGCTGAAGGCGCCGAGGGCGCGGCTGCGGCCGCTCCGGGTGCCGCTCCGGCCGCGGGTGCTGCTGCCGGTGCCAAGGCGCCGGCTGCCGGTGGCGACAAGGGCGCTGCCAAGCCCGCGGGCGACAAGGGCGGCAAGAAGTAATCATGACCGCATTCGCGAACTCCCGGGATGTAACAATTCCGGGAGTTTGTTTTTTGGGATTTCTGCATGTTGGGGTTTAAAAGGAAAAAGAAGGAAAAGGACGGCGCGTCGGGCGACGCGTGGCTGTTCGTCGGTCTTGGCAACCCGGGGGCACAATACGAATACAACCGGCATAACGCCGGCTTTATGGCAGTCGACCGCATCGCCGACGATTACGATTTTCCGGTTCCTAAGGCCAAGAACAAGGGGCTGCTTGCCGAGGGGAAAATTGCCGGCAGCAAGGTTGTCATTCTCAAGCCGCAGACGTTCATGAATCTGTCGGGTGAATCCGCCGGGCCCATCGCGCGGTTTTACAAGATTCCGCCCGAGCGCATTGTGGTGTTCTATGACGAGATCGAATTGCCGGCGGCTAAGGTGCGCGTCAAGCAAGGCGGCGGGAATGCCGGCCACAACGGCCTGAAGTCTCTCGACCTGCACCTGCCGTCGGTCGGCTACAAGCGCGTGCGCATTGGTGTTGGCCGTCCCGAGCACGGCAATGTCAGCGGGCATGTGCTGGGCGATTTCGGCAAGGAAGATGACGCCTGGCTGGATGTGCTATTTAAAGCTATATCAAAAAACGTCGGGCTGCTGATGGCGGACAACGACGCTGAATTCATGAACAAGGTGACGATCGCAACGCGCGCGACCGACGCCTCTAAGGCCGCAAAAAATTAGAAATTTCCCGGACAGTTGGTGGTGGATATTTTCGCATATGACGAGGCACCCGGGCCCCGGCCATAAATCTCCAGTGCTTGCACGTTGTGCCGCGCCGGGCTGCGGCTGCCCGCGATCCGGTCGATCTCTTGCCCCGCTTTCGCGGATTCTATCCGGAATTTTTCACGCGCCACCCGGTCGCCGGGAGCGCCGGCATAATAGACCTCAACATGCGATGCGTTGAACGTCATACCGGGCAGGCCGCTTTTCTGGATCACATGCTCGATCTCCAGCCGCGACAGCGGACGCGGCAAGTTGAAGCGAACGAAGTCGGTATCGAAGTCGCCGGGGTCGGGTGTCGCTGCCGCGCTGCCGGGGCGCAACACGTGAATTTGATGCTGGCTGTAATGGCGCGCAAAAGCGGCAAGACACGACAGGACCTGCTCGGTCTCTCGCGCGCTGGGTGTCTGGATCGTCAGGGAGAGGGAAGGCTCGACCCAGCCTTCATAAACGCCGGTGTTCGATTCAACGCGCATGTGGATTCCGCGAATGCCGGTCAGCAGATGTCGGATGCTGGCGGCTGCATTGCGGTTAAAAGCTTCGATATCGGCAGCTCCGCCGGCAAAAGGCTTCGATCCTGAATAAGCGGAGATATTGGCGGTCAGGGTGTCGTGGTTTTCCCCGGCTCTGGCTTCATTGTACGATATGTAGGCGAGCAGGCCTGACAGAGCCACCAATAGGCAAAGTTTTTTTATGGCAGATCGCAGCACGAAATCCCCTCGTTGACTAATGCCAGAGATAGTTAAGGGGATTTCCCTTAGGTCTCAAGTTTACGAGACGTTCGGCGTCGGCGGCGTCTGCGGCGGATTTTTCACGTGCAACGTGCCGTCGCGCTCAGCAATCACATAGCGACGATGCGTGTCCGGATCCTCGCCGATGATTCCCTCGTCCTTGAGCGCCTGAATCACGACCTTTGCTTTCTCCCACGAGATGCCGAGGTCATGCGCGCGGTTCGCCGAAACTTTTCGGTCCTTGATGATTTTTTCGCGGAACGAGAAGTAGAATTCGTCCGTCACCTTCGCCTCGTGCAGGCGATCCATGATTGCCTGATCGGGCTTCGTTTGGAATACATTAAGGACCGAGTTCGTGAATTTCGGCGTAATAGATTCCGCAGCCGCAGGCTGTTGCCCAGCCTGTTTCGCCGCTTCCTGTTCCTTGCGGATGGTCGCGATCAGGTCGCGGGCCTGTTCGACCCCCATAGTTGCCAGGTCGGCGCGGCTGTGGCCCTTCGCCTGAAGGGCGGCGTCGAATTCCGTGTCCGTCTCCGGCGGCATGACGAACTTTTCCGCTTCGGCCGCTACAGGCGGAGGGGTTGTAGCGATGACAACCGGCTTATTCGTCTGTTGATCGGCTTCAACTGCCTTCGGTTTCTGTTCCGCCTCAAGCAGAGCGACGCGATACAGCTCATCCCGCGTTTCGGCATCCCATTTATCCCATTGAGACGCAGTTTGGGGATCAGACGCGAGAAGAACGCCCTGTTCAGTGGAAGAGAGGTCTTCCCATTTGCGAGCGCTAACAGCCGCCGGTTTTTCGGGGGCGGGCGGAATCTGGGCAACAACTTGCGGAGTCACCGCAACGTCACCGTTAGTCTTGACAGCTGTAGGCGTATTCAGTTCCAATACCGGCGCGGCCGCAGGAGGAGCCTTATGCGCTTCCTGATCCGCTATAACGCGATCATGCATTTGCTTCTGGTACTGCCATGCGTGATTGAACAGATTTGCTCTGGCCGCGTCGTCGGGCTGGCTGTCCCATTCTTTTGCAGGCTCGTCGCCAAAATAGCTGCCTTTTCTGGCCAGATAATCCACCTGCAGCAGTTTCTTTTCCTGCGTGAGCAGATCGTCGAATTTCTTTTTTGATGCCTCGTCGACGCCCGGTGTCGGGCCGGCGATTTCGGGAGCGGCCGCGACAGGTTTTTTGTCATCCACGACCGGTTCTTTCTCTTCGGGCGCGTCAGACGTCGTCTCGGCGGGCGGCAGCGTCAGCACCGGTTCCTTG
>DATJGZ010000015.1:0-11347 GCA_035494535.1 Patescibacteria group bacterium | reverse complement strand
GGTGACGGACTCCGAGCCGTCGAGATCAGTGACGGCGCCGGAGATGTTGACGGCAATCGCCGTATTTTCATTTCCCGACACGTTGTCGGCATGGATCGTCGGGACGTCCGCAACCGCGTCGACCGTGACATGGAAGTTGGTTTCGGCCGTCTGCGTGGTGCCGGTGCCCGGATCGAACTGGCTGGCCGTCGCGTGCATCGTGCTGAAATCGACATCGCTGTTCGGGAACGGGGTGAAGGTGAAAGTCGTGCTCAGGTCGTGACCGGCCGGCAGCGTGATCGTCCACGTGCCATGCGCGGCATCGTAGGTGCCGATCGGGGCCGAGAAAGTGCCCACCGACGGGCCCGGAATGCCAGTGACCGTGACCGTCAGGACATCATTGCCCGGCGCGCCCGTGCCGATCGTGGCAATAATCGGAATGGTGATCGAGCTGTCTTCCTTGACGACGGCGTCCGGCGCGTTGATTGCATCCGGCGGGCCGCCATTGATCGTGATGTGCGGGCCTGGGGGAACGCCTTCGGCCGGAAGACCCAACGGAGTCGGATAAATTGGCAGGCCATAGTTGAGCGCGGTCGGGCCAATCGGGCCGACCGGCGGGGGCGAATTCAGATCCGCCGGGTCGACGGAACTGTTGAAATCGTGGCCGCCGGCCGCGCCGCCGCCCTGACCGCCCGCCGCAGGCTCGATGCCTGCCAGCTTCTGGGCGGCAGCATCGGCCAAGTCTGTATTCGCATTGTTGTGGCGGATCTCGTGGTTGTTCGCCTGCTCATCCGTGTGCAGCGAATTCTCGAACTCGGCCGCCGAAAGGAACTTGTTGCCGTCATAGGTAAGAACCGGCGGCGTCAGGCCGTTCATGGCCGCATCGAAATTCTTCAGGATGATTTCACCGTGGTCGCCGAAGGTGATGATCAGGGCGCCGTTCGATTCGGTGACGTGGGCACCGTGACCCAGATTGAAAGCCATTTCGTATGTCTGGCCCGGCAGCAGTTCGTAGGTGACGACTTCACCGGCGGCGGGCTGGTGGATCGTCACATTGTGCATGTCCTTTGCGAGGATTTCCTCGAGCTGGTGCGTATCGATGACCGAGCCGTCGGCGAGTGCGATCTTGGCATCGGCGGTCGCGAGCGCATGGAAATTCGTGATGGTGATGGAATGGCCGTCCTTGAGGCTGATGATCAGGCTGCCGTTGTCGGCGATCTTCATGTCCCTGATTTCCGCGGGCGCGACCGAAAGGCTCGGGTGGCCTTCATTGAGTGAGAGAACCTGATTGTCGCCGTGGGACTGGATAGTCATGTATTTCCTCCTGAAGTGAAAGCCGCCGCTTTTACGCAAATGGTTAATTATGTCTTAACGGAAGTAGCCGCTATTATTAGCGGAGACCTGTTTTTCTGTCAACTAATTATGACAAAAACAGGATCTCTCATTAAGCCATTGCATTTGAAGGAGAAAAACCGATAATCCGACTGCCCTTCACCCCGCCTGCAGGCCGACGGGTGAAGGTATATTGCACTGCGCCCGAATCTTCAATGTTTTTTGAATGGTTCGGGAACGTTGTTCATCCTGATAGCGGGATGCCATCGGTTGTCGCGTGACAATGCGGGACGATGCGGGGGAAGCAGCTAAAATGATGGCCAGAGGGCTTTTTTTACGCCGGTGCGGGCGCGGAAGCCAGACCGCGCATTTTGCGGTCGGACGCCAGAGCCATTTCGGCGAGGAAGCTCCCGAATTTGGCTGCAGTGGTGTCGAGCTGCGCATAGAGTTCGTCGCCGGAAACCTTGAGCAGGGGCCCGGCTTCCTTCAGCCTGTACTGTACCCCTTCGAGCGCCGATTTGGCTCCTGCAGGGTCGCCGCTTCTGCGGTCGCGGGCCATATTGTAAAGCCGCTGCGCCTCGGCCATCGTCCATTCGCCTTTTAGGTGCTCGTAAAATTCCTGGCTGTAATAGCACCGGTTGGTGTCGTTAGTCGGCCAAGGCTCCTGCTTGGGGTCGAGCCCACCGAGTTCCATATAAGCAGGGACAAGGTGAAGATCGCTGAGAACATCCAAGGGCTGGCGCTTGCGGTCCAGCGCGTCCTCGATGTTCTCCCACGACGCGCGGCGATATTCGGCCTGCAGCAAATCCTTGAACGCGGCTTTGGTCGTATTGAGCGCGGCATAGGATTCCTCGCGCTCGGGGTCGAGCCCTTGATGAATGCGCAGATCGCTCATCAACCCCAATAGCAGGACGAAGGCCGGCTTGCCGCGCAGCGCGCCTTCATTGCCCTGGAACCGGTGATGCACGACATCGTCATAGGTCGCGATCATTTCCGTCAGTTTCGCCGCTCGCCGCCGCGTCCTGTCCTGCACTTCCCATTCGGAAGCAAGGGGCGCCTTATAGACCTCCGGCTCGTCGTTTGCAGAGAAGATCGCGCTCAAAACGCCTCTGATATATCTGCCAACCCTGCTCATTGTGCCTGTCCTGTTTTTCCGGTGTGACGCCCATATTAACCATAATATTCCGGCGGCGTCAAAGTTATTTCAGGAGGTTATAGCGAACCCGCCTAAGGCACCGGCCGTTCATTACTGCGATTTAAAGGCCGCCCATGAAGATGTATTTGACCTCGATGAATTCCTCGATGCCGTAATGTGAATTCTCGCGGCCGATGCCCGATTCCTTCATGCCGCCGAAGGGCACGGCCTCGCCGGTCACCATCGGCTCATTGACGCCGACCATGCCGTACTCGAGTCCTTCCGAGACCCGGAAAGCCTGACCAAGGTCTTTCGTGTAGAAATATGACGCCAGGCCGTATGGGGTGTCGTTGGCGGCGGCGATGGCTTCGGCTTCGGACGAGAATTTGAACAGTCCCGCGACCGGACCGAATGTTTCTTCCGACTTGATCAGCATGTCAGGCTTCATATTGCCGATGATAGTCGGCTCGAAGAACAGCGGTCCGTTTGATGCAACCTTGCCGCCGCAAACCAGCTTGCCGCCCTTCGCTAGCGCGTCGTCGACGTGACGTTTGACTTTGGCGATGGCGTCGCGATTGATCATCGGGCCGATCTTCGTGTCTTCCTGATTGCCCGGGCCGATCTTCATCGCCTTCACACGCTGCGCCAGTTTTTCGGCGAAGGCGTCATAGACCGTGTCCTGCACATAGACGCGGTTGGCGCAGATGCAGGTCTGGCCAGCATTGCGATACTTGCAGATGATGGCGCCGTCAGCGGCCTTGTCGAGATCGGCCGATTCAAAAACGATGAACGGCGCGTTGCCGCCGAGCTCGAGCGAGATACGTTTCACCGTGTCCGCACTCTGGCGCATGAGAATCTTTCCAACCTCGGTCGAGCCGGTGAAGGAGAACTTGCGCACGTCCTTGCTTTCGGTCAGCACCTTGCCGATGGCCGGCGCGTTTTTCTTAGCGCAGGTGACGATGTTGAAGATACCGGCGGGCAAACCTGCCTTCTCCGCCAGCACCGCCAACGCCAGCGCCGAAAACGGCGTGTCCTCCGCGGGCTTCAATACAACCGTGCAGCCGGCAGCCAGTGCCGGCGCCACCTTGCGCGTGATCATCGCATTCGGGAAGTTCCACGGTGTGATGGCACCGACGACGCCAACCGGTTCCTTGGTCACGATGCAGCGCGCATCGGCCTTGTGCGTCGGAATCGTGTCGCCGTAAATGCGGCGCGCTTCTTCAGCGAACCATTCGACATAGGCCGCACCCGCGGTGACTTCACCGCGCGCCTCGAATAGCGGCTTGCCTTGCTCGGCCGTGAGCAGCTGCGCCAGCGGCTCGATATTCGCCATGATCAGATCGAACCATTTGCGCAGAATTTTCCCACGCTCTTTCGCTGTCGTCGCGCGCCAGGCGGGAAAGGCTTTCTTGGCCGCGGCGATGGCCTGCTCGGTTTCGATCGCGCCCATGTCGGGGACAGAGCCAAGAATTTCACCGTTCGCGGGATTGAAGACCTCGAACGTCGATTTCTTCTGCGCGTCGACCCATTGGCCGCCGATCCATGCTTGGTGCCGCAGCAGTCCGCCGAAATCCTGAGCCGGTTTACTCTCGTCCTTCATTTTTTTCTGCGCCTGCATGCGAGGCCTCCATCGTTTGCCATGATCCTGCACCACTATATAGAAGCGCTGGGAATCGCTCCAAGCCTTTTAAAACCGTGCGTTTTAAGATTCCTTTTACTTTCCGCGCGCATTCTTCGCCGCTGAGTGAAGTTTCGAATCGACCGCACGAATCGTAAGGAAATGCCGATGGAATCGGCATTGAATCACTATTGGTATTCGCGCGATTCGTACGATTCGGAAAAAATCTTCTCGATTCGCGACGCGATTCGAGTCAAAAAGCGCGCGATTCGCGTCGGATTCTGTCCACTCTCCCCAAAAAATTCATGGTTTTTGAAAAAATTTTCGTATGAGGACAAGCTGTGGACAGTTATGTGCGCTAACCGGATTCAGCCCTTGTTTTGAGAAGGTTAATTCTCAGGACAACCTTTCAACATATTGATCTGAAACGAAAAAATCGAAAAAAATTTGAAAAAACTGCTTGCAAAGAAATCTGGTTCGGCTACTGTCGACCTTGTCAGCGGGACTTGCCGCCTTCGGGCGGAACCTCGGAAAGGTCTTCGGATTTTTTTGGAGTTGCCCGTTTGAACAGGGTGTCCATGGTCGGGCATCCGGGTCCACCGGACCAAGGGCTTTGTAAAACGGAATTGACTGGTTTTGGATCTAAGGGCGCAAGTTCGGATTTAAGATGGGTCACTTTACGATGCGGAGTTCCCGGAGGGCTTAGAGGGACGTTCACGGTACTGACGTCTGGAATCATCCCACCCGTGGTAGCGCACGCAAAAACGCGGCAGGCCTGTAACAGGGCCGGTCTGGGGAGATGGTTCTAGTTGTTAAAACGGACAGTGCATAACAAACGTGCGTTCCGCAATGCCGGTGTTCGCTGCAGCTAAGAGCCGGCGCGTGGTTTGATCGGCCACTATAAACAATTGCAGACGGGGGTTCGTCTGCAGACGTCAGCCAGGGGATAACAGGGGGGTCGCTCCCTCTAACCCCCGGCGGTCAGGTCCGAGCGCCCCGCATACTTTGACGACGCGTTCAGCCTTCGGGTTGTTCGAAAAATTGGCCCACAAGCCTCGTCCCAAAGCTCCTGCGGAGGCAATGCTTCCCAAAAAGGCCCCGGCTCTCAGCCCGTAAGGGATGGAAGCCGGGGTTCTTGCTTTTGGGCCTCCCCATCGAAGCGCGCGTGCACTACAACTGAGCAATGTCCGCAAGATTTTCCCGCATTACCGATTCGCCGCGCTTCGCGTTCGCCCTTCTTATCGGCGCGGTTTTGCTGGCGTACGCGGATATATGGCACAACGAATTTGTTTTTGACGATCTTGTCCTGGTCTCGCGGGACAAGTTCCTGACGTCCTGGCGCTACGCAGGCGCTCTTTTTTCGACCCATCTCGGCGACGGATTTAGTGGCATTCATTACCACTCCCCGTTTTACCGCCCGTTGCAGATGCTGCTGTATCTCGTCGTCTATCAGCTGGCCGGGCCATCGCTCACCGCATTTCACGCGCTCAATCTCCTGCTGCATATTGCCAATGCCTGCCTCCTTTATATGTTGGGCCTGCGCCTGGCTTTCCGCAGGGAAGCCGCCCTTTGCGCGGCATTGCTATGGGCGCTTCATCCCGTTCACACCGAGGCTGTCACATACATGAGCGGAACCGCCGATCCGCTATGCGTTCTTTTTCAGCTCGTGGGCATCATAATACTGACACGCGGTTATGACCGTAAAAGTGTTCTGGCCTCCTCAGCTTGCCTGATCCTCGCTTTGCTTTGCAAGGAATCGGCCGTCGCCTTTCCGCTGCTAACGATGGGTTTGCTTTTCTATCAACACGAGGATCAGCGGTCGCCGAAGATTTATTTAAAGACTTGGCCGTTCTGGGCAATTACCGCAATCTATATTTGCATTCGCATATATTTGTCCGGCAGCAGCGGATTTCTCGATGCCTTTGCTGATCCGAATGCAGGTTTTTTGAATCGCCTGTCGATAGCGTTGGCCACGTTACCGACATACCTGCGACTGATTTTCTGGCCGTCCGGCCTTCATGTCGAGCGGACGCTCTTGGAGCATGCCGGCTTGTCGTTCGCACCGATCCTCGGAGGAGTTGCGATTATTGCGATTTCCGCCGCTCTCATAATTCTCGCAACATCGCGCACGATGCCTCTCGCGTGGGGTATTTTATGGGCGGCGGCGGCGCACATTCCCGAATCCGGTATCCTGGCGCCTGTCAATGCACCGGTATGCGAGCATTGGCTATATTTCCCGTCCATGGGCCTCATCCTTGGGACCACTCAATATCTCGCCGGATATTTAGACGGGGAAGGGCAAAAAGGAATCAGGCGCGGGGTCGGAATTGCGATCGTTGCGGTCACAATACTGCTCGGAGCAAAAACCTTCTTGCAGAACCGCATTTGGTTGAACGCCGAGACGCTTTTTCAAAACGCATTCGCCAACGGCGAAACATCCGACCGCGCTCACATAAATCTCGGTGAGTATTATCTCGGCCTCGGCGAATTTGATAAAGCTATAGCTCAATTTGAAATTCCTGTTGCCAACCAAAGCCGGCTGTCACATTGGTCCGAACTGCATTTTCTTCTTGCGGCGGGATATCTCCATGTCGATCCGAATAAGCCTAGCGTGCATGAGGAGATTGCCGAGATCGCCCGGGCGCTTCCCGTCGCCAAACGCATACCGGATGCGAAGCGCGAACTCGATACAGCGCTCGCGCTTAATCCCGGTCTGTTCTGGGCAAACGAGATGATGGCTCAAATCTACGCGTACCAAGGCGAGAATGATGAAGCGCGCAAATACCTTGTCCGCGCCGGCGCTTCTGCTGCGCGCGAACATGTCGGGCACTAGACGTTGCGTAAAGACGCCGGTTCTTGCTTTCGACACTTGCCTTCCGGCATAATAAATAGAAGGTCTTTATTAATATTGCGGGGCAAAAAGCCATGAAATTATGCCATATTTTTGCATTTACTTTGGGTTTAGTACTTTGTGCATATCCCGTTTGGGCGCAGCGCGTCGTCGGCGTGCGTATACAACACGGTATTCAGGGCATGTTGGCCATGAACCGGGGACAATTGACAACCGACGCGCCCGAAGACGGCTATCATGCCACCACAATGGAAAATCTTTCGCGACTTTACTGGGCGCTTGATATGCTCGATTTGAAGGACGACATCGCCATCGAACAATTCCTGTTCATCAACGACTGTGACATCTTCAATCGCTTCTCGCAGGATCCCGACCAATGGCCGCAGATCAAGGCTACAACGCGGGATATGGTCTGCAAGAAGAAGGATGAGTTTGCGACGCGATTCGAGATATTGGTTCCGGTATCCATCGGTCCCCTTGATAAAAGCGGAAAACAGTATTCGATAACTCCCGCGATATCCCTCAACAACGTCAAACAGCTCGACGTAGCGGATAATGCAGGCGCAGAAGTGTGCGGCAGCAAGGAGGATATGAAATCCTATCCGCGCAGCCTGCTGCTCAATCTTGCCGCGCCTGTTTCAATTACATCGATACCTGTAACGCCGGAACTTACGGAGCATCTGGCAGCACTGAAGACCCTCCAAAAGGCCGCAACCGCGGTTCTCCGTCTGAAAGTGAGGGTCGGCAAGTATATCGATACGCAGCGCATCAACGGGTCGTGGCATGCCGTGACGACCGCCGCCCTGGACGGTTACGAACTTTACAACGACAGCGATGAAACGAAGCTTCTGTTCGCGCAAGACCTTCCGCGGATCAGCCTCGGCGAACGGGCCGAACGGGCGAAAAAAGCAAAGGCGGAGGATGATGCGGAAAACACCCAAGCCAAAAGCGGCAGTCTCAATGACCTCTATACCGCGGATAAAGCGCCCGAGGAAAATGACTACAGCGCGGCGCAAGGAACCAACCCGGACGATCCCTGCGCGCGCGGTGCGCTGCCGTTCTGACGGGTTTCGTAAAACCATAAATTATTGATGGTTTCCTTTTGCCGAACTATCATTCCTTCCGGTTAAAACGCGAACGGAAAGGAATTTACATGCGTAGATATATTGCGTTGACGTGCTGTCTGATTGCGGGAATGGCAACCGCGCATATGGCCAAGGCTGACCCAGCACCCGGTGAATCGAAACCTGCTACTGCTGCTGTCGATGCGAAGGCGGCCGCTGCGACGGCGCGCGCAGAGGCTAAAAAGGCTGTCGCTGAAAAGCAGGCGATGAAACTTGAAGACCATAAACTGATCTTGGCCGTCAGCCGCGCGGCCCCGCGCAGCGTGGTCGAGCACGCAACGATCATGGCGATGGAGCCGGGCGGCGCGATGCGTATCGTCAAACAAGGCGACAACGGCTTTACCTGTATGGATCCGGACAATTCGCCCATGTGCGCCGACAAGGCCGCTATGGAATGGGTCGATGCGTGGCAGGGCCATAAGCCACCGCCTGAAAGCGGCCTCGGCTTCATGTACATGCTTGCGGGCGATACGGGAACCAGCAACACCGACCCATACGCGACCAAGGAAACGCCGGATAACAACTGGATCAAGACCGGGTCGCACGTGATGATTGTCGGATCGGCTGCGAAGGAAATGGCCAAGGCTTACCCGCGCGATGCCAAGCCAGACCCGACCAAACCGTACGTGATGTGGCCGGACACGCCGTATGAGCATCTTATGATGCCGGTACGATAACCAATTGAGACAAGTTCAGTAGCCGGCGACCGTTGTGTCGCCGGCTATTTTCTTGCATAGCTGGGGGAAAAGAAGTGGTGGGCGGTACAAGGATTGAACTTGTGACCCCTTGCGTGTCGAGCAAGTGCTCTACCGCTGAGCTAACCGCCCCCGGGCACGTTGATAGCCAACCCCCTGCCCGATGTCAATAAAAATGCCCTTTTTCAGGCCGCCAACAGTGTTTCGACCCGGTCGACGAGGTCCTTGAGGTGAAAGGGTTTTGACAACACATGAGGGCCCGATAGGGCGGCGGCACGTTGGTCCTTGGCGACCGCGGCGAAGCCTGTAATGAACATAACCTTCAGTTTCGGCCGGAGTACGGCGGCCCGGTCCGACAGCTCGATGCCATCCAGTCCCGGCATGATGATATCGGTCACTAGCAGGTCATAAGGCTGCTCGCTTTCCAACGCCTCAAGCGCCTCGCGCCCATCCGCACATGTCTCGACCTCGTGGCCAGCGCGCTGTAACGCCATCGCCAGAAAGTGGCGCATGGAGGTATCGTCTTCGGCGATAAGAATTCTGGCCATCGGAGCCATCTTAGCTTACATTTTCGGCGTGTAAACTCAGGATACGGCTATGACAAAGTCACAGGCGGGACTGATCGCGGATATCGGGGCGACCAACGCCCGCTTCGCATTGGCCGACCGCAACGGCATCTACAAAGAAAAGGTGCTGAAATGCGGCGATTATCCTGGTCTCTCGGACGCCGCCCGCGCTTATCTTGATTACGCTCGGCCGGACAAGCCGCCGCAGGCGGCCGCGGTCGCCATCGCCGGACCCGTGATCGGCGACCGGTTTGAAATGACCAACCATATCTGGTCCTTTTCGGTGGAGGAAACGCGCCGGCAACTAGGTCTCGACAGCTTTCACCTGCTCAACGACTTCAAGGCGCTGGCGCTGGCGGTGCCGTACCTGAAAGACAAGGACATGCGGAAGATAACTGCTATTGAGCCCGCAGCCGAAGCGCCGATCGGCATTATTGGCCCTGGTACGGGGCTGGGCGTCGCCAGTCTATTCTGGGACGGGACGAAATATCGGGCCGTGCCCGGTGAAGGCGGACATGTCACGATGGCCGCCGTGAATCTGCGTGAGTTCAGCATTTTCCAACAACTACTCAAGGACAAATACAGCCATGTCTCCGCCGAACGTGTTTGTTCAGGCAAAGGTCTGGCGAACATTTACAACGCGCTGCGAGCACTCGAAGAGCGTGACGATCTGCCAGAACGCACGCCGGAGGAAATCAGCGCGGCTGCGTTAAAGGGCAGTTGCGCGGTCTGCAAGGAATCGCTTGATCTGATGCTCGCGTTCCTCGGCCGCGTGGCCGGGAATCTTGCTCTTACGCTCGGTGCGCATGGCGGCATCTATATCGCCGGGGGCATCGTCGGGCAGTTGGGCGACTACTTCGACAAATCTGCCTTCCTGGCCGAATTCTATGCCAAGGGGCGGTTTAAGGATTACCTGAAGGCAGTGCCGATTCGCGTTATCCAACACCCGTTCCCCGCCTTCGTCGGCCTGCAGGCCGATATTGTCGAGAACGGTTAGGTTTTCGTTTCATCGAGAATTTCGAGAAATCGCCGCGCGATGGCGGGCCAGCTGTAATGCTCGCGCACCCATTCATAACGGCGCGTTGAATCGCTGCACAACGCGAGCGCCTGACGCGCAGCCTGCGCCAGGTCGTCGTCAAGCACGCCAAGAAACGGTTGCGTGATGATGTCGCGGGGGCCGAAGACGTTATATGCCGCAACCGGCAAGCCGCAGGCCAGCGCCTCTACCAGCACGATGCCGAACGTGTCTGTGCGCGACGGGAAAACGAAGATATCGGCCGCACGATAGTGATCGGCGAGCTCTTTGCCGGTTTTGCGGCCGGTAAAAATTACCTCAGGAAATTTCTTTTTTAGCGCATTCAGGCTCGGCCCGTCGCCCACGACGACCTTAGAGCCTTCCCATCCCATCGATAGAAAAGCGGCAATATTTTTTTCGATAGCAACGCGACCGACATAGAGCGCCACCGGCCGCTTGATACCATCGAACAACGGTGACTCGCCGGGATTGAATAGATCGGTCGGCACACCACGCGGCAACTGGTAAAGCGGTGTCTTGTAGCCGCGACGACGTAGCTCGTCATCGATGCTGGCGGTGGTTGTGACTATGCCGCACGACGGCTTATGAAACCGCCGCAGCACGAAATCACTGAAGACGCAGACGGGCTTGTAAAGAAACGGCAGTTGCTTGCTGAAACGCCGCGCAACGTACTCCGGAAATTGGGTGTGATAGGCGGTGGTGAAGCGCAATCCTTTCCGGACGGCATAGCGATGCGCGGCCCAGCCCAATGGGCCTTCCGTGCCGATATGGAACGAGGCCGGTAACTCCTGTTCTATTAATTTTGAGAGGCGCCGATAGGGAAACAGGGCGAGCTCGATTTCACGATAGCCGGGCAGCGGCATTCGGCATGGGAATTCGGCCGGACCGATGATACGCACCTCGCATCCCAGCTTTTGAAGTTCATCCATCAGGTGTTCGTAAGTCCTGACGACACCGTTGACCTGCGGCTTCCATGCATCGGTGACAATCAGTATTTTCCGGCGTATGCTT
>DATJGZ010000014.1:0-3504 GCA_035494535.1 Patescibacteria group bacterium | reverse complement strand
CGAAAAGCCGAACTATGTCCAGATACCGGCAATGAACATTCCGGTCATTGGCGATGGCGGCATCAGCCAGAATGTTTCGCTTTCGGTTGTGATCGAGACGACCAGCGTCGGCGCAGCCGACGACGTTCGCAAAAATCTTCCTCGCCTGAATGATGCCTACATTACTGATCTTTACAGCCTACTGAACGGCCACGATGCGGTGCGGGAAGGCGTAGTGCAGGTCGCTATCATTAAAAGGGACCTCGAGACGATTTCCCGGAAAGTGGTCGGAGAAGACAAAATTAAGGATGTCCTGCTGCAGGTACTCTATCAGAAGCGGATGTAGAATAACGAAGCCGGCGGCCATGGATTTGCCGATATTAAACTGTATTTATCTTTTGGTATAATGGAGCATTAACCGGCTTTTCCGGTCAGGCGAGGTCCTGCATGAACGACGAAGATATAGAGAAATTTGTTATTCGGCGGGAAATCAGGCTCCTGCGCGAGATCGAGGACAACATCACTGCGCCGATGAAAGCCCGTATTGCAGCGTTGGAGCAAAAAGTTCAGGCGCTGGAAGCTAAACTAAAAGGCAATCTTATCCAATAAGGATAAATCGGCTTCGCGGCGAACTTACGGCGCCGGCGGATAAAGCCCCATTACGACTCCGCCAAGGTATTTTCCTTTTAGCGCTTCACCGACTTTTGCCGCGGTTTCTTCGTCCGGCGCGGAGAATTTAAGGTCATCATCCTGCACAACCGCGCAACCCGCGACTGCCTCGACAGCCCTACGAAATTCTTCCCGCACGCTTGGCGTGATTTCCTGACGCGGCCCGAAACAACCGGAACGGATCAACACCGTCTTCTCAATTCTGTCGCCCATTTCATCCTCCTCTGTGAATCTATGATTAGGAACCGCGCAACAGGTTCACCCCACCGGCGGTCCAGGGGGCTCTGCTTCGCGTTTTTCCGCCTTGCGCTCCGCGCGCTTCTGGTCGAGCTCGTTGGCCAGACGATGATTGACGTCGCGATGCTCGGCCTCGTCCGCGCGCACGGCAATCACGACGTCGCGGAGCTTCGCATCCCTGGGCAGATTCCAGTAGGTTTTCGCGAAATCAGGGGCGTCCACATTCTCCACCCGGCCGTCATCGATGGCAGCCAAGTATTCGTCATAGCTGTGGATCGCCTCCTCCTCGATCAGGCCGACGAACCGGTGCGCCGTGCGTTTGTTGAAAAGATACGCGAGCGAGAAGAAGCCGACGAATGCCGCCTGCCCCGCCTTGATCAGGAAACGTTCGAGCGCCGTGGGCTTCGCGATCTCGAGAAACGTCATTAGGTGCATCCGCTCGTTCTCTGCCTCATCCATAAGCATGCGGATGCGCCCATTGTCTTCCTTCAGGCCGCGCAAACTGCGGAAATGATTGAACGCGGCGCCGACCATGCCGGGCACGCCGGCCACTGTCTCAAGCACGACGGCACGCGAGCCGAAGCGGTGTTTGAAAAAGAGGTCGGCGAATATTTTCATGGAGCCAACGGCGGCAGCCGCGAAATGATCGGAGAGCGTCTTCTTCTCGTAGTGCCAATCGAGGTCGTGGTCGGCCTTTGTCTCGTGCCTGAGCTTGATGTCGCGCGGAAATGGCTTCTCGGGCGGATTTTGATCCCCGCTGTCCGGCATGTCCGTAATCTCCCTGTATGCTTTTAGTTATATTTTTTTCAAGGCTAACGCAGCGGCGCGTCACAGGCAATGGACGTCCGAGATTCCGGGATTGCTTTTACCTAATCAGCGGCTGAAGTAGCGCAAGCATGCAGAATCGAGCGCGTTTAAAAGGTCTTCGCCATGCTTGCCGCCGGTGCCCGTGATGCGCGCCATCAGAACGGCGCGGATCGTGGTGTAATAGGCCATCATGATCTCGATCGCATCTTTGTCGGGCACGGCGATGACTTCGAGGAACTGGATGAACTTGTCGCTGATGCGCGTCACTAACGGATAGCGGAACATACCGCCATTGGCTTTGAGTTGCATGGTCGAGTTAATAATGCGGCCAATGGCGATTTCCCGCTCGTCGCGGTTTCCGGCACGCCCGGCGGTCTCAATACCACGCATCATCGTGTCGAGATAAATTTCAGCCATCGGCTGAAAATCCACAGTGTTGTTCTCGATTAGCGCCTGCGCCTTGTCCAAAATGGCTTCGCTCAGGCCCCCGTAGCCAACCTTCGACCGGAGCGAATCGATAGGTTTTATGAATTCTGCTCGCCGCTTGACCGGCTGGCTGAAATGATCTTGAGACCTGACTGCCTTCGCCGGAGATTTTTTTGATGCCGTTTCCTTTTTGTCCATCGTTAATCCTTCCGATCCCTTTGTTACATGACTGCAACAATTATTTCCACATTTTTCAGAAGGAATTACGTGTGGCACACGGCTTGCGACTGTCCTCATGGGATAATGATGGCAAGTTCAGCGCACGGTTCATGCACAACGCCAATAACATAATGAATAACAACGCCTTGGCAGCGATGGCGCGGCAGGCGGCACCGCATGT
Source organism: Patescibacteria group bacterium (assembly GCA_035494535.1). Classification (GTDB taxonomy): domain Bacteria; phylum Pseudomonadota; class Alphaproteobacteria; order Micavibrionales; family Micavibrionaceae; genus JACQIJ01. Next base: position 986 of record DATJGZ010000014.1, on the reverse strand, counting down.
ACTAGCGGCCATCAAGCGCGCCAGCTCAGCCACCGGGGTAAGTTTTGCCTACATGCTGCAAAAAGCGTCCGCCGAAAGCAGCTTCAATACATCGGCCAAATCCCGCACCAGCAGCGCCACTGGCCTGTACCAGTTCATCGAGCATACCTGGCTGACGCTGGTGAAACGTTACGGCGACAAGTGCGGTCTCGGCAAATATGCGGCGTGCATCGACGACAATGGGCACGTGTCGAACCCGGCGGTGAAGAAACAAATTCTCGCCCTCCGCAAGGATCCGGCCGCGTCCGCGATGATGGCTGCGGAATTCACGGCCGAGAACCGCAGCTATCTGCAAGACCAGCTCGGCCCCCATGCCAAGATCGGTCCGACCGAACTTTATCTGGCGCATTTCCTTGGCGCCGGCGGCGCCACAGAATTCCTTAAGACAATGAAATCGCATTCGATGGCGCAGGCCGATGACCTATTCCCGCAGGCCGCGAACGCCAATCGTGCTGTATTCTATGATAAGAGCGGAAAGCCGCGCACGTTGGCCGGCGTGTACGATTTCTTCGCAAAGAAGTTTGGGGGCGCGCCGGTAGTGGATGAGCCACAAACGGTCCCGGCTCAGGCCCCTGTCATGATTGCCGCGCAAATAAACGATTCCAGCCATAAGGCGCTCGCACAGGCGCTGATGGACGAAACGGACAGTCAGCAGGCCGTGTTGAATACTGTGATTGACAACGCGCCGCAGGCGTCACAGCAGATCGCTATGACTGCATCCCCTCATGAAACAATCCACTGGTTCACGCCCCGCCAGTGGCCAATGACGAGCACAGGCGTCGGGAATCGTCTGCCGCCCAGCCTCCTTGCCGACCCGGTTCATCTTATGATTCTGGCCCACGCCGAAGCCCCGGTTCGCCCTGCCCGGAACGCAAACCGATATAACTATGAAAATTTAAATACTTAGTATCCCTCTTTTTTATGCATATTTTAAATATTAAAAATGT
>DATJGZ010000013.1:0-5809 GCA_035494535.1 Patescibacteria group bacterium | reverse complement strand
TCCATTCACCCGCCTGATCCTGCAGCGGACCTTTCGCACCATCACGCCCGAACAAATCCCGCCCTTCATCCAGCATCTCGCCGCGCTGGAAGCCTGATAAACTTCTGCAAAATCAATCCGATTTGCCGCCGGTCCGGCGGCGCGCTATAATCTGCCCGGTTCGGCACGGCAATAAAAAACCACATTAAATCCCGCAGGGAGGGATGCAGGTGGCCGACGAAGGGAATTCGGAGCAGAGGCAACCGGAAAGCCTTGGCGACCTGTCATGGATAGGGCGGCGCCAGATCCAGCTTGCGGCGCTGTTCAAGACCGTGACCACCGATGCGCGCGAGGATATCAAGGCGCACCCGTGGAAATATCCCGGCTATGTGATTTACCTGACGGCGATGATGATGCCGAGCCCCGTGCCCCACGGCACGGCAATGGCGGCGCTGATGGTGGGCTGGGCCAAGCTCGGCCTGACGCCGGGCGCGCGCGTCCTCAACCAGCGCCTGAAAGATGCCTTCAACGAAAAGGCGATGCTCAAGGATTTCGCGCCTTATATAGAGTACAAGGAGCCGCCGCCGCGTTTCGGCATCCGGTCGACCAAGCTGTTCTGGGATACGCTCAAGCAGAACGGCCGCGATCTCAAGGAAGCCAACGATCATTTCTTCCATTACGCGTTCGGCAAGAAGGAACCGCCACCGCCTCCTGCGCCCTCGTGATTTCTTGACGGCAGATCAGTTTTTGCCATAAAGATAACCTCTTTTACGGGGTGGTTTTGGAAGAATTCGACGAGAAGCTAACCGAGGTTTTTAATAGCCTGTCCAAGGGCGGCCAGCGCCAGCTCAAGGTCGCGGCAGTCACGAATACAATCGTTGACGACGCCTGGGCTGACAGCGTGAAACATCCATGGAAGTTTCCGCTCTACGCTCTCTATATTGCCGGGATGGTGTTGCCGACGCCGGGCACGCATACGCTGGTGATGGCGGGTCTGCTGATCGGTTGGGCCAAGATCGGCCTCACGCGCGAGGCTCGTAGGCTTTCAACAGAAATCGCCGCCGCACAACAGCCTCCTGCGTTAATGAAAGAATTCGCGGCCTGCGTCGGCACAGATAAACAGGGCGCACCTGCTGTGAAGACCGGGGCCTTGATTGGTAACGTCCTGTCGAATACATGGCACGGCTTCAAGGACGCCCGTCGGCAGATTTTCGGTGGAGGCCCCTCGGGCCAAGGCCATAACCCGACCTGAATAAAGACCTTCAGAATTAGATGTTTTTGTTTTGTTCTTTTCTCTGGACAGGGAGAACAAATAGTGTACAGTTGATTCTAACAACAGACGCAGTGCGCCCATTCGAGTCGCAATTGCACCACCGGACAAACTATGCAAGAAGGGGAAATCAGATGACAGTCACACCGATCAGAGCAGCAGGAGAAACCATGGACAGCAAGCAGGGCAGCGGGGAACGGGCAAAGGCGCTGGATGCCGCCCTGTCGCAGATCGAGCGGGCCTTCGGCAAGGGCTCGATCATGAAGCTCTCGGGCGGGCAGAATCCCATGCAGGTTGAATCGGTCTCCACCGGCTCGATCGGCCTCGACATCGCGCTCGGCATCGGCGGCCTGCCGCGCGGGCGCATCACCGAAATTTACGGCCCGGAAAGCTCGGGCAAAACGACGCTGGCGTTGCAGGTCATCGCCGAGGCGCAAAAAACGGGCGGAACCTGCGCCATCATTGATGCCGAACATGCGCTCGATCCGACCTACGCCAAGAAACTGGGCGTCGACCTCGACAATCTTCTCATCTCACAGCCCGACGCGGGCGAGCAGGCGCTGGAAATCGCCGACACGCTGGTGCGCTCGGGCGCGCTCGACGTGCTGGTGGTCGACTCGGTCGCGGCGCTCGTGCCGCGCGCGGAACTCGAAGGTGAAATGGGCGACTCGCACGTGGGATTGCAGGCGCGGCTGATGTCGCAGGCGCTGCGCAAGCTGACGGGCTCGATCTCGCGCTCGCGCACTATCGTCATTTTCATCAACCAGATCCGCATGAAGATCGGCGTCATGTTCGGCTCGCCGGAAACCACGACCGGTGGCAACGCGCTGAAATTCTACGCCTCCGTGCGCCTCGACATCCGCAGGATTGGTTCGATCAAGGAGCGCGAAATCGCGGTCGGCAATCAGACGCGCGTGAAGGTCGTGAAGAACAAGATGGCGCCCCCGTTCCGCCAGGTCGAATTCGACATTATGTACGGCGAGGGCATCTCGAAAATGGGTGAGCTCATCGATCTCGGCGTCGCCGGCAATCTCGTCGAGAAATCCGGGGCGTGGCTGTCCTATGACGGTCAGCGCATCGGGCAGGGCCGCGAGAATGCAAAACTTTTCCTGCGCGATACGCCCGAGGTCGCCACCAAGCTCGAGGCCGCCATCCGCAAGAACGCCGGTCTTGTCGCCGACGCGCTGCTGGCAGGTCCGGGCTCGCCGGAGGAGGCTGCAGACGCCGAAGCCGGACCGGAGAATGCTGCCGACGACGAGGGCGAAAGGCCGTCGGCCAAAAAGGGCAAGAAGGCGGCTGGATAGGCGGGAAGTAAATTCTACCTCCTCAAATGGCGCCGGGCGGACAGGTAGGGTCCCCCGGCGCTTCTCTTTTTTGTAAGTTTGCGCCTTTTTCTGCCATTAATATATTGACATAACATTACAACCCCGGTAGAAACAGATGGAATATTACGGGGACCGCGTCCAATGGCTTACGATTTTACTGACTACGTCGCCAAAGAGTTGTTTGTGAATGACCCAAGCCGCGCCGCGGAAGTCCGGACGGCGCTGGATACTTTGTATCAGGACATGGTCGCCGCCAATCCCAACAAGCTGAGCGAGAGCAGCCAAGCCATCAAGGTTGATCGCGCGCTCGAAAAGCTGAAACATGAACTCCGTTCGATGGCCGGCTCGCTAGTTTATCGCATCGACATCGAAAATGAACTGGATTTCAGCGGCGGTGATCCGGCCTATTCGGTCGCGCCGCGTCTTCTGTTCGCAGTACCGGAGCGCAAAAGAAATCCGGAAGGGCAGTTTCCCATCGCGCTGGCCTCTCTTTTCAACGGTCCGGCGGCGAAACTCAACGAGCCGGTCACAACCGATAAAACCGTCCTCCTCTACTTCAACCAGGAAGGCGAAGAGGAGAAGATCGAGGATCGTCCCAATGTGCAGAAAGTCGCCGTCAGTCCGGGCGACTACGTCATCCTCGGCAAGGTCGGCATGAAAGGCCGTGAGGCCGTATGGAACACGGTCAGGGATGTGATGAAGACGGCGGAAGGAGTGAACCCTTTCAGTGATTACGACGCCCGCGGCACGGTCGAGGATCTTGCGGAGATCATGCAGAGCCTGCGCCGGCAGGGCTTCGGCAACCAGTACAATACATACGAAAAGATCAGAACGGCTCTGGCCAATAACGGGCAGGGATTCATCCAGCCTCTGCCGGGCCGCGACCCCGAGGCGAGCCAGATATCCGGTTTTTACGCGAAGCCGACCGACAAGTCCGGCGTCACCGTCCGCTATGTGCCGGGCGACGTCCTGCTCGTCGGCAACGGGCGCGGGCGCGAAATGATCAAGGGCGGCGGCTTTGCGGTTTACGAAGACCTGAACGGGCTGCGGCGTTACTCGCCCGCATCGCGCGGCTATGCGAAGCTGTCGATGATCTTCAAGCGCACGAAGGATCCGGTGGTCCCTGAAAACGAAGCGGCGCCGCTGAAATTCAAACCCGACCATGCGCTGCAGGGATTCGACGCGGCGGTGGCCAAATTCCTCACGACGCTTTCCGGCATCAACAAGAAATATGCCGCGGAGGCGCAGCCTGAAACCTTCCCGGGCATTCTGCCCGGCCTTGCAGGACCTCAAACGGCTTGATGACCGCCAAGCGCCGTACGCGCGCGTTAAGTCGCCGCGCTTCGCTTTTTACGAACAATATTGTGAATTCAGGGCTGGCGGCCGTCAGGCGTGAGGCATTTCGCCCTATTCAGCGTCTCGACAAGATTTTTACCTGAGGGACCGGGATCGCAGGCGAGGCCGCGCTGCTTGAAATACTCCTCGGTCTGCTGCTGCAGGTAGGATTTCAGATCGTCCTTGCTTCCCGCCAGCCCCTGTTTGAGAAGATCACGGCGGCCGTCGCTCAGGTTGACGGTTACATGGTCGGTGCGGTTATTTTCGGTCGCGTGTTCATAAAGTTTGGTGCCGCCGATTGCGACTGCGGCGACGAACGCGGCGGCGATGGAAAGGCCAGCCAGTATCTGTTTGCCGGACGGAAGATTGATCGGACCCATGACAACCCCTCAAGTTGATGTTGCCGATTACTAGGCCGGTTAAATAAATATGTCAACTATTTTCTGGAAAGTTTATCCGCCAGTCGCGTCGGCTCCGGCAACCGATAGCCTTTAAGGCACTTCACCACCCATTTCACCGAGGATTCAAAGCCGATGCGGTGACCGGGCGAAATATAAAGCGGACGGCATCCATCCCGGCTGCGCAGGACCGTGCCGATGTGCTCACCCTTGTCCATCAGCCGCACCTTCGCATTCTTGCACGGGCCGGGTTCCGCGTGCGTGCCGCACAGGCGCGACTTGGCCACGCCGATAACGGGCAATCCGGTGAGCACGCCGAGATGGCTGGCGATGCCGATACGGCGCGGATGGGCGTAGCCCGCGCCGTCCATCATCAGCATGTCAGGCTGGCGTGTGAGTTTTTTGAGCGTCTCGAGAATGACCGGAATTTCGCGGAAGGACAGCAGTCCGGTAACGTAAGGAAAGCGCACCGGCATTTCGGCCTGCGCCGTTTCAATTACATCGAGCGTCTTCGCGTCGAGCACGACAATGGCGCAGCGGCTGATCTCGCCCTTATGGCTGAGGTCGACGCCGGCGATGGTTTTGATAGTCCCGAAATCGTCCCGCGTAACCACCTGCGCGCGCAGTTCTTTCTGGAGCGCGATTGCCTCTGTAACGCTCGATGGCCAGATAATCTCCGCCGTCTTTTTTATTGCCATATTGCAAATCCTGTTCTATAAGGCGTCATGCAGGAAAACACCCTGACGGAAAAGTTCAAGGACGTTCCCGAAAAGCTGACCTACGGGCAGGCCGTCGGGAAGGTCTTTCAGATGCTGGGCCAGCAAGCGCGCAAACGCCCATTTCTCACGCTTGCGCCTCTGGCGCTTTTTACATTTGTGACCGGCGTCGTTGCCGCCCCTGTTGTAGGCGCGGCGTTAGCGCCGCTGGCTGCCGTGGCGCCGGCCGCGCTTGTGGTCCTGAAAGGTGCGCGCAACATTCAAAAATATGGAACGAAAGAAGGCGTTCTCAACCAGCTGCTGCCGCAGCAGGCGCTGGCGGTCGAAAAAGCATCCGAATTGCTGACACAGGCGGAGGAGAGCAAAACGCAACCGGGCCTGCGCAACGAATTCATGCAGAAGGCGGTTTTCTACTCCTATTTCCTCGACAAGCTGTCGCAGGACCTGAACCTGTCGGCGGGGGCGAAGGAAATACAGGGCAAGATCGACGCCGAGATCAGAGCCGAAAGCGCTACCGGTTTCGAATGCCTGCATGTCGTCGAGCACATGAATGCGAAAACGCCCGGAAATATCGTTCTGCCGATCATTTTCGCGACCGCTGCGCGCAAGGTGCAAAAGGACCCGACGCTCAACTTTATGGAGCAGTTCGAGGAAACCGCGCGGCCCGCCATCGCCGAAGCGGCGTTCGACGGCCACTCGCAGGAATTCGGGATCGAGCTGATCACCGAAATGCGCGATTACATCCGCAAGACCGGCGGGCTGCATCCTGAATAAAATCCGGCACGG
>DATJGZ010000012.1:0-19833 GCA_035494535.1 Patescibacteria group bacterium | reverse complement strand
TATGATATTTTCAGCAGCTTCCTGCTGCCGTCCTTTCTGCAATTCATGGGCACCAACGCCATGGCGGCCGGCGTCGTCCAGATGCTGCGCGTGGGGCTAGGTTCGCTCGTGGCACCCGCCATCGGCCATATCGTCAGCAAGGGCAAGCATCACGAATTGCGCTGGGGCAGTTTGCTATATGTGCCCGCGTGGGCGGCGATGCTGCTGCCCGTGCCGCTTCCGGTGCGGCTGGCCATCGCGATCGTGTTCTGGACTGTCTCCACCCGCGCCTACGGCATCGGGCTCGACTCAGCATGGTATCGCCTGCGCACGCCCGGCTCGCTCGCGGCGCGGGAAACGCTGCTGTCCTTCGGGCGCATTCCCTTCCTGCTGGCCTTCGTGCCGGTGATGTATGTCTCAACCCTGTCTTATATATATGTCGCGCTTGCCTACGGCTTCATTCTGGCTATGGTGATGTGGCGGGTGACAACGTCCCCCATCCCAAAGGAATGAACATGCGCGGCTATTTCGGCATCGGCGTCGAGCAGATCAGCAAGGAGCAGAACGTGGGCACCCTCGCCCGCTCCGCCCATGCGTTCGGCGCGTCGTTTTTCTTCGCCATCGCGCCGTCGGTCGACATCCACGCCATGCGGCAGTCGGACACTTCCGACGCCTTCGACCACGTGCCGTATCATCAATTCAAAAGCGTCGCCGATATGGAACTGCCCGAGGGCTGCCAGCTGGTCGGGGTTGAGCTGGTGCCGGATGCGGTCGAGCTGCCGAGCTTTCGGCACCCGACCCGCGCGGCGTATGTATTAGGGCCGGAGATGGGCAGCCTGTCGCCCGCGCTGCAGGCGCGCTGCGACCATATCGTGAAAATCCCAATGAAGTTCTGCGTCAATGTCGGCGTGGCCGGGGCGCTGGTGATGTACGACCGCATGATCTCGATGGGCCGCTTTGCCGAGCGCCCGGTGCGTGCCGGCGGCCCGATGGAAGAGCGCGCCAAGCACAAGCACGGGCGGCGCTTTACGCGCAAGAAAACGGCCTGATTCCAGCCGCTTATTTTCCATATTAATAAATCATTAACCTGTTGCCGATATAGTTGTACGGCCAACGGAGGGGGCGGTATGGGCGGAAACACGCGCAAATCGAACGGATCGTTCAATGCCAGCAGCCGCGCGAAAGCCGACCTGCCGCAATCCGATACCATGGCGCTCATTATCGACGTTCAGGGCGCCGGCCATATGTCGGTGAAGGACGCGAAGGATTACTTCGACAAGCTCGGCAAGACCGTTGATGATCTGCGGGCCAAAAACATCCCGGTCACGTGGGTCGTGATGAGCAAGGACAACCAAAGTCATCTCATCAAACCCGAGAACGGCCTGCCGGATCGGCGCGACCTCGGTAAACTTTCAGAGTTCGGCTTCGACGGCATCAATCGCGGCGAGAAAAACCGGATGATCTTCCGGCAGTTCCTGCGCGACCACGGCCCGCAACAGAATGAGGCCATCTACCAGAAATTCTTCAAGAGCGCGTTTGTCGAGCCGAAGGATTATGCGGACAACGACGCACTACGCAGGACTCTACAGAACGACTATCGCAGAGATAAAAAAGGCAACCCGGTGCAGCTGCCGGACCCGCAGGACGACGATCCGGCCTTCACGAGCTATCTTAAAGACGAACGCGGGGTTAAGAACGTGCTGGTGATGGGCACGGTTTCCACCCACTGCATCACCGCGACCGCAATCGGCGCGATGAAAAAAGGATTAGCCGCGACTATCGGCATCGACGGCGTGCTAAGCTGGGAAGGCGACGAGACCAAGATTGACTATGCAACCTCAAAGCTGAGATGGCGCGACGGCGATGCGCTGCTGGCGAAAGACGATTTCCACCGCAAGAAGATCGAAGAACGCCTCGACCAGATGACGGACGAGGAAAAGCAGGCGTGGGGCCTGACGGACGCCGACATCGCATCGATCAAGAAGAACATCACGACGGCGTCCGAATTCACCGCCGCACACGCGCAGCATACGTCGGCGCCAAAAGTCGCCAACATGCCGGCGATGGCGCCAACCTAAAACCCAAACGGGAAGAACTGGTCGAACCAGCTCGCGCGGCGGCGGGCCGGCGCGTCGCTGACGACGAGGCACACGCCTTCAGCGCCCGCGTCGACCACGGGCCGCGGCGCGGACTCGCTCTCGATCACGAAAAGGTCGCCCGCGTGGTAATATTCCTCGCGGCGGCGGAGATTTCCTTGCAGCACGACGCAGTATTCGCGGCTGATGTGCCGCATGCGCGGCAGCGCGGCGCCCGGCCGCGCCTTCATCAACAGCGCGCGGTAATGCATTTTGCAAGGCGCCAGTGGGATCGGCATCACACGCACGTGTCCCGGCGCGCGATGCCACTTGCCGGTATTGCAGGCGCGCGCCTTCATGTGCTGCTGCAGCGGCTGCGGCAGATGGATGCCCGCCTCGCGCATGATGTCCATCGCCGTGCAAGGCGACTCCGCTCCACAGGATTCAAGCTTGCCGAGCACGGCGTTGAGGGCGTTCTCGGCCATCGAGACCGGTTCGCAGCATTCGTCCATCAGCGCGCCGCCGAGGGACTCAAAAAACGCGACCCGCTGGCGCGCAACGGCTGAGAGTGTCAGGTGCGAGGCGACCAGCAGCGAAAGCGCGTCGTCGAGCGCGCCGCTGGCATATTCCATCAGCATCAGGTCGTAAAGCTCGCCGAGCTGGGCGTGCGGGTCTTTCATATGGTCGCTCATCGGAAGCCCTCCCCCAGTGTGTTGCGCAGCCGCTCGGCCGCGAGCCGCAGGCGGGATTTCACCGTGCCCAGCGGCAGGCCGGTTTCCTCGGCGATGTCGCTGTGCGTCTTGTCTTCATAAAATGCCTTACGCACCAGCTCGGCCTGCTCGTGCGGCAGCTGGTCGAGCGCCTCGCGGATGGCGCGGCTTTCCTCGCTGTGACTAAGCGCGGCATCTGGCGCATCGGGTCCCGCGCGCTCCATCAGCGGATCGGACGGATCAGGCTCGGGCCGCGCCTGCTTGCGCAGAAAATCAATACGGCGGTTACGGGCGATGGTGAATATCCATGTCCCCGCCCCGGCCAATGTCGGGTTGTATTGCGGCGCCTTGCGCCAGACGGTCAGCATCGTGTCCTGCGCGAGGTCGTCGGCCTGCGCCGGGCTCATGCCGCCTTTCATCAGGAAAGATTTCACGCGCGGCGCGTAATGCTCGAACAGGCGCACGAAGGCGTCGCGGTCGCGGTTCTTGCCGACCGCCACCAGCAGATCCTCGAACGTGACGGGATAGGGAGTCTTGCCCGCTTCAGGCTTGCGCTTTGCGCTCATCCGCTTATTAGGCGCCTTTTCGCCCAGAGGGTAAAGTGTAAATGGAGTCTCAACTACGCTTGCCGTGTACATGCATCGTTATACGTGTTATCCCCACGACCGGATCATAGAGATTGAACCTTTTTTGGCGATGGATTAGAATTTTTAGGTAATATTCCTTCTCGCCCTGCGGGCAATCCTTCGAATGGCGGCCGTGAAAAATATCAGGAAATCATTGATCTGTATGATTATGGCAAGCGGTTTGCTCTCGGGAGCCGCACATGCGGACGAACCGCGCATCATCGCCAAGGACGGTTACTGGACCGCTTATACCTTCATTGAGGATGGCAAGAAGGTCTGTTATATGGCAAGTCAGCCACAGAAGATGGACAACTCGGCGAAAAAGGCGAAACGCGGCGATGTTTACGCGCTGGTCACGAACCGCCCCGCCGACGGCACCAAGAACGTCTTCAGCTATATCGCCGGCTATACCTATAAGGCGGGCAGCAACGTCACGGTGACGATCGGCAAGGATAAATTCACGCTATTCACGCAGGACGACACGGCGTGGGCGCCGGACGGCGCCACCGATAACAAGATTGCCGCCGCGATGCGCAAGGGAAAATCCATGGTCGTAAAAGGTGAATCCGCGCACGGCACGGCGACCACCGACAGCTTCGCTCTCAAGGGCACGGGCGCCGCCTATGAGGCGATTACAAGGGACTGCGGAAAAACGTAAATTTGTTTTTCCGTATAAGTGTTAACAGGCTGGGGATAATTTTCGACCCAAAAATTCCTTCCGGCTTGGTTTCGGGTATGGGCTGTGCTAGTCAAGACTTGCCTTTGTGGGGCTGACTTAGAGTATTGGGGAAAACGGCAGTAACAATTTCCGGGGCATGATTTCTTCCGTCCACAAACTTCTTTCGAACAGCGGCATTCTGACGGTCCTTAACAGGGCCTCATCCCGTCTGCGCGTGCGTGACCGCTATGTCCTCACGCGCCACAACACGATCCGCCTTCGCTACATGGTTGCTCCCGCCTTCGCCGTCATGTTCACGACGGTGGGCATCGCTTCGTCGCTGGCGCCGCGGTTGATGTACCAACATGTCGCCGCGTCGCCGCTACAGGTCGCGTCGGTCGGCTCCTACGACGATAATGACCGCGATTTCGTGCCGGCGCCTTATCAGGATCAGCAGGAAGCGGAAGCCGACGACGAAAGCACGGCTGCCGACGAGGCGGAGGAAAAGTCCGTTGCGCCCGCACCGGCCCAGCAAGTGGCGCAGGCTGCACCGCAGCCCAAGGACACGACCGTGCGGATCGACCGCGGCGACACGCTCGAAGAAGTTCTGGAAGATGCCGGCGTCTCGACGGCAGACGCCTATAACGCCATTCAGGCTCTGCGCCGGTACTATGATCCCCGCTCCATCACGCCCGGCCAGAAGCTATCGCTGCATTTCGATCCGGCGGGCGCGCATTCCTACAATTTCTCCAAACTGATGGTCCCGGTGAACCTACTGAGCACCGTGACGCTCGCGAAGAACGCCGATGGCAGCTTCGGCGCGGCGCTGGACAAGCGCGAAGCCGTGCGCAAGGTCTATGCCCGCAAGGCGGATATCGATGTTTCGCTATTCGGCTCGGCGCTGGAATCCCATATCCCCGCGGCCGTCATCGCCAAGGCCATCCGCATCTATTCGTGGAACGTCGACTTCCAGCGCGACATCCAGCCCGGCGACAAGCTCGAGGTCATGTACGAACAGTATGAAACGCCGGACGGCACCCCGATCCGTTCGGGTGAAGTGCTGTTCGCCAACCTGACCGTCAACGGCAACGACAACCCAATCTTCCGCTACGAGACGCAGGGCGGCGACGTCGATTACTTCAATCCCGAAGGCGTCAGCGTCCGGAAGGCGCTGCTTAGCACGCCGGTCGATGGCGCGCGGATATCTTCCGGCTTCGGCATGCGCTTCCATCCCGTGCTCGGCTATACCAAGATGCACAAGGGCATGGACTTCGCAGCCCCCATCGGCACGCCGATTTACGCCGCAGGCAACGGCATGATCGAGCGGATGGGCCCCTTCAGCACCTACGGCAATTATGTGCGGCTCCGCCACAACTCGACGCTCAAGACCGCTTACGCGCACATGCTGCGCTTCGCCGCCGGCCTGCATGCCGGGATGAAAGTGCATCAGGGACAGGTGATCGGCTATATCGGCGTGACCGGCCGCTCTACTGGCCCGCACCTGCATTACGAAGTCCTGATCAACGACGAGCAGGTAAATCCGCGCTCGGTCAAGGTCGCGCAGGGCGAAGCGCTTAAGGGCCCGCAGCTCGCCACCTTCAAGAGCTACGTCCACACGCTCTACCAGCGCTACGAGGCGATGGCGGCTTCCAAGTTCGCCGCGCTCGCCCCCGCCGCCGGCCAGAATGCTCTGCGCTAGGCCGGTTTATTTCTGAGAAATCTGAAGCAATACACGACTGCCAGTATGCCGGCCATGCTGAACCAGAAGAATGCGTATGAGGCGTGGTTGTTCGGCGGATGCCAGACCAGCGCCTCCTTGACCGGCAGTTCCGGATTTCCGGTTTCCAATTTCGCGTAGAGCACCAGCGGCGCAAGATTTTTGATATGGCGCGCGGTCGCGATCTGCGCCAGGTCGATACGGAACCACTCGTTTTTCTCCGGCGCATTCCTGGGCACGAAAATATTCGCCCGTTCCGGATGGCGCAGCATACCCATGACGTCGACTTCGGAAGCATTGACGATCGTCTCCGGCCGGCTGGCCGGGTCCTTTTTATCTTCGGGGATCCAGCCGCGGTTGACCAACACCGTCCCGCCACCGTCGAGCGCTAGCGGCGTTAACAGGTGATAACCTATCTTTTCCTGCCATGTGCGCGGCGCCAGCAACACTTCCCGGTCGTTCAACCAACGGCCGCGCAGCGAGACGTTGCGTATCAGTTTCAAGTCGTCTTCGTCTGCACGCGCCACGATGTCGGTATAGGTGACGAGCGGCGTGCTGTTCATCGACTCCGCAATTTCCAGCTGATGCAGAATGCCTTGCTTCCAGTGCAGACGCTTGACCTGCCATGTCCCTAAACCGCAAAGAATGGCAATACTGACGAGCGTGAGCACGGTCGCCATGACGGGCGGCTTGCGCATGATCAGGTCTTTTCCCAGATCTCGGGCCGGTGCTTGTACTGCAGCGCCAGGACGTAGGCTTTCAGCGGCCGCAGCGCACCAAACGTAATGGCCAGCGCCAGCGTGCTGAAAATACTGCCCGTCAGCCAGATCGGCGGACTGAATAGCATGTCGACAACGAATGCCATCGGTACGAGCGAAAAGCCGAGAACGAAAATCAGGAAGACCGCGGGCCCGTCGCCATTATCGTTCCGGGCCAGCTCCAGTCCGCATTCAGGACAGCGCTCGACAAGATCGAGAGAAAGGAAACCGGGCTTGTAGATATAGGCCTTGCGGCACCGTGGGCAGCGGCACGCCAGCGCCGCTGCCAGAAGGCCGGATTGCGCGTTAGTAGGTGACGACGGCATTCGGCGGATAAAGGGCCGTATGGTCAACGCCGATCTTGTTGCCCCAGAAGTAGATGCACAGGAACAGGAACAGCCAGACCACGTCGACGAAGTGCCAGTACCAGGCGGCGGCCTCGAAGCCGAAATGGCTGTCGGCGGTGAAATGTCCCTTCTCGGCGCGGAAATAGCACACAACCAGGAAACAGGTACCGACGAACACGTGGAAGCCGTGAAAACCCGTCGCCATGAAAAACGCCGACGAGTAGATGTTCTGCGAGAACGCGAATTCCGCGTGCGCATACTCATAGCTCTGGCAGGCAAGGAAGATCATGCCCAGCATGATCGTGGCGCCGAGACCACGCACCGCGTCATACCTGTTGTTGTGCAGGATCGCGTAATGCGCCCACGTCACCGTGCAGCCCGACAGCAGCAGGACCATCGTCATCAGCAGCGGCATGTCGAAGGCATTGATGACCTCCATCCCTTTGGGCGGCCAGACATGACCAATCGCCAGCGTCGGGAACAGCGAGCCGTTGAAGAACGCCCAGAAGAAAGCGACGAAGAACATCACCTCGGAAGAGATAAACAGCAGCATGCCATAGCGCAGACCGATCTTGGCGAGCGGCGAATGCGCTTTTTCTACCACCGCCTCATGGATCACATCCTTCCACCAGAAGAACATCACCGTGGCGACCGCGAGCAGCCCGACCAACACGCCCTTCAGCCCGAAATGGAACGAGCCGAGATTTATATCGTGCATGTACAGCAACGCGCCGACGGCAAGCGTGCCCGCGGCAAGTGCCCCGATCAACGGCCAGATGCTGGGACGGACCAGGTGAAAGGGTTGCGGGATGCCGCTGGAGGCGTACTCGATTTTGTCTGACATGGTTTACCTGTTGTTATCGGACTGAAGAACTCTGCGTTTTCGCGGTTTTATCCGCGGGGACCGCACCGGCGGACGTATTGTAAAAATCTTCCATGGTCTTATCAAGGTCGGAACTGCCCTTGTTGAAGAAAGTGTAGGAAAGCGTGATGGTGGTCACGTCGTCCATGGCGTGATCCTTGTCCAGCGCCGGGTCGATGAAAAACACCACCGGCAGCACGGCCTTTTCGTGGGGCTTGAGGACCTGATCGGTGAAGCAGAAGCATTGGGTTTTCTTGAAGTAATAGCCGGCCTTGAGCGGCGTGACATTATGGACGGCGGTGCCGTCGATCGTCGCGTCGCTCAGATTTTCCGCATTATAGGCGATTTTAACGGTTTGACCCGGTTTTACGGCAATTTCCTGCTGCTGGGGCGCAAAACGCCATGGCACGTCGCGGGCGACGTTGCCTACAAACCTGACTTTTATAATCCGGTCGACAATTTTATCCTGAGCGGGCCCGGTCTTGGCGACGCCGGTCGTGCCGTTAAAGCCGGTGGCGCCGCAGAAAAGTCGATAAAGCGGCACGGACGCGAAGCTCAGACCGACCATCACCGCGACGACGAGCAAGACGGTCGAAACCGTTCGGCGGTTCTTTTGTTTCGTATCTGAAGCGTTACTCATGGCGATATATCAGATCTTGTGGCGGCTCAGCCAGTCGTCCCACCAGTGCCGCGGGTTCGGCGCGACTTCCTCGCGATAATCCGCACCGCGCGCTTTGTATTGCTCGGCCGTGTCGGCCGATTTCTGACGGTGCGCATCGCCGTCGGTTTTGTATTTCTCCGCCGTATCGGCGGATTCCTGGCGATATTCCGCGCCGCGCGTTTTGTACTGCTCGGCTGTGTCCGCGGATTGCTGGCGGTATTCCGTCCCGCGCGTCTTGTATTGCTCGGCTGTATCCGCTGACTGCTGGCGGTATTCCGTCCCGCGCGTCTTGTATTGCTCGGCTGTATCTGACGACTGCTGGCGGTATTCTGTCCCGCGCGTCTTGTATTGTTCGGCCGTATCGGCCGATTGCTGCCGGTACTCCGCACCCCGTGTCTCATATTGCTCGGCGGTGTCGGCTGATTTTTGACGATAAGCTTCGCCGTCGGTCTTGTATTTCTGCGCCGTATCGGCTGACTGTTGCCGATACGCCTCGCCGTCGGTCTTGTATTTCTGCGCTGTATCGGCTGACTGCTGCCGGTAGGCCTCGCCGTCGGTCTTGTATTTCTGTGCCGTATCGGCTGACTGCTGCCGATAGACCTCGCCGTCCGTCTCGTACTTCTGCGTCGTTTCGTCCATCCGCTCCTGATGGTCGATGCGCCCCTGCTTGTAGGGATCAAACGGGTGCTCGTCGAGCGTCTCGCCATGCGCCATTTTCGCCATCGTGATGGCCCAGATCAGGGCGCACCAGCCGAGCACCAGCGCGAGCACGACCAAATTTTTCTTCCGCTTGCGCTTGTGAATGTCATCCGACATTGAACATCAGCCCCAGAAAGATCGCGAACAGATAGAAGATGGAATAGCCGAACATCAGCCGCGCGCTTTTATCGGTCTTGTCGAGCATTACGCGCACGGCCGTGAAGATGAAGAACAGGTTCAGGACCAGCGCAATGATTCCATATCCCGCGCTCGTGTACCCGAGCAGATAGGGCGCCAGCGCCACCGGCGTGAGGATCAGCGTATAGGCCAGCATCTGCCGCTTGGTCGAATCCGCGCCCTTGACCGCCGGCATCATCGGGATACCTGCGCGCTTGTAGTCGTCGCTCATAAACAGGGACAGCGCCCAGAAATGCGGCGGCGTCCACAAGAAGATGATCGCAAAAAGAATAATCGGCAGCAGGGTCACGTGGCCCGTGACCGCGGCCCACCCGATCATGGGCGGAAAGGCGCCCGCCGCACCGCCGATCACGATATTCTGCGGCGTGCGCCGCTTGAGCCAGACCGTGTAGACAAAAATGTAGAATAGGTTAGCGACGGCCAGCAAGGCGGCGGCCGTCCAGTTGAGGGCGAGGCCCATCGTCAGCACGGAAAGAACCGAAAGCACGGCGGCGAAACTGAGCGCCTCGTCGGGCGCAACGCGTCCCATCGGCAGGGGGCGACCCTTCGTCCGCCGCATGACCGAGTCGATGTCGCGCTCGTACCACATGTTGGCGGCGCCCGCCGCGCCGGCGCCCACCGCCAGCGCCAGCATCGCCGTCAAGGCGAGGACCGGATGAAGCCGGTCGAAGCCCGGCGCGATCCACATACCTGCGAAACCGGAAAACACGACAAGGCTCATGACTCGGGGCTTAAGCAACGCGAAAAAGTCGCTCACTCGGGATTCTTCAGCCTGCTGCTCGATGGTTGCCGTAATCGTCATGGCTTTTGTTTAAACCTGTGGCACGACAAAGAAAAGAATAAAACAAACATAGCTGAACCGCCCGGATTTTCTATCGGGAACGCGGGTCCAAATCCGCACAGTTGATGTTTATGTCAAAGATTGAGCGAGAGGGCAGCGAGTCCGCTATTGCCCGGCGCCAAGAATGAAGGGCGCAACGCGGGTGCGAGATGGATCTGGTTGCGGAGCTGCACCTGTGCCGGCGATGCCGGCGCCGGAGCCGATGCATCGAGAACGCTGCGAAGGAATTGGTGAGCGAGGCTGCCCTCGGGCTTTTCATGGCTGAGCGCTTCGATAATGCGGTCCTTGGCCTTCTGTATGCCTTCCTGTTCGTAGGATTTAGTGAAGATTTTTGCGCTCCGCGCATTCTCCACCATCCGCATCGCCTCGCGCGGATCGCGCTCGATCATGTCGCGGAGTTTGCGCATGAAGCTGGTGAAGGGATTCTCCCTGAACTCGAGGCCGAAATCGTGGGCTTCGGCGCCGTTCGCAGCATCGCCCGCCTGCGTGTCCGCACCGGTGCGGTCCGCGCCTGTGTCGGCGGTCTCATCCGGCGCGTGCCGGTCAAATATGCTGCATAAGGTGATCATGAAAAAACGCTAGCACGATAAGAATGAAAATTACAAATTCTTTCTCTAAACTTTCCGTTCATTTCATAGGAACTAGTCAAATTCGCAATAATAATGCAAATACATTTTCATAATCATTTATAAAATCGATGTCAACTCGGCTGGTTTTTTGACAGCTGCATCCGACAGGATTATGAATTCGCCCCACGGTAAATAGAGACCTCAGCCTCAGCGACAGCTTCCTGCCACTGGACCGGGGCCATCCCAAAAAAAAGCAACGGAGTAATGGAGAAAACCATGAAGCCTCATGGACATTTAGTCGTCACTGATCTGACCACCAACCAACCGGCGGATTTCAACCTGATGGGTGCGGAAACGCGGCAATTCCGCCTGACATTCGCGAACGCAGCCGCCTTCGAATCCGAAAAGGATCACTGGCAGGCGCTGCATCATGACGCCAGCACGCACGCACAACTGCTGCACCATAATCACAACGAGTTTGTGCCCGAGAATCTGCAGGAGGCGCGTCATAATGGCCAGCCGGCCTATATCATGACCGTGCGCCGCGCGCCGTAAATAAGGACAAACTCAAATTAGAAAGGCGGGAGATTTTCCCGCCTTTTTTTAACTTCGCTAACAATCAGACGCGCCGAATTATTTTACCATCGGCTGGATCTCGAACTGGTGGAACGGCGGCGGGCTGGGCAGCGTCCATTCCAGCGTCATGCATTGCGGCTGGACATGCCAGTAATTGCCTTCGGCCGGCCGGCCGCGTTTCAGCGTCCAGATCACCATGCACACAAAGAACACGGTGCTCATGCCGGTGATATAGGCACCAAAGGACGAGATGCTGTTCCAGTCCGAATAGGCATCGGGATAGTCCATGATCCGCCGCGGCATGCCCGCCATCCCCAGGAAGTGCTGGGGGAAGAAAGTCATGTTGACGCCGATGAACGTAGTCCAGAAATGCAGCTTGCCGGCCCACTCGGGATACTGCCGACCGGACATCTTGCCGATCCAGTAATAAAAGCCCGCGAAGATGCCGAACACGGCGCCGAGCGAGAGCACATAGTGGAAATGCGCGATCACGTAGTAGGTGTCGTGCAGCGTCACGTCGACGCCCGCATTCGACAGCACGACGCCGGTCACGCCGCCGACGGTGAACAGGAAGATGAATCCCGTCGCCCAGAGCATCGGCGTCTTGAACTCGATCGACCCGCCCCACATCGTGGCGATCCATGAGAATATCTTGATGCCGGTCGGCACCGCGATGATCATGGTCGCGATCATGAAATAGGTGCGGACGTTCGCGCTCATGCCGACCACGTACATATGGTGCGCCCACACGACGAAGCCGACGAAGCCGATTGCCACCATCGCATAGACCATGCCGAGATAACCGAAGATCGGCTTCTTCGAGAAGGTCGAAACGATCTGGCTGACGATGCCGAACGCCGGCAGGATCATGATGTAGACTTCGGGGTGACCGAAGAACCAGAACAGGTGCTGGAACAACAGCGGGTCGCCGCCGCCCTCGGGCTTGAAGAAGGACGACCCGAAGTTGCGATCCGTCAGCAGCATCGTGATGGCGCCGCCGAGCACCGGCAGCGAGAGCACGAGCAGGAAGGCTGTCACCAACATGCCCCAGATGAACAGCGGCATCTTGTGCAGCGTCATGCCCGGTGCGCGCATGTTGAAGATCGTGGTGATGAAGTTAGCCGCGCCCAGAATCGACGACGCACCGGCCAGGTGAAGCGAGAAAATCGCCATGTCGACCGACATGCCCGGGTGTCCCAGTTTAGATGACAGCGGGGGATAGACGGTCCATCCGGTTCCGGCGCCGGCGCCGACGAAGGCGGAGCCCAGCAGCAGCGCGAATGAAGGGACCAGCAGCCAGAACGACATGTTGTTCAGGCGCGGAAATGCCATGTCGGGCGC
The DNA here is from genome assembly GCA_035494535.1 of Patescibacteria group bacterium. GTDB lineage: Bacteria > Pseudomonadota > Alphaproteobacteria > Micavibrionales > Micavibrionaceae > JACQIJ01. The sequence goes on along the minus strand of DATJGZ010000012.1, from coordinate 7,216 downwards.
CCCGATCATGAGCGGGATGAACCAGTTGCCGAAACCGCCGATCAGCGCCGGCATAACGACGAAGAACACCATGATCAAGCCGTGCGCGGTGACAAGGACGTTCCACATCTGGCCGTCGGGGTTGCCGGAGGCGTCCTTGAGGAACTGGACGCCCGGCTCCTGCAATTCCATCCGCATCATGATCGAGAAGGAAAGACCGATCAGTCCCGCAATGAAAGAGAAGAGAAGATAAAGCGTGCCGATGTCCTTGTGGTTGGTCGAGCAGAGCCAACGCGTAAAGAAATCGAGCTTGTGGTCGGCGTGGTGATCGGCGTGGTCGGCGGTCGCGCCGTGGGCTGTAGCACTCATATTACTCTTGTCCTTCTTCTTTGGCAGGTTCTTCACTGGCCGGTTCTTCGTCTCCGGCGGGCTTTTCGGCCGCGGGCTCGTTACCCGAAGGCGCGGTGTCGGCCATCGCCATCTTGTCCGGCGGCGGCGGCACATGTTTCGGATCCTTCACCCAGGCCTGAAACGCTTCCTTCGAGACCGCCCGGATTTCGATCGGCATGAACGAATGGTTCTGGCCGCAGAGCTGATCACATTGGCCGTAATAAGTGCCCGTCTTGGTGATGCGCATCCAGGTTTCGTTGGTTCGTCCCGGAACCGCGTCGATCTTGACGCCGAAGGCCGGCACCGACCACGAATGAATTACGTCCGACGCCGTTACGAGCACCTGAATGTTGGTATCGACCGGCACGACGACCGCATTGTCCGTCGAGAGCAGGCGAAGCTGCCCCTTGCTCTTGTCGATGTCGTTGTCGTGAATGTAGTTCGACATGAAGCTGATGCCGCCCTGGTCAGGATACTCGTACCCCCAGTACCATTGATAACCGGTGACCTTGAGCGTCATCTCGGGCTGGGCCGTGCGGTCTTGATAATAAATGAGGCGCCATGACGGAATGGCGATGAAGATCAGGATGACTGCCGGGATCACCGTCCAGGCAAATTCAAGCACCGTATTGTGCGCGAACTGACGCGGTGTCGGATTGGCCTTCGCGTTGAACTTCACGATGACGATCAGCAGCAGGCCGAGCACGAAAATGACGATCGCTGTGATCACATAAAGGACGTAATGGTGGAGGTCGAATGCGCGCTCCGCCATGGGGCTCGCCGCCGGCTGATACCACATCTGCCACGGCCGCGGGGCGCCGACATCGGCCCATGCGCTGTTCGCCGTAAACAAGATCAGGCCCGCCACCAGAGCCGCCTGCCACCGTAGAGTACTTTTTGTCATGATGTTCAATCGCTTGCGAAAGTTGGCTTTACTCAATGGACTTGATACACCCAAAAATGGAACCCGCGCAAGGGGGTAGACGCTTATAGGGGCATAAAGTACGCTGTCTTAAATCCAAGCGAGGTGATGCATGCCTTTTTATATTGTAGAGCCGAAAACCAACCCAGAAACTGCCGGCCTCCGACTCGGGGAAGCCAAGCCCGTTCTGGAGGAAAGCCTGCGCGGGATGCTGAGCCTGATTGATGAATTCAATCGCGCAGCCGGCGGCGAGCCCATCGCGGTGAAGAATACCGTCTGGTTGAATTCCACCGTTAGAATCGAGGCCAGCGCGGAAAATGCCCGTAAACTGGCTGAGTCCACGGGACTCAAAGTAAGCCCACCGCGGCCTCTAACCCGGGACTGATTTACCTAATATCGGAAAGTTTGCGTGCCGACAGGCAAAGCAGCGCGGCTGTTTCCGCCCTGAGAATCGATTCGCCGAGATTCACTGGCACCACGAACTTTAATTTACCTAACTTTTCTTTTTCTTCTTCCGTAAATCCACCTTCGGGCCCGATCAGGAAGGCTGTTTTTTTGGAAAATGGTCCGGTCAGCGGATTGGCGGCGCGGCGCTCAATGCACGCGTACAAATTAATTTCAGAATTCCAGCGTGAGCCGATATCCGAGAGGCTTGTAATCGCAGCCAGCGTGGGAATTGTCAGGCGCTCACACTGCTCCGCCGCCTCGATGATCTGCGTGCGGACGCGATCCTCGTTCACCCGACGCACTTCAGTATTTTGCGTCAGGACGGGATGCAGGTGCGTGACGCCCAGCTCCACGGCTTTCTCGATCAGGAAGTCCATTGCATCCTTTTTAATCGGCGCGAAGAGCAGATGCGTCTCGGTTTTCTCGGGAGGCTGCAGTTTCAGATGATCGCGCAGGCGCGCCGTCACGGATTTCTTGCCGAAATCCAACGCCGCCAGCCATTCGCCGTCGCGACCGTTGAATACCCTCACATCGTCCGCCGTGCCGCGGCGAAGGACATTGCGCAGGTAGTGGGTCTGCGGGGGCGACAATTCGATCTCTCCCCCGTCACTCAGTTCGTGGTCGACATAAAGACGCGGCAGCTTTATAAAATCTTCTTTCGCCATAAATGAATCGTATAGCACGGCTTTACCCATGACACACACCGATATCAGAACCGACGGCTGGATCGGGCGCTGGTTGCCCCCGGCGGCGCAGCCCTATGCACTGCTGGCGCGGCTGGACCGACCGGTCGGGACATGGCTCCTGCTGCTGCCCGGATGGTGGGGAATCGTGCTAGCGGTCGGTCGCTACTCGGCTATGAACGCCCGCGATGAGAAAACCATGATCCTGTTTGGCGTCGGCGCGGTCGTGATGCGCGCGGCGGGCTGTGTGATCAACGATTTGTGGGACCGCGACTTCGACCGTCGGGTCGAACGCACGATGGCCCGGCCGCTCGCGGCCGGAACGGTTACGCCGAAACAAGCGCTTGCGTTTCTTGCCGTCCTCCTGCTGATCGGCTTCTGGATTCTGACACAGATGTCGCTGGTGACAATCCTGCTGGGGATTCTTTCGCTGCCGCTGATCGTCATCTATCCGCTGGCCAAAAGATTTACATGGTGGCCGCAGTTGGTGCTGGGCCTGATCTTCAATTTCGGCGCATTAATGGGCTGGGGCGCGGTGACCGGTGCGGTGGGCCTGCCTGCCCTGCTGCTCTATGCCGCCGGAATCTTCTGGACGCTGGGTTACGACACTATATATGCGCATCAGGATATCGCAGATGACATGAAGATCGGCGTGCGCTCGACGGCCATCAAGTTCGGCCCGGACAGCAAGAAGTGGGTGGCCGGATTCTACGCGGCGGCATGGGTACTGATTCTCCTCGCCTTTATCGCTGCCCATGAGAACTGGCAAAGCTTCGTCTTCCTGCTGTTTCCGGCGATGCATTTCGCGATACAGATCAAGATGTGGGATCCAAACGATCCTGCCAAAAGTCTTGAGGTCTTCAGGATGAACCGAATCCTCGGTTTTTTGGTACTTCTGGCCGCAGCACTTTAATTTGATTTGACAGAGACGAAGTTTTTGTCTTCTCATAACCCTATGGGAAGAAAAGCAATAAAAGTGGGGCCGCCGGGAACGGCCCTTGAGCGCACCATCTGGGTTCCGGATCTGGACGAGGATTTCTACAAGGCCGTGCAGGAATTTCCCGTGCGCGCCGCCACTCTTTGGGCGAAAGTGATGGAGGGCAGCGTTCGTAACGCCACTATCGATTTCAGCTGGAAGGACCCGCTGAACCCCGACCCGAAGGCCGTTTTCAAGGACAGCCATTCGATTCCCTACGGGCTTCTCGATGAGGGCGTCAAGCTCGGCGACCAAATCGAAACGCTGACAAAAAAAATTCTGAATACGAGTGTTCTGACATCCGAGGCCGGATTCGCCGCCATCGAGGAACTCGACCGCCTGACCGTCGAAGTCGACAAATTCATCGAGAAGAATCCCGGCAAAGGTGAGGGTGCGAGCTGGATCTTTACGCTGGAGACACCGTTCAAGGACCGCATGGGCAAGATCGCCGAGATGCCCCTGCCGGAGGGTCGCGAGTTTCTGAACGGCTTGTTCAACGACATGATGAAGATTATCGAGACAGTCGATATCAATCTGTCCAAGCCGCGCCACGAGGACGCGCAGCGCATATTCTTCCTCGATTTCCTGGGTCGGCTATACAACGGCAGTAAATACGATATCACCGGCCACAACGCCGTTGAATCGGGACCGACACCGCCGCAACCTTAGTCAGGCAGCGTGAAGCTGCCGCAGGCGGCTTTCCGTCAGCATCAGCATGGGCACGTCGACTTTGCCCTCGCGGCGGACATCGGCGAAGAACGGCAAAAGCTGTGCGGCATGGTGGCCGTACGTATCGACCCAGCGCTGGACAATGCCCTTCGGCGCCTTCGCGCCGCGCAGCTCCTTCTTCATGTCCTGCAGGATCCGCGCGGTCAGTCCCGCCTGCGCGTTGTAGAACAGTTCGATCAACCCATCGACCGCTTCAGCCGTCCAGCGATCCTTCGCTGGCATAGCGCGCGCCTGCTGACGCAGCCAGTGCAGGTGGAAATACTCGCCAAGTTCGAAGTAAATACGCGCGATCAGGCGCTGATCGGTCTTCTGCTCCATGCTGATGCGGGTGATGTCGCAAGCAGCACCGAGGGGTGCAACGATGGCAACATGCCGCGCCAGTTCGGGCGGCAAGCCTTCGCTGAGCGCAAGATCCATGCGCTTTTTGATGGTTGACGCCCGATCGTCGGTCACAACGTCATCCAAGACGTCGGTCAGGTCCGAAATGCCTTTCTGGAATGCCTTGATGTCGCGGCTGATATCGAGACGGCGGCCGAGGCGCGTAAGGAACCATAGCGTCTCGCGCTCGGCCATCTGTGTGATCACGCGCATGGCGCGCAGCTGAATGTCGGCCGAAACCTTGTTGTCCAGCGCTTCGAGCTGCGACCAGAGCAGGTCGAGCTCGAACGCCTCGCGCACGACCTCGAACGCCTTGGCGACTTCGGCCGCGCTGGCGCCGGTCTTGTCGGCCATGCTCTTTATGAATACCGGGCCCATGCGGTTGACGAGGCTCGTCACCAGCGTCGTCGCGATGATCTCGCGGCGCAGGCGATGGCGGCGAATCTCCTTCTCGTATTTCATGCGCAGCGGCGTCGCAAAATAGTCGAACAGCCAGCGTCCTTCCATCTCCGGCATGTCGGGGATGTCGCTGTGCAGGACCTCGCGCGTAAACAATATTTTCGCATGCGCCTGAAGGATGCCAAGCTCAGGCCGCGTCAGGCCCTTGCCCTGCTTGATGCGCGCCTCGATCTCGTCGGCGTCCGGCAATCCCGCTCCCTTGCGCGAAAGGCCGTGGCTGCGCTCGAGATCGTCGATCAGGCGAGCGTGCATGGGCAGGTTGGCGGGGGCCTGGTATTCCATCAGGCTGATGCCCTGCACCTGCTGGTAATTGTTGCGCAGAACCAGCTGCGCCACCTCGTCCGTCATGCGGACCAGAAGCTCGTTGCGCTTGAGGATATTGAGCTTGTGCCCGGGTTCCGACATTACGTCGTTGAGAAGGATCTTGGTATTGACCTCGACGTCCGAGCAGTTGACGCCGCCCGAATTGTCGATGAAATCGGCGTTCAGCCGTCCGCCCTTCTTCGCGTATTCGATCCGCGCCGCTTGCGTGACCGCAAGGTTTGCGCCTTCGCCGATTACCTTCGCCCTGATTTCCGCGGCGTTAACGCGCAGCGCGTCGTTGCCCTTGTCGCCGACATCGGCATGACTTTCCTGCGACGCCTTGACGTAGGTGCCGATGCCGCCGAAGAACAGCAGGTCGACCTGTGCCTTCAGCAGCGCCTGGATGAGTTCCGCCGGCGTCACGTTTTCCTTCGTGATCTCGAACCGCTTCATGATCTCGGGCGTCAGCTTCAGGCTCTTGTCGCTGCGGTTGTAGATGCGGCCCCCCTTGGACAGGAGCTTGGTGTCGTACTCCTCCCAGCCCTTGACGGCATTGAACAGGCGCTTGCGCTCCTTGAACGTTCGCACCGTGTCAACCGGATCGGGATCACAGAAAATGTGAATGTGGTTGAAAGTCCCGACGACACGCATCTTGTCCGACTGCAGCATGCCATTGCCGTAGACGTCGCCCGCCATGTCGCCGACGCCCATAACGTCGAAAGTCTGTTTCTGCGTGTCGATGTTCATCTCGCGGAAATGGCGCTTGACTGACTCCCACGCACCGCGGGCGGTGATGCCGATTTTCTTGTGATCGTAGCCGGCCGAGCCGCCGGAAGCGAAAGCGTCGCCCAGCCAGAAGCCGAACTCGATCGACAGGCTGTTGGCGATATCGGAGAACGTCGCCGTTCCCTTGTCGGCAGCGACGACCAGATACGGATCGTCACCGTCCCGGCGGACCACGTTCGGCGGCGGGATGACGTCCCGGCCCTTGCGGTTGTCGGTGATCTCAAGCAGGTTGCGGATGAAGAGCTTGTAGCACTCGATGCCTTCCTGCAGATAGGCCGACTTCCCGCCGACCAACGGCGGTTTCTTAACGATGAAGCCGCCCTTCGCGCCCATCGGCACGATGATCGAGTTCTTGACCTGCTGCGCCTTCATCAGACCCAGCACCTCGGTACGGAAGTCCTCGAAGCGGTCAGACCAGCGAATGCCGCCCCGCGCAATCACATCGCCACGTAAATGAATGCCCTCGACACGCGTCGAATAGACCCATATCTCGCGATAGGGCTTGGGGTCGGGCAGATCTTCCAGCTTCTTGCTGTCGAACTTGAATGCAACATAGGGCTTGAGATTGCCGTCCTTGTCCGGCTGGAAGAAATTCGTGCGCAACGTCGCATTAATCAGGGCCGTGATGCCGCGGAGAATCCGGTCCTCCTCCAGCGAAGCGACTTTTTCCAGCGCCCCGTTGATGGCGGCCATGCATTTCGCCGCGTTCTTTTCGGCGTGACGCTGCGCCGCCGGGTCGAACAGGGCGCGGAACAAATCGACCATGCTGCGTGCGATGCCGGCATTTTTATGAAGCGTGCGCTCGACATAGGGCGTGCTGAACGGGCTGCGCGTTTGCTTCAAGTAGCGGACATAGCCGCGCAGGATCATGATCTCACGCCAGTCCATCTGCGCGCCGAGCACGAGGTGGTTGAGGCTGTCGTTCTCCATCTGGCTGTACCAGATGCGGCTTAAGGCTTCCTCGAACTTCGCCTTCGCGCCCTCAACCTGCGCGGGCGTATAGGCAACGGTCGTCGCCATCATGAAATCATGAATCCAGAAGGGCTGTTCGGCGTTGAGCGGCCGGACCTCAAACGGAAGTTCCGAGAGCACCTGCATGCCCATGTTCTCGAGCACCGGCAAAATGTCGGACAAAATAACCGGTGTGCCCTTCTGATAGACCTT
>DATJGZ010000011.1:0-4843 GCA_035494535.1 Patescibacteria group bacterium | reverse complement strand
ATCTCGCGGACGATCTTGCCTTCCGCCTTTTTCGTCATGGTTAGGTAGGGGTTCTTCCAGTCGCCGGAAACACCGAGGCGCTGGAATTCGTCCGACTGCGTTTCGACCCACTTCTGCGCGAACTTGCGGCATTCGTCGCGGAAGGCGAGGGGGGCGACATCGTCCTTGTCCTTGCCGGCGTCGCGGTATTGCTCTTCGATCTTCCATTCGATCGGCAGGCCGTGGCAGTCCCAGCCCGGCACATAGGGCGCGTCGTAGCCCATCATCTGCCACGATTTCACCACGACGTCCTTCAGGATTTTATTGACCGCGTGGCCCATGTGGATGTCGCCGTTGGCGTAGGGCGGGCCGTCATGTAGGATGAATTTCGGACGGCCCTTCGCCGCCTCGCGCAGCTTGCCGTACAGGTCCATGTCCTGCCATTTTTTGACGATTTCCGGCTCGCGCTTGGGCAACTCGCCACGCATGGGGAACTCGGTCTTCGGCAGGAAGACGGTGTCCTTGTAGACGTCCTTGTTGTCCTGATCGGTCATAGACGCTTATATGGCTTGGAAAGATGGCGAAAATCAAGAAGTACGGGGGATATTAACACTTCGTTAATCAAATTTCCGTAATGTTTTCAGGATGGTTCAGGATATTACGGTCAGACCGGTCCAACCCCAAGACACCGAAGCGGTGCAGGAGCTTCTGCGGCAGGAAATGGTGCATAACGGCTGCAACTTCGACGAAAGCAGTCCCTACCATCCCAAAAACGCGGCGCAGGATGTCATTCGCAAGACAATGGATGCCGGCAATCCCAATCGCGGTTGGCTGGCGTTTGCCGGTGACAAACCGGCGGGCATCATCACCACGCCGATGGATCTGGCCGGCGGGGTTTTCGTGAATGAGGAATTCCGCGGCAAAGGCGTGGCGCAGGCGCTTATTCGTACCCGAGAAAAGTATCTGAAGGAAGATCTGGGCCTGACGCAGATCGAACGACCGGTCCGTGCGGACAATGAGGCCTCGATCAAGCTGCACACGGAAAAGCTCGGCTATCGCTTCAGTCAGGCCAGCCTGAACCTGCTCAAGGAAAACCCGAAGCCGCCCGGCAATACCGTCCTTTATCTCGTCAAAACCCTCTAGTTGATTTAAGTGCGTGCGTGCATTCGTCCGCTGCGGTAAAACCGCTCCATGGAAGGGCAGATCGTCGAAATAAAGATCGATTCCGTCGGCCGCCGGGGCGACGGCGTCAGTGCATGGAAGGGCCATCCGGTCTTTGTGCCGCGGGCGCTGCCGGGTGAGGTGGTGCGCGTGCGGCTTGTCGATGAACGCGACAAGGGCTATTCCGGCCAGCTGGTCGAACTGATGAACCCGAGTCCAGAGCGCGTGAACGCGCCGTGTCCGTATTTTGATCGCTGTGGCGGCTGCAGCCTGCAGCACTGGCAGCCGGATTCATACCGCAGGTGGAAAGTCGAGCGCGTGCCGATGCTGCTCGAGCGCTCGGACGTAAAGGTCGGCGTGTGGAAGCCGCCGGTATTCATCCCCGATCACACGCGTCGCCGTGCCACGCTGGCTGCGTTCGTGCAGAACCATACAATACGCCTCGGCTATCACCGTGCGCGCAGCCACGACATCACCGACATATCCGACTGTATGATTTTAACACCGCGCCTGCAGGCGATGGTGAATTCATTACGCCCGCATCTGGTCAATATCATCACCGACAGCATCCCGGCCGATGTGTTCGTACAGGACACGGGTCTTACCTTTGACGTCATGATCACCGGCGCGGTTGGTCACCGCCGCGTGCCGACGAGCGCGGAGCGCGCGGCGATAGCAACAATGGCCGCGGATTGTAACCTTGCGCGCGTCAGCTGGCGCGCAGGAGACCGCGACGAGCCGGAAATTATTGTGCAGCGCTCGCCGGTTGCGAAGAAAATCGGACGGCTGACCGTGAACCTGCCGCCCGGCTCGTTCATGCAGCCGAGCGCCGAGGGTGAAGCGGCTTTGGTCGAAGCGGCACTGGCCCCGATTAGGGAAGCCCGCGCTGAAAAGAGCGCCGACCTGTTCTGCGGCTGCGGCACCTTCACGGGGCCGCTACTGAATCTCGGGCCGGTGCTGGCCGCTGAATCGGAAGAGCCGTCGGTCGCGGCGCTGAAAGCGACAAAAGCAAAGAACCTGAATGTGCAGGCCCGCAACCTGTTCTCGAACCCGCTGGCGGACAAGGACATGAATGCGTTGGACGCCGTAATCTTCGACCCACCGCGCATGGGTGCAAAGGAGCAGGCCGGGGCGCTCGCCCGCTCGCCCGTGCCGCTGGTGGTCGGCGTGTCCTGCAACCCATCGACCTTCACGCGCGACGCGCTGATCCTGCAGCAAGGCGGTTATAGGCTCGAGAGCATGCAGATCATCGACCAGTTCGTCTGGTCGGCGCACATGGAGCTGGTCGGAATTTTCCGGCGCTAGGGGCCGACGGGACGGCTGCTATTGTCCGGTGCCGGTGGCGGCGGCAATTCGCCATTATCTGCAGCCAGATCGGCGTCCGGCTCGGCCGTCTCCGGCGCAGCACCGGCCGCGCGCTGGTTATAAAGCTCCCGGATGGTCTGCTTGATCTTCATCCCGTCCGGCTTGCCGGTGCCCAAATGGGGCAATTCCTTCATGAAAAATATATCCTGATTTTTCGGCAGGCCCAGCGGCGATATATGGAGTTCCTGCGCCGCGCGCGCAATATCCATGCCGCGAAGATCGGGGTCCGTCGTCGCCAGCGCGATACGGCTGTTTTCCTCGACGGCGAAATGCTCGCTCTTGGTGTTCTTCGAAGCGGCCTGCGCGGCGCGGTCGATGTTGCTCAATGGCACATATTCGCCGCCCACTTTCGCCAGACGTTTCGCGCGATCGACGAATTTCAAATAGTCCTCATCGTTGACGCTGATGATATCGCCGGTATCGTCCCAGCCATCCTCGAACGGTTTTATCACGCCCGGGTTGTCATGGAAGATGTAGCCCATCGCCATGTTGGGTCCGCGCAGGTATAAACGCTTGCCGTCCGGATAACCGGGCAGGTCCTCGAACCGCGCCTCCATGCAGGGCAGCAGGCGGCCGAGCGTTCCATTCGTGTTAGCGCCGGGGACGTTGATGGCGACGACGGGGCCTTCTTCGGAACGGCCATAGCCTTCGTATATCGGCTTGCCAAAGCGCTCGAAATAGGTCTGACGGGTTTTCTGTTTGACGGCTTCCGCGCCGGCGAAAATCATTTCCAGCCGCGAGAAGAACTTCTCCTTGTATTTTTCTTTGATGCTGCGCGACCACAGATCAAGGAACGTGTCCGTCCCGAACATGATCTTGGCCTTATAATGGTAGATCAGCGGCGGGATTTCCTTGCCCCGGAGCGGCGAGGGAAACTGGAATGACTGCATGCCGTTCAGCATTGGCATCAATATGCCGCCGGTCAGGCCAAAGGAATGGAAGATCGGCATGGCGTTGAAGACTTTTTGTTCGGGCTCGATCGGCGTAACGGCGTGCACCTGCTCGACGTTGGCCAGCAGGGAATATGAGCTGTGCGCCACGCCCTTGGGCATGCCTTCGGAGCCGGACGTGAAAATGGTCAGTGCGTGATCTTCGCCGCTCGGCCGGTCGGCGGGCCGGAACCAGCCGCGGGCGCGCAGGCCGGCCTTCAGCTTGTCCACGATGCCCACGCTGTCGCGCAGGTCCTCGAGATAGACGATCCGGCAATTCTTTGAAAGCGCCGCCAGCTTGTTCTCGATCTTGTCGTCGGCCTTCTTTTCCTCGTCGGCCTTGATCTTGGCGATCTTCTCCTCGCTCATGCCGGGTTCGATCTTTTTCTCGGCCTTTTTTTCGGCGTCGAGAATGGCCTCGATCATTGCGCGCGACGTGATGATGGTTTTCATCGCGGCGGTTTCACTGTTCGCGACCAGTTCCGGAACCTTGGCGCCGACGTTCAGGGGCGCAAAAACCCGGCCGAACGCGTTCATCCCGAACAGGGTGACGGCGGCGCCGACGCTGGTCGGTAGCAGCACGCCGACGTTCTCGCCTTTTTCGGTGATCTCGGCCACTTTGCCGCCAAGGCCGTAAGCTTTCTGGAGAATCGTCTTGTACGTAACTTCCTGCGCCTGGATATCATCCAGCATCGGCCGGTCCATGCCGTAATTGCCCGCCGCCTGATGAAGCGCGTCGATCAGGGATTTCTTTTTATTCAGGGCAAGAACGGGGAGTTCCTGCATCGTTTTTTCCAGTGCGCGGCGCCCGGCCTCGCGTCTCGCCTTCGGCGGCAGGCCTTCGGGCACATCGAGCTTACGCGGCGGATGCACCATGACCTTGATCTTCGGCAGCCAGCGTGAGGGATATGTCATCGGCGTGCGCGTGCCGATCGGCAGGCGCTGCAGCCCGTCGAGATAGACCGGAACCACAGGAGAATCCGTATTGAGCGCAACCGTCGATGCGCCCTCCATGATAGCGCTCAAATTGCCGTCGTCGGTCAGGCGGCCCTCGGGATAGATCAGGATGGGCTTGCCTTCCTCGAGCTTGCGAGTCAGCGATTTCAGGGCGTATGGGTTTTGCGGATTGAGCGGAAAAAGATTGGCCTGCCGCATGAGCGGGCGCGACCACCAGTGACTCATGAAATTGTTGTATTGGTCCTGATCGATGGCGATTGCCGGCTCGACCGGCAGCATCGCCGCCAGGACGATCGCGTCGAACATGGAAAGGTGATTGGGAGTGATGACGTACGGGCCCTTGATGTTTTTGAACTGATCAAGACCTGACGCTCTGACCCCGTAAATATTGGCCGCGATGCGCACCGCGCCCTTGGCCGCCTTGTAAAGCTGCCGTTCCGAGAAGTTGCGAA
>DATJGZ010000010.1:0-4817 GCA_035494535.1 Patescibacteria group bacterium | reverse complement strand
CAACAACCGAAACTGAAAACGAAAAGGAGTACTGAACTATGGCACTTGTAATCAGAATGTCCCGCGGGGGACGGGCCAATCTCCCCTTCTACCGTATCGTGGTTGCGGACAAACGCTATCCGCGCGACGGCCGCTATCTCGAAAAAGTCGGCACCTACGATCCGCGCCAGCCGCATGACAGCGACAAGCGCATCGTCCTGAACAAGGAGCGCATCGAGCACTGGATCAAGCAGGGCGCCAAGCCGTCCGACCGCATCCAGCGCTTCCTGTCGAAGGAAGGCATGATGGAGTTCCCGAAATGGAACGAGTCGCCGAAGAAATCCGCGCCGAAAGCCAAGGCTCAGGAACGCGCGAAGGCCAAGGCCGAAAAAGCCGCCGCCAAGGAAGAGGCTGCGAAAAAAGCGACCGAAGCTCCGGCGGAAGCCGCACCGGCTGCCGACGCGGCGGCTGCTGGCTAAGCCTTGTCCGCCGACCATGCCGACATTCCCTCTCCCGAAGGGAGAGGGAGCAACAAGCGTATCCTAGTCGGCAAGATCGCGACCGCGCACGGGGTGCGGGGCCTCGTGAAGGTGATGGTCTTCGCCGAGGACCCGAAGACGCTGGAAAAGCACGGCGCGCTCAGCGTTGCCGCAACAGGCGACACGACAATCACTCTTAAAATGAAAAACTCTCTCGGCAGTAAAGGCGGCAAGTTTTGGCTGGCCGAGGTCGAGGGCGTCGCCGACCGGAATGCTGCGGAAAGGCTGCGCGGAACCGAGCTGTGGCTCGACCGCGACAAGCTCCCGAAACCGAAGAAGAACGAATACTATATCGAGGACCTTGTCGGCCTGACCGTGCGCGACGGCAACGGCACGATCGGAAAAATCGCGGGCGTGCATAATTTCGGCGCGGGCGACATGCTCGACATCCAGCCCGCCACAGGCGAGAGTTTCTACCTGCCTTTCACGAAAGAGAACATCGTCAAGGTCGACATTGCGGACAAGACAGTCACGGTCGAACTACCCGAAGGCATCCGTGAGGTGTCATGAGCGAACCCACCCTCGTCGTTCTGAAGGAATTCCACAACGCCGTCGAGGCGCATGTCGCGAAGGATTTTCTGGCCACCCGCGGCATCGAGACATTCATCTTCGACCAGTTCACGCAGAACATGGCGCTGGGGCCGGATTCATTTTATGTCAGGCTGATGATCAGCTCGGACGACCGCGACGACGCCCTGCAGGCCCTGAAGGACGCACGAAATGGCTGAGTGGCACGTCAACCTGCTGACTCTGTTCCCCGAGATGTTTCCAGGCGCGCTCGGCCAGTCGCTGAGCGGCAAGGCGCTCGAAAAGAAACTATGGTCGTATACGGCGGTCAATATCCGCGACTTCGCTACCGACAAGCACAAGACCGTCGACGACACGCCGTTCGGCGGCGGGGCCGGGATGGTGATGCGCGCCGACATCATTGAAAAGGCGCTGCTGTCGGTGAAAAACCCGGGCCGGAAAATATATTTGAGCCCGCGCGGCCGCGTGCTGACGCAGGATCTGGTGAAGGAACTGGCGCAGGAGCCCGCCCTCACCCTGCTTTGCGGTCGTTATGAGGGCGTGGACCAGCGCGTGCTCGACGCGCACGGCTTCGAGGAGATCAGCATCGGCGACTACGTGCTCTCAGGCGGCGAGCCGGCGGCGCTCATTCTGATGGACGCCTGCATCCGCCTGCTGCCCGGCGTGATGGGCAACGAAGAGACCCCGGCGGAGGAAAGCTTCTCGCACGGGCTGCTCGAATACCCTCACTTCACCCGGCCCGCCGAATGGACGGCCGCCGATGGCGGCAAGCACGCGGTGCCGCCGGTTCTGGTTTCGGGCGATCACGGCAAGGTGGCGCAGTGGCGCCGCGAGCAGGCGGAAAAGCTGACGCGCGAACGGCGTCCGGATCTTCTCAAAAAACGCGATTAGTTATGCGGGTTGCGGGCCGCCGGTTTTTAGATACGACGGCACGATCGGCGCACGTGTGTCCACAGTTGTGGTGTCCACCGCTTTCAGATCGCCGCCGGGGAATCCCGCGCTAGCGACCGTCGCGGTTTGCACGGTCGTCGGCGTCGTGGCGCCGGGCAGAGCGGAAACCGGCGCGGCGGCGAGGCCATTCGATTTGGCTGTCACGTCCGCACCGCCGGGGACAAATCCTTGGGGTTGCGCGCCTTGAAGTTTTTCTACCATGCGACTGATGGCATCCATGCTGCCCTGCACGCCATAGCAAATGAAGGGCGAGGATGCCGCAACCTGCTGGAAGAATTTCGCGTCGGCCTCGGATTTCGCCTCGACGAAATTCGGCGCGTTGGTTTTGAACGTGTCGCGCGCGATCTGGCCGTTCGCCTGCTTGGTGTTGTTGGCGGCGGCGATCACGCCGAAATCCGTTTGCTCGGCGACCGACGTGCGCGGGTTGCCGTCGCCGGTCGGATCGATTTTGGCCTGAAGGCCCGCGCCGGTTTTTGCCACCACGGTCTGCAGGCCCGGGCCCACCGCGTCAATATTCCTGACGATGTTCCTGTTCACGTCGATGAAGGTCGCCTGTTGCGCTTTCAGTTCGCCCGCGTCCTTGTCCTGGTCTGTCGGAATTCCACCGCCCATTCAAATCCCCGTTCAGTAATAGGTTTGACTTACAAAAGGAACGTCGAAGCCCTCGATCGGGCCGTCCTGGCCCATTTGGACCATCAGCACCGTTCCCACCTGTCCCAGCTTGTCGTTGATGTGCCGGTAGAAGACGCCCAGCTTGAGAGACTGGCCGTCCGCGCCGATGACGCGCAGGCCCTCGCCATCCGCTGAGGTTTCGACCCAGGAGGGTTGAAAACCCAACGGCTGATCGTATATCAGCATGGCCTTGTTATTCCGGCTTAATGTCAGGGCTACGTTCACGATTCCCCTACCCTATGCAGTTGTATTCAGTGTACGGGAGAACATTTAAGTTTATGTTAAGTTACATGAGGTTAGGCGGGATTTGGCCGGACCGTAAAAAATCCTTGCTTTCCGGCCTCTTAACCTGTAGAAAATGCCCAGTTTTAAACCCATAAAAAGACAAGCGGGACCGCCGGTTAACAGCCGATTTTCGGGTCCCCGATAAGGGAAAGAAAAGGAAAGAAAATGAACACGTTGCAGAAATTCGAGGCGAAAGAACTCGAAAAAAACAGCAAAGGCAAGACCTTACCGGAATTCGCCCCCGGCGATACGGTCAAGGTGAACCTCAAAATCCGCGAGGGTGAGCGCGAGCGTATCCAGGCCTATGAAGGGGTCTGCATTGGCCGCAGCGGCCATGGCATGAACGCCAGCTTCACCGTCCGCAAGATCAGCTATGGCGAAGGGGTGGAGCGCGTATTCCCCCTGTACAGCCCCCGTATCGACAGCATCGATGTTGTGCGCCGGGGCTCGGTCCGCCGCGCGAAACTTTATTACCTGCGTGATCGCCGCGGCAAGGCTGCCCGCATCACCGAACTGGGCATGAGCGAGGCAGACGAAGCCGCCGCTGCCGCCGCGGAAGCCGCACCGAAAGCGCCGAAGCCGAAGAAGGAAAAACCGGCGCCGGAAGCCAAGGCCGCAAAGCCCGCCGCGAAGAAAGAGCCGAAAAAAGCGGCCGCGAAATAGGATTTATACGAGACAAAGTCAAAAGGCGCGGAGATTTCCGCGCCTTTTTTGCTATTGGCGCTCTCTAGCGGCGCGGAATATGCGCGCTCGCTGTAAAGCTCTGCTCCGGCAGTTTCGCGCCGTTGCCCGACACCTCAACCGCGGCGACGCCGCCCTTCAGCCATTCACTCGTCAAAGATCCGTTACCCATTTTTGCCACCCTGTTCTTTTTTGTTTGTTTTCATTGCCGTCGTTGAATTCAGTTTTTACGCGCGCAGGCCTTTCCGTTCTCGATGTGCACCGGTGCGATCAGCTCGAACACCGTGCCGTCGGCGCGCATCGCCGTCAGCAGTGCTTCCCGGTTATGCACGAACGCCTCGGCCATACCTTCGGAGACGTGGCCCAGAAGATGCGCGTTTTCATGCAGCACCGCGTGGATGCTGCAATCCTTGCAATCGACCAATATCGTCTCCGCCCGTACATAAGCCGGATCGGAAAATGCGATGCAGACTTCGCCGCGGTGATTGCGCATGAAGGCCGCGTCGACGCCCTCGTTGTAGTGATGATGATGTGAGGCTGTTGCCATTCTTTTTTCCTTTGCACTGCAATATCTGTTCTTGCCCCCATTATACGGAAAGGCCCTTTCGAAAAGGTTAATATTATCCATAGGATAAAGCGGGCCCGTTAACCCTTGCCGCTAGCACCTTGTTTCCCTATGCTTATTAAGCATCATTCGCCACCGGAGGGCCGCCCATGAGCAAGCCGCGCACGCTGTTCGAGAAAATCTGGGACGACCATGTCGTCGACCGCCAGGACGACGGCACATGCCTGATCTATATCGACCGGCATCTGGTGCATGAGGTCACCTCGCCGCAGGCCTTTGAGGGACTGCGCGTGGCCAATCGAAAAGTGCGCCAGCCGCACGCCGCACTGGCCGTGGCCGACCACAACGTCCCGACGATCGCTGCCGAGCGCCGGGGCCGCATTGCCGAGCCGGAAAGCCGCGTGCAGGTCGAGACACTGACCGAGAACTGCCGCGACTTCGGCGTCGAGCTGTTCGAGATGAACGACAAGCGGCAAGGCATCGTCCACATCATCGGCCCCGAGCAGGGCATGACGCAGCCGGGCATGACCATCGTCTGCGGCGACTCCCACACCGCGACGCACGGCGCGTTCGGCGCCCTCGCCTTCGGTATCGGCACGTCGGAGGTCGAGCATGTG
>DATJGZ010000009.1:0-3645 GCA_035494535.1 Patescibacteria group bacterium | reverse complement strand
ATCTATCTTTTGCTTACCGAACACTTGATGGGAGGAGAAGCTCTTCGGGCGTCTGGGAAACATCTAAATGATTGCTAAAGTACATCTCCCGCACTAAAGTCCGCGCCCTATGGCACGGAAAAAAGGACAGAAAATCGACGGGTGGGTCAATCTCGACAAGCCGTACGACATGACCTCGACCGAGGCGGTCAACCGCGTGCGGCGCCTGCTTGACGCTAAAAAAGCGGGTCACGCCGGCACGCTCGATCCGCTGGCCACGGGCGTGCTCCCAATCGCACTGGGCGAGGCGACAAAGACCATTCCCTTCGCGCAGGACGCCGAGAAGACCTACAGCTTCACCATCCGCTGGGGCGAGGAGCGCACGACCGACGACGCCGAAGGCGAGGTCTGCGCGACCTCGGACGTCAGGCCAAACGATGATGCCGTTCGCGCCATTTTGCCGCGCTTCACCGGGATCATTACGCAAGTGCCGCCGCGCTTCTCAGCGATCAAGGTAGACGGCCAGCGCGCCTACGACCTTGCCCGCGCGGGCGAGGATGTGCAGCTCGAGGCGCGCGAGGCGGAGATCAACCATCTGGAACTGCTTGGGAATTCACCGGAAGGGGCCAAATTCGTTTGTCGGTGCGGGAAGGGGACCTATATGCGCTCGCTCGCCCGCGACATGGCGCGGGCGTTGGGCACGGTGGGCCACATCGCCGATCTGCGGCGCGAGGCGGTTGGCGGCTTCATTTCCCAGAATGCAATTTCACTTGCAAAGCTTGAGGAAAATCCCCATATTGCCCTCCTTCCCGTCGAGACCGTGCTGGACGACATCCCGGCACTGGCCTTGAACGAACGGGAGGCGGCACGGCTGAAGAACGGCCAGACCTTAAGTTTCATCGCCCGGCCCGATATGGAGCGCTTGCTCCGGGCAGGACTGGATCTCGAGGAAACGGCCATGGCGCTGGCCACGCATGAGGGCAAACCGATTGCCCTTGTGACCGTGGACGGAGCGAACGTTCAGCCAACCCGCGTGTTGAATCTGTAACCCTGAAAGGAGAACCCGATGTCGCTATCTGCCAAGAAGAAACAGGAAATCATTTCCGAGTACCAGACGGCCAAGAACGACACCGGCTCGCCGGAAGTTCAAGTCGCCGTTATGACTGCCCGCATCAACGAGCTGTCGGAGCACCTCAGCACGCATGTGAAGGACTTCCACAGCCGCCGCGGCTTGCTGGTGCTGGTCGCCAAGCGCCGCCGTCTTCTGGACTATCTCAAGAAGACGGACAGCGCGCGCTACGAAGACCTGATCAAGCGCCTCGAAATCCGTCGCTAGTCAACTGAGACATTGAATTTAAAAAGGCGGCTGTCCGGCCGCCTTTTTGTTTGCTATGAATAGGCGTTTTTCGCGTACCGGATTCCCATGCCCGAAACCCGCGCCGATCGTCCCGTTGCTATCTTTCTCGCGACCCTTGTCAGCTATTCGCTGTTCGCGGTGATGAACATTTTCGCCAAGCTGGCGTCCGAGACGCATCCGGTCATGCAGATCATGTTCTTCCGCAATACCATCGCGCTCGTTCCCATCGTCACGGTGCTGATGAAGACCGGTGGCCCCGCATTGTTGCGCACGCAGCATCCGGGCGGGCATTTCCTGCGCAGTTCGCTGGGCACGATCAGCATGATCTTCTTCTTCCTATCCTTCGCCATGCTGCCGCTGGCGAACGCGACCGCCATTCAGGCGACGTCGCCGTTATTGCAGAGCCTTCTGTCGATCCCGCTGCTGGGCGAGGAGGTCGGGCCGCATCGCATGACCGCCGTTGGCATCGGTCTTTGCGCGGTGCTGTTCATGCTGCATCCCTCCGAGGGCGGAAATTGGCTGGGCAGCATCTTCGCGCTTATTGCCGCCGTCTTTAGCGCCTTCATCATGATCATTATCCGCCGTTTGGGGCGCACCGAGAATCCGATCACCATCGTCTTCTATTTCACGCTGTTTGGCGCCATCTGCAGCGCAGCCGTCCTGCCGTGGTTCTGGGTGACGCCGTCATGGCAAGGTCTGATTTATCTGGCCATGGTTGGGCTGGCGGGGGGAAGTGCCCAATTATTCATGACCTGGGCCTATGCCAACGGCCCGACGGCGTTTGTGAGCTCCTTCTCTTATATATCCATTGTACTGGGCGCGATCGCCGACTGGGTTGTCTGGCATCACGTCATCGACTGGCACATTGCTTTAGGCAGCTGCATCGTGATTTTGACCGGCATTTACGTGCTTTACCGCGAAACCCTTCATCATCGCCCGCCTGCGCCTGAGGCCGTTACCCTGAACGAATAGAAATATTTGACAGAATAATATGCCGCCTTTATAAATACGGAAATTTATGGAGGCGCGGATATATGGGTGATCTAGCGGTCGTTCAACGGCAGGCGGCACAGGGGCTTGCGCCGGCAAACCCGGAGGATTCAAAACTTCGCTATATCCATGTCTACGACGAGCCCGACGGCATCCTTTCATACACCCAATGGGTCAAGGATAAGAACGCCGACCGCGACTGGACCAGCAAGTTCTTCAGCGGCCGGGCCTTCGTCGATGTCCGGACGGGTAACGACATGAAGCAGCGCCTCGAGGAGGAACTGCGCCGTCTGATCCATCGCGACAACGAATTCACCGACATCGACAGTGTCGAGAAGTTTCTGGACTCGACCGTTTATATGCTGAAGGAATCGCCGCGGATGCTGCATCTGCCGCAGCAGAGCGTTGCGGCAATCTCGCAGGCCAATGCGGCGGATTCGGACGTTTTGCGATACTTATCCGAAAGCGTAATGCACCAGTTTCTGGGCAACGCCTATTCTTTCGACTGGGAAAACATGGTCGGCGTCGGCGAGCGCATAAAGATTGCGACGATGTTTGAAAAATTCCCCGAGGCGTGTCGCGAATTGTTCGGCGAGCTTCCCGAGCCGGGCGAAATCTCGAAGCTTTCAGTCAAGCGGCGCAGCAAGGACGAGATTCTCTGGCGGTTCCACGCAATGATGTCCGAAAAGGATATTCCGGCGCTTTTGGAAGTGCTCGATGGTGCGGTCGCGCAGACCTATGCCAACAGGGCGTTGCAGGGCGAGTGGGAGACCTTTGCGCCGGCCTATGACGGGGTGTCCTATACCGATCGCGTCGACAATCTCGATGGCACGCCGCAGAAGACGTGGCCGACCAATGAAGTTCATCGCGACTGGGCGGGATCGCGCGCGGTCAAGATGGGCACGGTGATGGACCTTATCAAACAGGGTGAGATCAAGTGGCCGGGTCTGCGCCCGGGCACGGAAGAACCCGCATGGCGCCATCCGCTTTCGGCGTTGCGCCGCGCATGGAGCGGCCCCACTCGCGAAGAAAAGAGCATAGAGAAATATTATGCAGACGTCGCCGAATTGCTTCGCGCGGAATACGGCGAAGCGCTGCCATCGCTCTCAGACAAGGGGCCGAAGCAGCTGCCGTCGGGGCCGTGATTTTTGATATTGCGCCTTTAAGGACACGCGTGCTAAAAGCTGTTTTTTAAAGACATAATTTGGGGAGGGTCATATGACCGATAACAGCCCGTCTGACGGCAAAGATGTTACGTTGTCAGTCCATTTCAACAACACGGTCTGGAACGGCCTTAAGAAAATCGGGCGGGATATTCT
>DATJGZ010000008.1:0-5880 GCA_035494535.1 Patescibacteria group bacterium | reverse complement strand
GCTACGTTCCTGCTCAGTACACTTTAGGGAACATTTATTACGAACGGTCTGATTTGATAAAATTGGATCCATCCGAAGTCTATTTTTGGGGACTCCTTGCATACCGGAATGCAGGTGACGACATCGGCAAGGCTTTTTCTTGGGATGTCTGGCCGAAAGCAATGGCGGACCATAGCCTGACCCCCTCTCAGAAAGCTGAACTGGACAAAAAATTAGAGGAATGGAAGCCAAAAAAAGAAAAACAATCTTCTGATATAATAGAACAGTCAAACACACTGTCTGACGCTCAGATTCCGCCGAAGACAGAGGACGATTTAGTTCTTGTGAAAAAATTGGCAGAAAGCGGTGATCGCCGGGCGCAATATGCGCTTGGACTTTTTTACCAGCAGCCGCTGATTACCAGAGATTATATCGCGGCATTCAAATGGTATCGAAGATCAGCCGAACAAGGAGAGATTAGCGCCCAAGAAGCGTTAGGTGAGATGTATTACAACCCCCACGGATTGGCGTTTGATCCTGCTGAAGCGTATTTCTGGCTCACGCTGGTATATCAGCAAGGAAGGGGTGGCATAGCTTCAGAATGGCACAGCATTTCCTTTTTGAAGGATGAACCGAAGGAACTCACGGCCGAACAGAAAGCCGCCATCGACAAAAAAATTCAGGCTTGGCATCCGACAATCGAAGACCCTTCAGCGAAACACGATTAGCGACAAAATCTCATTGCGCGGAAGATAAAGTATGCCGCCTTCGGGGATGGCGTAGTAGCCGCCGAACTGCGGTAATGGCGGCAGCTGCGAACGCATTAAATGATGCGATAAATCTATTGTGAAAATTCCGCGATGAGATCGACCGCCCGGCAATTTAATTGCGATTTAGCCTCAATTAAGAATCGAAGCCGGAAAACTGGAGGGTTGGATGCAGCCGCCAGCGTCCATCCTCGCCGCGGACGATATCAGCGCGCGCTAAGTTTTCGCCCTCCGCCGACGCACCCAGCGCCACTCCAATATGAGACTCGTGGAGCCCATACTCGTGACATTTTAGGAAGACCTTCCGGAGATTCTGCACGACAGCATCGCGAAGATCCATTACACCCCAGTAACAGCGGCGGTCTCCCTCCATCCACGAAACTTCGGTTACGCCAATTTCCTTGCCGGCGAATTCTCTGAACGCGGCTTGTAAACCCAGGATTTCCTTGAGATGGGTGCGCAGGGTATCCCGACTGCGTGCATTCATGATTCCGTCCTCCGGTTTTAATTCCTGAGCGACGATAATTGCGGTGTAATAATTATGTCAATAATTTTATCGTTTAAATACAGCAGACTTAGCTTATTTATGAGTTACAAAAGCGGAACTTGAAAAAACGGGAGCGCCTGCGGACGAAATGTTCGCGGAGACTCTGAAATTCCAGCCCCCAAATATTATCGGGGCAGGTAAAGAATACCGCCATCGTCTTGGCAGCGGCCATTGTAGGAATAGAGAGAGCATCAGGCATTTCCGATCCGCGCTTCCCATCCTAAATATCCGCTCCCCGTTGACCGGGCTTCAATGCAATAACCTCTATTGTGGAAATAGATGTTGACATAGTGTCTAGGTACAGTATTGTGCGAATACGCTAAGCGCATTCGACGGCAGGAGCGATTTCCGCTTGTTTCTCACCTGCTTGATACGGCCTAGCTGAAACAGCCGAGAACTTGAACGTTCAAGGTTGTTTTTTCATGTCTGGGTCTCTTCGATCACAACATGGGCAGCCTTGTTCAACTTTAACAGTTGATAAGGAGAAAATCATGTCCGGAGAAATCGCAAGCGAATCCAGGATCAGTATTGGCCAAAGAATGCCGGATGGCACGATTTACGCCGGAAATTCTCCGGAAACAGGCGAAGCTATGTACACAACGCCTGAGGATGCCCGAATGAATAAGAGCTGGTGGATGCGGGGTAGTGACCCACTGACTTTCACGTTCAATCAGGCTCGTAAATACGCCGCGAAGCTCGTCGCCCATGGCCACGACGACTGGCGGGTGCCGACAAGAGCCGAGCTGCGAGTGCTATTCGAGAATAAAGCCGCCATTGGTGGCTTTAATAATATCCCATTAAATCGCAGACATCTAAATAATTACCGGTCCTCAGATGAACGCAAAGGTTGGGCGGGATGGATTCTGAATTTCAGAGAGGATCATAGTCGCCCGCTGTATGACTATAAGAATAATGGCTATGCCTTACGATGCGTACGCGGCTTCGGCTGATTGATAAGAATGGTCGCTTGCCGACTAAGTGTCCGAGGAGACTCTGAAATTCCAGCCGCTAAATATTATCGCGGCAGGTAGAGGATTCCGCCTTCGGGGATGGCGTAGTAGCCGCCGAACTGCGTATAGCGCCGGTCGGTGATTTCCTGCGGATCGTCGATCATCCCGCCCTGTTCGTCGAAGCGCGAGATTTCCCGGTCGCCGTTCTTGTATGACCAGATGCCGATCGGGTCGCGGCGATAGAAATGGCAGTCCTCATGGAAGGCGATGCGCAGGGCGATGGCGTGGAATTTTCCGGACAGGGCGTCTTCGCGCGAGATTTCAACCAGCCCGTCCTTTTTGGTCAGCAGCTCGCGGAAATCCGGGACTGTCACGGTCTCGAGACTGATTTTAGGCTCGGCGATGGTCAACTGGCCGGGAACGGCGGTGCCCATATCGGGGCAGTTGAGGGCGTAGGCGTAGCAGTTCGCCTTGCGCGCACGCGGGTCGCCCCAGATGGCGTTGTCATTGAAGGCGGTGACCAGCGAAGGTCTGCAGATTTTGAGTGCCGGGTCCATGTGTTGTCCTGATTTTGTGTTCCGGTAATAGACCACAGGTTAATATATTATGTCAATAAATTTCTTCGTTAACTTTTTGACGGAATCAGGAAAGAAGAGTATTTAAACCAGTGCCATGAGCAAAAACGAACCGCAGATTGTGACCTTCGGCTGCCGCCTCAACACCTATGAGAGTGAGGTGATGCGCAGCCATGCCAAAATGGCCGGTCTGGACGACGCCATCATCTTCAATACCTGCGCGGTGACGAAGGAGGCCGAGCGCCAGGCGCGGCAGGCCATCCGCAAGGCCCGGCGCGACAACCCCGAGGCCAAAATCATCGTTACCGGCTGCGCGGCGCAGGTGAACCCGGAGAGCTTTTCGTCGATGCCCGAGGTGACGCAGGTCATCGGCAACGACCTGAAACTGAAAGAAGATACGTGGATGAAGCTCGACGGCGGCCGGGTGCTGGTCAATGACATCATGGCCATCCGCGAAACCGCCGGTCATCTGATCGAGGGCGTCGAGGGGCGGGCGCGCGCCTTCGTGCAGGTCCAGAACGGCTGCGACCACCGCTGCACCTTCTGCATCATCCCCTACGGCCGCGGGCCCTCGCGCTCGGTGCCCGTCGGTGTCGTGGCCGAGCAGGTCCGCAAGCTGGTCGAGAAGGGCTACCGCGAGATCGTTTTTACGGGCGTCGATATTACGTCCTACGGCCCCGACCTGCCGGGCCAGCCGACGCTCGGGCAGATGATCCGGCGGGTGCTGGCGCTGGTGCCCGAGCTGCCGCGCCTGCGCCTGTCCTCGCTCGACCCGGTCGAGATGGACGAGGATTTATGGCGCCTGATCGCCGAGGAGCCGCGCCTGATGCCCCACTTGCACATGAGATTGCAGGCGGGCGACGATATGATTCTAAAGCGCATGAAACGCAGGCACTTGCGCGCCGATGCTATAGCGATGTGCGAGCGGGCGCGCCGCTATCGCCCCGACATGGCGTTCGGCTGCGATATCATCGCCGGTTTTCCAACCGAAACTGAAGAGATGTTCTCTAATACGCTGAAGATCGTGGAGGAATGCGATCTGACTTTCCTGCACGTCTTCCCGTACTCCGAGCGCCCCGGCACGCCCGCGGCGAAGATGCCGCCGGTGGCGAAGCCGGTGCGCAAGGAGCGCGCGGCGCGGCTGCGGGCGCTGTGCGAAACCCAGCTCGATAAATTCCTAAAATCTCACGTCAACAAGGACCGGCAGATTATTGTCGAAAAAGGCAATATCGGTCGCACCGAGCATTTCGCCGGCGTGAAGCTCGACCGCGAGCTGGAGCAGGGCGTTCTCGCGACCGTTCATACAGACGGCATCGACGGCCAGAACCTCGTCGGCCGCGTCCTGTAAAGATTGCCCGCCCGCTGGAATTATGTTATGTATATTGATCTTCAGGAGCATCCATGGGCAAGATCGGCGCGATTTTCGGAATTTTCAATGCTATTGCAAGCGTTTGCTCTTTTGCGCTCGGCGATGTCGGCACCGGCATTTTCTTCGGCGGCGGTGCCCTCGGCGCATTCATGCTGGCCCGCAATGGCGGCGATACCTCTTCGCCGGCTCCCAAAACCCCGTCCGGGCTTACTCTTTAAAGTTGAAAAGCGCGCTTGGCGCGGTAAGTATATGGCCGGTACAGCCGGGGGTAAACCGTGTTCACAGGCATTATAAAAGACGTCGGCGAAGTCGCTGAAATCAAAGAGACAGACAAGGGGCGTATCCTGCGCATCCGCACCGGCCTGCCGCTGGAGCAGGCAGCCATCGGCGCGTCGATTTCCTGCGACGGCTGCTGCCTTACTGTCGTGGAAAAAACGAAAGACAGTTTCACCGTCGACGTTTCGGCCGAGACGCTTTCCAAAACGAACATCGGCGACTGGAAAAAGGGGACGAAGGTCAATCTGGAATCCTCGCTGCGGCTGGGCGACGAAATGGGCGGGCATCTGGTGTCGGGCCATGTCGACGGCCTGGCGACGCTCGAATCCGTAAAACCGGATGGGGAGTCATATCGTCTGAAGATCAAAGTGCCGAAACAACTGGCCCCTTACATTGCGTCCAAGGGTTCGGTGGCGCTGAACGGCATTTCGCTGACCGTGAACGAGGTCGAGGGTGACGTCTTCGGCGTCTGCATCATCCCCCACACATGGAAAGTCACCAACATCAGCCAGATCAAGCCCGCGGGGAAAATGAACCTTGAGGTGGATATGCTGGCGCGCTACGTTGCCCGTATTCTGGGGAAAGAGGCGGCATGACGCGCGCGGCGGTAAAATCCATGACGGCAGCATCACCGTTTGCCACGATCGAGGAGATCATCGCCGAGGCGAAGGCCGGGCAGCCGTATATCTTCGTCGACGACGAAAGCCGCGAGAACGAGGGCGATATCTGCGTGGCCGCCGAATTTGCCTCGCCCGAGATCATCAACTTCATGATCCGCGAGTGCGGAGGCTTTGTCTGCCTCGCGCTGGATGGCGCCAGCGTCGACCGCCTGCAATTGCCACTGCAGCCGCGCCGCAACCTCATCGACAATCAGGCCAATTTCACCGTTTCCATTGAGGCGCGCCAGGGTGTGAGTACGGGCGTGTCGGCCGCCGACCGCGCCGTCACCGTCAAAACCGCTATCGACCCGAAAAGCGGCCCGGACGACATCTGCACGCCTGGCCATATGTTCCCGCTGCGCGCGGCGGAGGGTGGCGTGCTCGAACGCGCAGGCCACACCGAAGCCTGCGTAGATATTTCGCGGCTGGCGGGACTGAAACCCGCCGCCGTGATCTGCGAGATCATGAACCGCGACGGCAGCATGGCGCGTCTGCCGCAGCTGCTCGCCTTCGCGCGCCAGCACGACCTTAAAATCGCGACTATCGATGCCCTGATCGCGTACAGGCGCGGATAATGGTGGGCAAAGCGCACTTCGCCGTCGTAAGATCGAAATACCGTCCGGAAATCATCGGCGGCCTGTACGAAGGCGCGAAGGCCGCGCTTGACGGCGCGGACGCGACTCACGAAGTCGTCGAGGTCACCGGCTCGCTCGAAATTCCGGCCGCCATCGCCATGATCGAGAAATCCGGCAAGGATT
>DATJGZ010000007.1:0-4429 GCA_035494535.1 Patescibacteria group bacterium | reverse complement strand
GGCAGGCCGATATTGTCGAGCACGTCGAGGCCGGAAAATAGCGCGCCGTCCTGAAATAACACGCCCCAGTTTTTCTCCAGCTCCTTTCGCTCGCGGTCGTCGATGGCATATATGTCCTTGCCGAAGACGCAGACCTGCCCCTCCTGCGGCTTGTTCAGTCCGAGGATGGTGCGGAGCAGGACAGATTTACCACTGCCCGAGCCGCCGACCAGCCCGAGAATCTCGCCTTCATGCATCGTCAGGCTGACGCCGTCATGAACGGTCTGACGGCCAAACCGATTAACTACGTTTTTGACCTCGACCAATGGGCGTTTCATCTCACAGCCCCATTCGCGAGAAGACGATCGAGAAGACCGCATCGGCCATGATGACCAGAAAGATCGACTGCACGACGGCAAGGGTCGTCGCCTTGCCGACGCTTTCGGCCGAGCCGGAAACATTCAGGCCCTGATAGGTGCAGACCATGGCGATGAGCAGGGCGAAGACGGGCGCCTTGATCATGCCGACGAAAAACATCCTCGGCGTCGCAATGCCGTGCACACGGTCAATATACTGGAGCGGCGAGAGGTGCAGGAGGTCGAGCGCCATCAACCCGCCGCCCGCGATACCCACGATGTCTGCAATAAATGTCAGCAGCGGCAGCGTGATCAACAGGGCCAGCACCCGGGGCAGCACCAGCATCTCGACAGGGTCCATACCCATTGTGCGGAGCGCGTCGACCTCGCCGCGGAGCTTCATGACGCCGAGCTCGGCGGCAAAGGCGCTGCCAGATCTGCCCGCGACCATGATCGCGGTGATCAGCACGCTCATCTCGCGCAGAAGCGATATCACCGTGAGATCGACCGTGAAAACATCGGCGCCGAACTTGCGCAACTGCGTCGCCGCCTGATAAGCGACCACCATGCTGGTGCCCAGCGCCAGCGTGCCGACAATCGGCAAAGCGGCCACGCCGGTATCCTGGATATGGCGCGTGATGGCGGTGAGCCGAAAATGCCGCGGGCCCGCGAAATTTCGCAAGAGTCGGATAAAGGAACGGCCGGCGAACGCAATAACGCCATAGAACAGGCGCCACGCGCTGCATGCCGTACCTCCGACAGCGGCGAAGAAATTCCAAACCGCAGATATTCGTTTTTCAGGCTCTTTCTTGTCCTGCGTATCCGGCACAAACTTGAGCAGCGCCTTGTGACGAGGCGTCAGATTATGGATTGCCGCCTTCGGGAAATATTCCTTGAGCAGCCAGGCGCCCGCGGTATCGAGTTTTTCGAGGCTGCCGGCTTCGACCACCGGCTCATGCAGAGAACGTCGCTTCTTTCGCGACGCCAATGTCTTGCGGATCGCGGCTGCGTTATAGATCGTCCATTCGCCTTTGAGTACAAAGGCTTGATGATCCTTGTCCTCGCGGCTTTCTATAAAGGGGCTGGCTTTCAAGCTTCAAAACAAACGGTCGAAGACGATTACAGGTTCCGCGAGTATGGTCGCCGGAAATCCGAGTAATAACAACCACTAGTTAGTCGGCATAAAAAAGGGCCAAAAACCGGGCACCTTGTAATATACATGCCTTACGGTGTTGATGTCGCCGATGAGGCGGCTGGTGCCGGCTCCCATTGGATATATTGCTCTCGCTTCACGTAGAACGGCGTCGTTTTGTAGTAGGTGTCCCAGTATGAGGCCGTGTTATACGTGACCACCGGCACCTTCACCTCAGGCGCGAGTTCGGTCAGATCAACCGTCTTGTTCTGATTGATAGCCTCAATGTTGCGGCCGGAAACCCAGCCTCGCTCGCCGTTCCAGCTGACATCGCACCAAGTCCAGCCGGACAAGCAACCTTCTAGATCCATATGTGCATTGGGCGGAATCGTAGCGACCACCGGAAATGTTTCATCCGGGCCGGCATGCAGATCGACCGACCCGGGCACGAACCAAATCGTGGTCGTCGTACTAGCGTTAGCTACACCGGCAGCAAGCGCAATACAGGCCGCACCGGTCAGGGCAATAATCTTCCTCATGTTATCCTCCAGCGTTCAAAAAAGGCGTATTCAACTAGTAACAGCTGACCACATGCGAAGTTCCGCTCACGTCGCATTTTATGTCCAAAGCGGCGCTAGCGACGCGCTTTCCCGAATCTTCGGTTTGCTTACGCGTTTGCGGCTGCTGTTGCGGCGGCGGGTGAAGCTCGGCCAGCAAGGCCTGCGGCACCTGAACATCGACCACGGGCACTTCGATTGTCGTTATCGGCGCGTTGGTTGATGGACCTGCCCAAGCTATTCCCGGCATGAAGCAAACAAGCGCAAGAAACAGAATTGCTCTGGACAAACTGTACATCGGTGGTGGAGTTCCTTTCAGCACTACCAATGCGCGACGCGCATATCAGTTCCGGCGACCCGAACTTTTCCGGAGACAGGACGTTAGCGAATGCCCTTCTAACGGACGGTGTATGATTCTGTCTTTGGAACAGCTTCCAGCCGCCGATTCAGCAGCAGGATCAGCACAAGTCCCGGCAGCGCCAGCAGGGCCGAGAATGTAAAGAAGGAACTCCAACCCAGATGCTTGGCGACATAGCCGGCGGGGGTCGAGAACCATGTCCGCCCCAGCGCAGAGAGAGAACTGAGCAGAGCGTACTGGGTGGCGGTGTAGTGGACATTGCAAAGATTGCTGAGGTAGGCGACGAATCCCGCGGCGGCGATTCCGCCGGTGAGATTCTCGATGCTGGTGCCAATCTCGAGCACAACAGGGTTGGCTCCGACATGAGCCTGCCAGACGTAGCAAAGATTTGTGGCCGCATGCAGAATCCCGGCGAGGAACATGACGCGCAGCGCTCCGAAACGCATGGTCAGGCTGCCGCCCGCAAGGGTCCCGGCGAGTGTGGCGATCGTACCGTAGATTTTTACGATTCTGGCAATCTGATCCTTTTGGAAACCGATCTCGAGCAAAAACGGATTCGTCATGCCTCCGATGAAAGCGTCGGCCAGCTTGTAAATCACGATGAACGAAAAAATCTGCCACCATGCCGGATGGCGCATGAAGTCGGCCAGCGGCGCGATCACGGACTCGCGCAGCCATTGCGTAAATCCTTTGGCCTGCTGCCATGATTCATCGGCGATTTTCGGCTCGCGCATCAGCAGGGTTGTCGCGATCCCGATCCCCATCAGCAGCGCCATGCCGCAATACGTCGCCTGCCAGCCTACACGCACCGCGAGGTAAAGCGCGCCGGCGGACGATGCCAGCATGCCGAGGCGGTAGCCAAGCTGGATCATCGCAGCCCCCTCGCCCTGCTCATCGGGCCTGAGGCTTTCGACGCGGTAAGCATCGATGACGATGTCCTGACTGGCCGACAGGAACGCGATCAGCACCGCAACCAATGCAGTCAGCCAGGGATTAATCATCGGCGATGCAGCCGCCATGAGCAGCAAGCCGGCCGCGAGCGCTATCTGTGTCGCCAGAATCCAGCCCCGCCGACGCCCGAGCAGGCGCGTCAGTAGCGGGAACCGCAGACTGTCCATAAACGGCGACCAGAGAAATTTGAGGGAATAAGGCGTCGCCACCGCCGCAAACAGACCAATGGCCGTTTTATCGACGTGCGCCTCGAACAGCCATGCGGAAAGAGTGGACGCCGTGAGCGCGAGCGGCAGGCCGCTTGAGAAACCGAGAAAAAGAACGGTCAGGAGTGGTCTGGTGAAATAGTGCATCTGCCGAAAATACGCCGGAACCGAATAACCGGGAATAGCTATCGCGGGCCTTTGAGCAGTTTTGCCAAGGTTTTCGCGTTGCGAACTGCGTTGCCGTATCGATCGTTATTGAAATAGATCCATGCGTGTTTTGCGCCGCTGGCCCGTATTCTCCTCGCCCATTCCCCTAGCTCCTCACGGCTGTAGTCATAGACATACCAGCGGGTTTTACCGTGGAAGCGGATGTAGATATCGTCCCCCGTTCTGATGAGATCATCCGGCAATCGCGGGCCGCTGCAGGAGCAGAAGATGATGCCGGCCTTGCGAAAGGCCGCGTAGACGTCGTCGTTCCACCAGCTGCGGTGGCGGAATTCGACGACATTGCGGCGACGGGAATCGAGCTGCGCTACGATCGACTTTAGCCGCGCAGGCGTATAATGAAAACTCGGCGGCAACTGGAACAGGAAACAGCCCATCTGCGGACCGAGCAGGTCGGCAATGAAGCCAAAATCCTGTATTAGCGTTTTGGTGCCTGAGAAGCGCTTCACATGCGTGATCAGTTCGCAGACTTTGACCGCATAGATAAAGCGGCGCCGGCCAACTTGTCTTTTCCACGCTGCGACGTTTGCCGGCGTTGGCCAGGAATAGAACGGTGCGTTCAGTTCGACCGTTTTGAATATGTCCGCATAACGGGAAAACCAGTCCTTTGTTGCCAGGCCCTTGTAGAAATTCTCGCGCCAGTGCCAGTAAAACCATCCTGAACA
>DATJGZ010000006.1:0-4203 GCA_035494535.1 Patescibacteria group bacterium | reverse complement strand
CACGCGCTCGTAATCGAGGCCGCTCATCAACACCTTCACGCCTTTGTTGAGGCCGCCCAGGATGTTCTCCTCCGGCACTTCGCAGTCCTGGAACACGAGCTCACAGGTGTTGGAGCCGCGCATGCCGAGCTTGTCGAGCTTCTGCGCCGTGCTGAAGCCCTTAAAGCCTTTTTCAATGAGGAAAGCAGTGATACCCTTTGGGCCCGCGTTGAGATCAGTCTTGGCGTAGACGACCAGCGTTCCGGCTTCCGGCCCGTTGGTGATCCACATCTTGTTACCGTTCAAAACATAGCGATCGCCCTTTTTGTCGGCGCGCAGCTTCATCGAGACGACATCAGAGCCCGAGCCCGGCTCGCTCATCGCCAGAGCCCCGGCTTTCTTGCCACTGATCAGGTCCGGCAGATATTTCTTTTTCTGCGCGTCGCTGCCGTTGCGGTTGATCTGGTTGACGCACAGGTTGGAGTGCGCGCCGTAGGAGAGGCCGACCGAGGCCGAGGCGCGGCTGATCTCCTCCATCGCGACGACGTGCGCGAGGTAGCCCATGGCGGCGCCGCCGAATTCCTCGGGCACCGTCAGGCCGAGCAGGCCAAGGTCGCCGAACTTCTTCCACATGTCCTGCGGGAACTCGTTCTTCTCGTCGATCTCCGCCGCGCGCGGGGCGAGCTCCGATTGCGCGAACTTGAACACCGTCTCGCGCAGCATCTCGATCTCTTCGCCGTGGCCGAATTTCAATGTCGGATAGGGAATCATTTTCGCCCCCTGCTGTTTTGGTGCGGTTTCAACGCGCTGCGCGGATGTTTTCATGGGTCGGCCCTCTTTATCATCGTCATCCCGGCGCAAGCCGGGATCTTTCCGGCCTTATTCATGAAGATTCCGGCTTTCGCCGGAATGACGCGGTTTTGTAAGGATGATCCACCATATGCGGCGGGTTTTCAATGCCTGAGCACCCGTATTATGACTTTTCCTTCTCGGTCACGGCGCAGGTCAACTCGCACTTGGCGACCAGCTTGCCCTCGTCGTTGACGACGCGGATGTCCCATACATGCTTGGTGCGGCCCAGATGAACCGGCGTGCAAGTGCCAGTAACTAAGCCGCTGCGGATGGGCCGCATATGGTTGGCTATGATGACCGAGCCCACGGCGTGATTCTTCGCTGGGTCGACGACCATGATCGACGCCACGCTGCCCAGCGTCTCCGCCAGCACGCAGGTCGATCCGCCGTGCAGCAGGCCGTAGGGCTGGTGTGTGCGCGCATCCACGGGCAGCGTCGCCTTGAGGTAATCGGGGCCGATCTCGGTGAATTGCAGGCCGAGATGCTTGAGGATGCTGTCGGACTCGCGCATCGGCGCGAGGTCTTCGAGCGTATATTTCTTGAACCAGATCATGGATGCAGATTATTGGATGAATGGATGATTTGAAAGACCCTGTAATTATGTTCTTTTTCAATACGTTAAAGCGCGCAACGCTGGTGATCCGAAGCGGGCTGACATACGTATATTTTTTAGGTAGCTAACCCAAACCGGGTGGCGCCAGTTCACAATCACCGTTTTTTGTTGTTTCGCACGATGGAAGGAGGACAGCCATGAAAGCGACAAAAACCAATGAACGGGACGGGGAGATAAAGACAGTCGGTGACATTGCCTTGCACCGCAAGTGTCTCGCTTTCAGTCCCGACCAGTACGTCAGAATAATATTGCCCACCATGCAATATTCGCGTTTAGGCGCTGCGGGCGTTGTCGACGAGCAAGGCAAGCTCGTCGGTATGCTCTCCGAGCGCGATATCCTGCGCCAGATATTTAAATTAATGGCGTCCCCGGTTATTGCGCCGACCAATGCCGTTAAGCACGTGGACGATATGACTGTCCGCGACGCGATGATCAAAAATCCGAAGTGCCTCGATGAGGACATGGATATTGAAACCGCCCTCGCCGTCATGACGGAGTTCGGTTATCGCTTTATGCCGGTCATCAGCCGGGACGATCCCCGCAAACTGCTCGGGATTGTGGACGAGCGTGAGATCGCCATTCACGTGAAGAACCGGCTCGACAACATCAAACGGGAAGCAGAGGCGAAGGAATCGGTTCTGCAGTACCTTTTTCACGAGCCGTATGGCGTCGGTTTCGATCCCAAAAGTCTTTAGGAGGAGATATGGAAGACAGAAAATTCCCGAGCGATAGTCCGAGTGTTCAAATTATAAGTGAATCGGCACCGCCGCAAAGAAAGACATCGGATTTCTGTGCCTTCGTTCAGCTTCTTTCCAGGATGAACAAGGCGGAGGAGCAGGACAACCAAGGCCAGAAGTATTAATTTGGTTTCATCGCAAGAAAGAAATCCGCCTCACCGGAGGCGGATTTCTTTGTTTGTTTCTTACTGGCGAATTGTCAGCTTATGCGACTTCGGCGCAGCCGCCGGATTTTTGGGAACCGTGATGGTCAAAACCCCGTCTTTATAAGTTGCATCTGCCTTATTGAGGTCCGCCGTTTCAGGCAGCGTGACCGACCGGCTAAAGGAGCCGTAGGACATTTCGCGGCGCAGATAGCTTTCATTCTTCAGCTCGTTCTCCTGCTGCTTATCGCCCTTGACGGTTATCGTATTGCCGGTGACGGACAAGTCGATATTCTCGGCCTTCATCCCCGGCAGTTCTATCTTGACAAGGAAATCCTTTTCCTCCTCGATAACATCCGTAGCAACGACGGTCTCGAAACCACCGCTCCAGATGTCATTATCGGTCCGGTCGAAGAAGTTGCGGAACATCTGATCCATCTGGTCGCGCATGGCGCGCATCGACTGGTCAAAATCCCGGTGGATCGGGACAATCTGTTGAGAATTATTATTCGTTGTCGTAGCAGCATTCTGCGCCGACGCCGGTGCGGCGGACAGGGCGAGCAGAGAGGCCGCCATCAATAAAGACGCGATGGTTTTCATGTCTGTTCTCCTTGAATGTTTGTGAAACTATTCACCGAGCCAATGGTTCCACCCGGGCCGCCTGCGGAAATCCCGCAAGCGGCACCGGCAGATCGGACCGCCACCTAGGCAGCGCGCCTGATCTCGATCACCTTCGACTGTTCTCCGGTTTTCGCTATCTGTTTGCGCGGAACTGTGATGGTCAGCACGCCATTCCTGAACTTAGCCTCTATGGCGTCCTCATCAATGTCGCGCGGCAGGGACAGTACGCGCCTGAACGAGCCGTAGGAACGCTCGACGCAGTAGTAGTTTTCGTCCTTCTGCTCCTTCTCGTGCTTTTTCTCACCGCTGACCGTCAATGTGCCGTCGGCAAGCTCCAGCTTGACATCCCTTTCATCAACGCCAGGGACTTCGACGGTAATCTGGTAGTCCTTCTTGGTCTCCCGGATGTCCACGCTGGGCTTCAGCATCAAACCGTTCGATGGCGAGAACGCAGAAAATCGCTGCATCATGCCGTCGAACATGCGGTCCATTTCACGATGCAGGTTCCATAGCGGATGGTCGCCGTATAGCGATGGCAGCCAACCTGTCGGACTGTCCTGCTGGCGAACGGTCACGGAGCGGCCTTCCTGCTCCTGCTCGTTCCGGAACCAGTTCCAAGGGTTCCATTTTTTGACGTCGATATTCATGGCTTTTCTCCTTTCATATGGTTCGCGTTGTAATGCTCCGCCGATGGCTGCCCGCGCACGTCCTCGCGGGCAGCCTTCCGTACAGCGGATGCTAATGAGTGCCGGGCGTTCCTGCCTGGCATTCGTTATACGGGCGCACTCTCAATTCGGATCACTACGCTTCAGGAAAAGGGGGAATGAAATTGCGGAATTATTACGGGCTATTCGTCCGACGGCTCGTCCTTGTCGATCTTCTCGAGCTTGATCACCACGCGGCGGTTCTGGGCCTGATTTGCGGGAATGGCATTGCCGTCGGCATCGCGGTTGGGAACCTTGGGCATGACGTCGGCGTAGCCTGACGCGCGCAACTTCGTCGCCGGTATACCCTGCTCGATGAAAAAGCGCACGACGGCGGCCGCCCGTGCGGTCGACAGTTCCCAGTTCGAGGGGAATTGGGCCGTGCTGATCGGCACATCGTCGGTGTGTCCCTCGACGGTGATGATGAAATCCTGGTACTGGCTGGTATTGAGACTTTCGAGCACCTTGACCAGCACCGCTTTGCCGTCGTCGCTCAGCGTCGCCGAGCCGCTCGGGAAGAAAGTCGCGCTGTTCATGTCGATGGTGGTGATGCG
>DATJGZ010000005.1:0-11264 GCA_035494535.1 Patescibacteria group bacterium | reverse complement strand
TGCCCTTCGCGGTCTCATGCGCGACATCGACACCGGTCGCCGAGAGGTACGAGCGCATGCCCGCCACCATCGGAGGGCTGTTCATGTACAGACAGCGGAAATTCTTCGCCAGCCGGCGTTTGGTCATCGCCGCCAGCGCGGGCAGATGCTGCGACGGCGAGCCGCTGTAGACGAGGCATTGATGGCGGAGATTGTCGTCCATTAACAATTTTAGCCCAGTTTCGCAGAGTTGGCAAAAGGGCATATTGTTCGTAAGGGATTGGGATAATGGCCCAACAGAATTGTGCTATGCTCATTGGTAAAGGAGCGCGAACTTCATGCGAAGTGAATCAGTAGAAATTTTTTCCGACACCACAAATGCCGCTATTATGCGTCATCCTGGCCGTCGGTTTCCCGGTGTACTAATACAAGGTGATACTCTTTATGCGCTTTGCAGCAGAGTCGATAGCCTGTGCAACGAAATTGGTAAAACCTCCAAAGGATACAAAGAAGCGAACGAAATTAGAAATGAACTTTGGGAATATCTAAATCAATACAAAAATGTGCTGATCGAGCACAAAATACAGCTGCCTTTCAGCGATAGACCATAGCATCATTCACGAAAATAAATCTTGACAAAATAGGATTTACGTCCTATCGTGTCTGCATGAGTAGTCTCGATGATCCCAAGGATGGGATCGGGACTGCGGAGCCAGCGTTTGATGCGGCCTCCCCGGTTCCACAGGCAGCGCGGGAGCCTGACCAAACCCGCCCCTCCCCCAACGCCTCCGATGTCATGAGCAGCCGCGCGCGCAAGATCCGGCGCGCACTGGCGACGCCGGAAAAACCGCTGCGCGAGTCCGATCGGCGGCTGTTCGACCAGCTACGAATTCTCGACGCCGTCTTCCGCGACATCATCATGGAAGGTGACGACACGCAGAAGATGAGCACACAGGCCGCGCTGAACACCGCCCTGCGCGCGCAGAACCAGTACCGCATGTCGCTGCAACTCATTGAGCGGACGGGCAAACGTCCCTCCCGCGCCGTCTGGAAATGACGAACGGACTGAACAGAAAATGAACCGCAGAGACGCGGACAAACATAAAACTGTCATTCCGAGCGGTAGCGAGGAATCTAGAGTCACGAAAGGGAGATCCCTCGCATTCGCTCGGGATGACAGAACATACTAAATGCCCCGCTGGACAGAAGAAAACCGGAGAAAACAGGCCGAAACCATCCGGCGGACGCAGCCATGGCTCCGGTCCACCGGGCCGCGGACGAAGCGCGGCAAGAACCGCTGCCGGATGAATGCCACCCGGCACGGCTACCGCTCCCGCGGCTACCGCGAGCTGTGCGAGGCGCTGCGCCTTCAGGCCAGATTTATCAGGGACTTACGCCATTCGCGGCGCCGCCCCTCCCCCTCGACTTCCCGGCCA
Source organism: Patescibacteria group bacterium (assembly GCA_035494535.1). Lineage (GTDB taxonomy): Bacteria > Pseudomonadota > Alphaproteobacteria > Micavibrionales > Micavibrionaceae > JACQIJ01. The sequence goes on along the minus strand of DATJGZ010000005.1, from coordinate 9,849 downwards.
AAGCCGATTAAATATATGTCGGAGAGGGATTTAACCATGACCGAGGAAAAACTGACATTCGGCGCCGACGTGTCCCGCCTGCTGGATATCGTGGCCCATGCGCTTTATTCCAACCGCGACGTCTTCCTGCGTGAGCTGGTCTCGAATGCGGCCGACGCCTGCGACCGCCTGCGCTACGAGGCGCTGCAGAACCCCAAGCTTCAGGGCGCCGATTCCGACCTGCGCGTCCGTATCTTCCGCACGCCGGAAAAGCGCCTGCTGACCGTGGTCGATAACGGCATCGGCATGACCAAACAGGAACTGGTGGAAAATCTCGGCACCATCGCCCGTTCCGGCACCGCGAACCTGATGAAGCAGGTCGGCGAGTCGGGCTCGGAGAAGGAAAAGCTCAGCCTGATCGGCCAGTTCGGCGTCGGTTTCTACGCCAGCTTCATGGTCTCGCAGCAGGTCGAGGTCATCAGCCACCGCGCCGGCGCGGATGAGACATGGCACTGGGAATCCGACGGTCGCACCGGTTTCACCGTCCGCGAGGCGACGAAGGATGAGGCCGCGCAGCTGAGCTCCGGCCGCGGCACCGCCGTCATCGTCCATATCGACAATGACAGCAGCGAATTCCTGCTCGATGAGAAGCTGCGGCAGGTGATCGAAACCTGGTCCGACCATATCGGCTTCCCCATTTATCTCGGCAAGCCGGACAAGGACGAGAAACAGATCAACAAGGCGGCCGCCCTGTGGACCCGCCCGAAGGCCGACATCAGCAAACAGGAATACACCGACTTCTACCGCCATATCAGCCACGGACTCGATGAGCCGATCATGACCTCGCATTGGAAGGCGGAAGGCAAGATCGAGTACACGGCACTGTTGTTCGCGCCGACGCTGCGCCCGTGGGACATGTTCGACCCCACCCGCCGCCATGCCGTGCGCCTGTATGTCCGCCGCATATTCATCAGCGACAATCTCGAGGGCTTGGTCTATCCGTGGCTGCGCTTCATGCGCGGGATCATCGATTCATCGGACCTGCCGTTGAACATCAGCCGCGACACGCTCCAGTACAATCCGATCGTGGCCAAGATCCGCTCCGGCATGGCAAAAAAAATCCTCACCGACCTCGATAAATTGTCGCGTGAGGATGAAGGCGCATTCGGCGCGTTCTGGGGCCAATTCGGCGCGGTGTTGAAGGAAGGCCTGTACGATGCGTACGAGCACAGGGATGAACTGCTCCAGGTCTGCCGCTTCCAGTCCACGCATGAGAACAAAATGACCACGCTGGCGGAATATGCCGAACGCATGAAGCCGGGGCAGGACGCCATCTATTACATCAGCGGCGAGAGTCTCGACAACGTACGCAATAGCCCGCAAATCGAAGGTTTCAAAGCGCGCGGAATCGAGGTGCTGCTGTTCACCGACACGATCGACGATTTCTGGCTGCAAAGCGTGCTGGACTACAAGGGCAAACCGTTCAAGTCGGTCACCAAGGGCAACATCGATCTCTCGAAGCATCCGCTGCCCGAGGGCGCGAAGGAGAAAATCGCGAAGACCGAGAGCGCCGAGGACAAGCATGACATCGAAAATTTGTTAAATGTTCTGAAGGAAGAACTGAAGGACGACGTGGGCGAAGTGCGTGCGACGGCGCGCCTGACCGATTCTCCCGTCTGCCTCATCGCCGCCGACAACGAGGTCGATCTGCGCATGGAGCGCGTGCTGCGCATCCATCAGAAATACGACAAGCCCTCCAAGCGCGTCCTGGAGATCAACCCCGACCATCCGCTGATCTCGCGCATGGCGGCGCTGGCGGCCGGCAATGCCAATGCGCAGACGCTGAACGACGCCGCGCGCCTGCTGCTCGACCAGGCCCGCATCATCCAGGGCGAGCCGGTGCCCGACCCGGCCGCCTTCGCCCGCCGCATGGCCATTTTTATGGAACGCGGGCTGGCGGCGTAGAATGACGCTTGTTAATCCCTTCCGATTGACCATCGGTCCCTACTGGCTGCTTGTGCCGGAGGAGGCCAAAATTCTGGCCGAGGTGAAAATCCCCCCGCCGGGCGCGGCCCGCAGCGCGCCGACATACTGGACCATCCTGATGGAGCGGTTCTCGATGTCGGTCTCGCTCGACCCGCTGCAGGATTTGAGCCAGCTCAAGAAGTACATCGATTATTCAACCCAAAGCGCGGCCGCGACCAAAACGCTCGTGGTCAACGGGCTGCAAGGTGTGACTTACGGCAGTTACATGCCGCGTACATGGATCGACTGGCACTTCAAGAAGGGCGATACGATGATCTGCCTGAACCTGCAGGCACGCGGGTCGGACGGTCTCCAGCCGACGACCGGCGAGGAACTGACGCACCGCGCCATCGTGGAATCGCTGAAATACTGCCGCGACCACGCCGAGGAAAACCCGCCCGGGGGCTGATTGTTAAGCTGCCGCCTTCGTCAGGAGGGTGGAATACTTGATCTCCGGCCGCGGGCCCATGTGGCTGATGATCTCGGCCGCCGCAAGGGCGCCAAGCTTGCCACAGGCCTCGAGCGGCAGGTTGTTCGAGTATCCGAACAGGAACCCGGCCGCGTACTGGTCGCCCGCACCTGTCGTATCGATGACTTTCTTAATGGGTTCGGCCGAAACTTCGATCGTCTGGCTCTTGGTAACGATGACCGAACCTTTCTCGCTACGCGTCAGCACAGCGATCTCGCAGCGGCCTTTAATGAGCTTCAGCGCCTCGTCGAAATTCTTTGCCTGGCAAAGCGAAATGATTTCGGCCTCGTTCGCAAACAGGATGTCGACATGGCTGTCGACGAGATCGCGAAAATCGTCGCGGTGGCGGTCGACGCAGAACGGATCGGACAGGCTGAGCGAAACCTTGCGCGAAGCCTGGTGCGCCATCTCGGCCGCCGTGCGGAACGCCTTTTTGGCCAGCGGCGGATCGAAGAGATATCCCTCGAGATAGGTAATACCGGCGTTGACGATCACATCAGGTTCGATGTCGTCGGGCCCGAGCTCTACCGCCGCGCCGAGGAATGTATTCATGGTGCGGTGGCCATCACTAGAGACAAGAATGAGGCAGCGGCCCGTCGGCGCGCCGACGATGAGCGGCGTGGTCGTATAATCGACGCCGAGCGATTTGAGGTCGTGGCGGAAGACTTCGCCCAACTGGTCGCGCGCGACCTTGCCGATATAGGCGCCGCGCCCGCCGAAAGACGCAAACCCGGCCATCGTGTTGCCGGCCGAGCCGCCCGACGACTCCACGCCGGGACCCATCGACGCATAAAGCTCAACCGCCCGCTGCTCGCTGATCAGGCTCATGGCGCCGCGCTTCATGCCGTTGATGCGCTCTTCAGCATCCAAGAACTCGTCGCTCGCGTGCGCGAGCACATCCACGAGAGCGTTACCGATTGCGACGACGTGATACTTGGCACCAATCATACTTTACACCTTGGTATACGAATCCGACATGGGAGCCATTATAGTGTCCAGGCGGGAAAATTAAAGAGCCGGCGGCTGCGGCACCGGCGGTTTTGGATTTGCCTGAAGTCCTTGTTCCACGGCCTTTTTCAGCACGTCCGCAGTCCGGTCGTCGGATGCGGCGATGAACGCGGTGCGCTGCACCGGACCGACGTTGAAGGTGACCTCCCGTATCGCCGCGCCCGCTTCGCGGGCGATCAGCAGGCCGGGCTCGATGTCGTAATCATGCGCCGTGAGCACCACGCCGTCGCTGCGCCCGTCGCCGGCGCTGACCAGCATCAGTCCGGTCGAGCCCATGTTCCGCTCGACCGACTGTTCCTCGCGCAAAATGCGCCGGAAAGCCATCTCGGCGTCGATCGACAGGCCCTTGATCGACAGGTCGATCATGCGGCCATGGAGTGGTTCGTCCGCGGGATAATGGTCGAAAATATGCTTGTGCGGAACGGCCATCTTGGTTTCGCTGCTGCGGCCCTCGATGCAGAACGCGCCCTGCCCTTTTTCCGCCCACCAGATTTTATTATGAACCGGGTCGGCGATGAGGCTGTCAGTCGTCACCCATTCACCGCCCTCGAATTTCTGGCAGGCCATCATGATACAGAAGTCATAGCGGCCGGCATTGAAATTGCGCGTGCCGTCGATGGCGTCGACCAGCCAGCGGCGGTCGCCCTCCTGCGGCGGCTGCGTCGTGTCCTCGCCGCTTTCCTCGCCTTTGAAGTGGTAGGCTGGATAGTATTCCTTCAGCGTGCTGCGGATTGCATCTTCCGCTTCCGGGTCCGCCTTGGAAACCGGGCTGTCATCTTCCTTCCACATATCGCCGCGATCGGTCTCAGACGCATTGAAATACGGCATTATCTTGTCGCGCGCCTTGTAGGCGGCCTCGATCATCGCCGCCACGTGGCCGTAATGCGCGCCGCCCGGCAGGTCGCGGCCGACGAAGCCGGTCCACATCGGCTTGAGCTCGGTGATCTCGGGCTTCTCGCCCCGGATGGCGCCGCAATAGCGCCACATCTCCTTGACGAGGTCGCCGTATTTATCGAGGAAATATTCCTTGCCGCGCGGGTGCGTCAGAGCCTTGTCGAGCAGGATGGCGAAATAGCGTTTGGTGCGGTCGTCCTCGGAGAAGTCCGACAGCTTCATCTCGCCGTTGACCAGCTTGCGCAGCGTTTTCTCGTGCGCGCGCAGCTCCTCCTTGCACTCGTGCTCGTTATCGACCCACAGGCTCAGCACGTGCGGGTTGTGGTGGCTCTCGGCCAGCAAATAGCCCGCGATCATGCCGACGGAAAGATTCCGGCCGTGCTTCTCGTCGTACAGCCAGTCGTAGAATTCAAGGTTCTGCTTCAGGAAATCGCGATACTTCGTCAGCTGGCTGCGCAGGTATTCGGGTGTCATGGCCGGGATTGGCTTGACGACCTGATCATCCGCCGCCAGCCTGAATTCCTCGAACAGGATAGGAATTTTCCGGCCGGATTCATCCGTTAGCGCCGGGCCGTGAATATAGATGGTGGAGCAGATATCCCCGTTACTGATGCCGGTCTCGGCGTTGGTCTCGACATAGTGCCCGTCGCTCAGCAGCTGCGCGTAGCTCTGGCCGGAAACCATGGTCTTCGTCTCGCCACGCTCAAGCAGCGCCTCGCCGAGGAAAGTCTTGTGCAGCACGCCCTGCGCATCGCGGCGGTAGCCGGAATAGGCGTACATTTTCTTCTGCTCGCGGCTTTCGTCGGTTTCCTCGGTCTGGATTCCGCGCACAAGACCGGCGCTGTTATCAAACTCCTTGATCTTCCAGATATGGTTGGTCAGCTCGCCCGCGACGATGGCCGAGGCCATCTCGAATTTGTGCAGATGCAGGCGCTCCATCGCAGCACGCTGGTTGCCGCGCCAATAGACATGCAGGCGCAGCTTGAAGCCGCTGTCCTGATCGTGATAGAGCACTAATTTGTCGAACCCGATCGGGTGCGGATAGGACCGGTCGGCAATGCCTTTGAGCTCGTCCTCGTCCGCAAGAACCGAATCCACCATTTTCGCAACACGTATTTTCGAGGCGAATACGGATGTCACTTTTTCAAGCGATTCAATGTCGCCCTGCTGATGGTGGCTGAAATAGGTTTTCATCAGCTCGCGCGCGGTGTTCAGGCCCGGCGCATCGAAGAATGTCTGCATCGCCGCCGCTACGCCGGGGAATTGATCCGCATGCGCTGCGAAGTATTCGCGCGCGCGGTTGTCGTTTTTTGGATTCTCGCGATAAGTCACGGTTGCCTCAGGAAACTCGAGAATTTCACCGCCGGGTCGCGCGCGCCGGTATGGCTGATCGTGTGCGACGCCGCCATGGCGCCCAGATGCCCGGCCTCGTCATAGCTCCTGCCTTCGGCCAGGCCGTACAGAACCCCCGCGGCGAACGCATCACCCGCGCCGGTGGTGTCGACCAGCGCCCGGGGTTTCACCGGCGCTATCACATGCTGCACCCCGTCCGCCACAATGACCGCGCCCTTGCTGCCGCGGGTAATAATCGCGACCGCGCATTTCGATCCGATATCACGCGCTGCGTCGTCGAAATCCTCTTTAAGCGTCAGCGCCTTGAGCTCCTTCTCGTTGCCGAACAGGATATCGACGTGATTTTCAACGAGATCGGCGAATTCTGCATGATGGCGGCCGACGCATTTGTGGTCGGAGAGCGTAAAGGCGACCTTGGTTCCGGCCGCGTGCGCGGCATTGGCGGCCTTGATGAACGCCGCCTTCGTGCCCGGCTGGTCGAACAAATATCCCTCGACCAGGATGATTTTTGCATCGGCGATGACGTCTTCATCCACATCGTCGGGGCCGAAGGCCGCATTCGCGCCCAGATAGGTGTTCATCGTGCGTTCGCCGTCCGGAGTGACCATGATGTAGCTGCGGCCGGTTTCCTCGGCACCCGTGTGAGGCGCTGTCGGGAAATGAACGCCTTGTGAATCCATGTCGGCCCGGAAGACGCCGCCGAACCGGTCGCCTGCGACTTTGCCCAAAAAAGCGCCGTTGCCGCCGTAGGATACGAAACCGGCCAATGAGTTGGCGGCCGAGCCGCCGGACATTTCTTTTTCAGCCTGCACAGCCGCCGCCAGCGCCTGCGCCGCCGCGGTATCAATCAGGGCCATCCCGCCCTTGAGCATGGCCCGCGCCTGAAGGAAGTTGTCATCCACCCGCGCCAGCACATCCACGAGGGCGTTGCCGATGGCGACGAGCCCGAAATTCTTCGTGTCTCCGGCCTTTTTCTTTTCGGGCATCTTCTATAAACTCCCTTCGAATTTACGGATACTAAGCAGGAACCGTGATTATGGCAACAAAATCTTTAAACGTCCGGGAAAAGGCTGTGGAAGCGGCATTAGACCTCGCCTCCCGGCGTGACTGGAACGCCATAAGTCTCAGGGATATCGCGAAAAAGACCAAAATTCCCCTTTCCCAGCTCCATGAGCATTTTGACGACCGGTTGGACATTATCGCCGCCTGGGGCCGCCTGCTAGATAAAAAGGTGCTGGAGAGCGCCGGTACGCCCGACCCCGACACCCCGGTGAAGGACCGCCTGTTCGACGTGCTGATGGACCGGTTCGATGCCCTCAACGACAACCGGGATGGGGCAAAGTCGATCATCCGCGCGCTGCGCCGCGACCCGAAGCAGGCCTGTATCGCCCTGCCGCACCTCGGCCGTTCCATGAGCTGGATGCTCGAAGCCGCAGGGATTGAGACAACAGGTCTGAAAGGTGCGCTGAAAATCGCGGGCGTCAGCGCCCTGTACCTGCGTACATTATATGTATGGTGCGACGACGACAGCGAGGACATGGCAAAGACCATGGCGGCGCTCGATAAAAATCTCGGCCGCGCGTCCGAATGGGCCGGAAGCTTCCTCGGGAAAGGCAAGTAAATGGATCAGACCCTCGTCAATAAGATCAAGATGGCCTTCACGCAGTGGCAGCGGCTGCGCAACCCGATTGCCGGCTATATCCGCATCGGCCTTATCCTGACCCTGCCGCTGATCCTTTGGACGCACGACATGCCGCTGCTGATCGTGTGGATCGGCGTGGGAATCCTGCATCCGATGTTCATTCCCGTCTATGTCGTGGCCGGGAACGAAGCGCCCCTGCTGACCCGCATGGCTGACGCCGTCGAAAAATGGTACGAAACCAACGACGCGGAGCAGCGTTTGGCGGACATCTTTCCCTGCGCGGTCATGATACTGCCGGCAATCTGGTCGATCTGGCTGCACATTTTCTTTTGGGCGGTTTACTTCTACGTCGCCGCGATCTTTTCCAAGTATCTGTTCATTCACAGTTTGATGCATAAACAAGGAGATAAAAATGTCAGAAGCCCACGCCAAAAAAGTTGAGAAGAACGTCCAGCCTGAATTCCGCGGGCGCATATACGACAGCATCGTCGACACCATCGGCGCGACGCCGCTGATCCGCCTGCCCAAGTTTGCAAAAAAACATGGCGTGCAGGCCGATATCGTCGCCAAGCTCGAATTCTTCAACCCCCTCGCCTCGGTCAAGGACCGGATCGGCGCGGCGATGATCGATGCCGCCGAGCGCGCGGGCAAAATCAAGCCCGGCAAGACCACGCTGATTGAGCCGACCTCCGGCAATACCGGCATCGCGCTGGCATTCGTCGCGGCGTCGAAGGGTTATCGTCTGATCCTGACCATGCCCGAGAGCATGTCGATCGAACGGCGCAAGATGCTCAAGTTCCTCGGGGCCGAGCTGGTGCTCACCCCTGCCGACAAGGGCATGAAGGGCGCCATCGCGCGCGCGGAGGAACTGCACAAGGAAATCAAGGACAGTTTCATCCCCGGCCAGTTCGACAACCCAGCCAACCCGGAAGTTCACCGCAATACGACGGCCATCGAGATCTGGAACGATACGGACGGCAAGGCGGATATCCTGATTTCCGGCGTCGGCACCGGCGGCACTTTGACCGGCGTGTCGGACGTGCTGAAGAAAAAGAAACCGTCATTTAAAACAGTCGCGGTCGAACCGAAGGACAGCGCCGTGCTGTCCGGCGGCGCGCCCGGCCCGCACAAGATTCAGGGCATCGGCGGCGGCTTCGTTCCCGCGGTCCTGAACACCAAGCTCATCGACGAAATCGTGCAGGTCACGAACGACGACGCCTTCGCTACATCACGCGAAGTGGCAAAAATCGAAGGCCTGCCGGTCGGGATTTCCTCGGGCGCCGCGCTGTGGGCCGCGGTGCAAGTCGGCCGGAAGCCGGAGAACAAGGGCAAGATGATCGTGGTTGTCCTGCCCTCCTTCGCCGAACGCTACCTGTCGACGGCGCTGTTTGAGGGGCTGGAGTAACTATGCTGTCATCCTGAGGAGGGCAGCGACGAAGGATCTCTCTTGAATGCATAAAATGAGATCCTTCGCTACGCTCAGGATGACAATAAAATAACAACGGGACGCTTATGAACCTGCTTCAATCAATCCGCGAGCGCGACGAGGCGAAGCCGACGGCGATGGAGGTGATCCTCGCCTACCCCGGCTTTCACATCATGACGCTGTTCCACCCCCTCGCCCACTGGCTGTGGGGAGCGAACCTGCGGGCGCTGGCGCGGTTCTGGAGCTATGTCGGACGCTTCATCACCGGCATAGAAATTCACCCCGGCGCCTCCATCGGTAAAAACCTGTTCATCGACCACGGCACCGGCGTCGTCATCGGTCAGACGGCGATCATCGGCGACAATTGCCGCCTGTACCACAACGTGACCCTCGGCGGCCGCGGCGGCGAGATGCACGGCGGACGCCGTCACCCCAAGCTCGGCAACGATGTCGTCATCGGCGCGGGCGCACAGGTGCTCGGCGCGGTGACGATCAGCGACGGCGCTTATGTCGGCTCGGCCTCGATGGTGACGATCGACGTGCCGCCCGGCATGGCCGCCATCGGCAACCCCGCGAGGCTGATTGCGAAGAAAGGCGTCGGCGCCTACGGCATCGTCGAGGGCGACATCCCCGACCCGCTGGTTTCGACCATCGAGCGCATGCACAAGGAAATGGAAGTTATCAAAGGCGCGCTCGATTCAATGAAGCGCGCCCGGCCGAAGGAATATTCCGGCCCGCAGGATATTTGATGCGATAATGTATCTTACGACAATTAAGCGGCGAATGTCGGAGTAGGGGGCCTAAATTTCAATCAATACGGAGCGCAATTTCGGCGCTGCAATTGATTGGTATTTATCTCTATAAAGTCGTGACACGCTAACGAGTCAACCGCGCAATGAACCTCGGCCACATTACCGTTTAGAGTCGCTTTGCATCCTTCATCTGGCTCGGAGTTACACAATATCCAAGGCAAATCGACCAGGTCCTTTTGCTTTATAGAAGGTTCAGATGGTAGCCATGCACCAATTCGAGTATCGAGCGCGGCTTTTTGAT
>DATJGZ010000004.1:0-17867 GCA_035494535.1 Patescibacteria group bacterium | reverse complement strand
AATGAAAACCGCGCAAAAGCTCGCCAGAAAACTGAAGACGCCGAAGCAGGTGCAAAAGTATCTGCGCGCCCTGCCCTACAACCGCGAGAAGAAGGGCAAGACACTGGCTTCCGCCGAGACGGCGCTGAGGCGCGGGACGCTGCATTGCTTCGAGGCCGCGCTCGCCGCCGCCGCCATCCTTGAGCATCAAGGCTACCCGCCGCTAATTGTCAGCTTCGACAGCGTCGACAACCTCGACCATGTGATTTTCGTCTTCAAGGAACGCGGCCGCTGGGGCGCGGTGGCGCGCTCGCGCGATGATGGCCTGCACGGCCGCCCGCCGATCTATCGCTCAATCCGCGATCTGGTCTGGAGCTATTTCGACCCCTATGTCGACAAGGCCGGGCGCATCAAGGGCTACCAGCTCGCTCATCTTGATGATACCGGCGCCGACTGGCGCGCGAGCAAACGGAACGTGTGGAAGGCCGAGCGGTATCTGATCGACCTCAAGCACACAAAGCTGAAATCCTCGAACGCGCGCTACAAAAAACTGCACCGCGAATATCTCGCGCGCGGCCACATGCCGCGGCAAAAGCACTGGTGGTGAGAAAGACTCGCACGTCAATGCACGTCTGGCTGCGTTTGAAGCTGTCTCTTCGGCGCTTCCTTTTGCCAGTTGACGGTTGCAGATTGCACTTGCTCCGAGCTAGTGCCTATCTGGATGATGAATTCTCCGCTTTCCCAGTCAAGGCGCAATTTTTCATTGTAGAATTTCAGCAGTTCCGGCGTGATCTCAAAAGTAACTTCGCGCGCTTCACCAGGCTCCAAGAATATCTTCTGGAAGCCCTTCAGGGATTTCACCGGCCGCGCGATGCTGGCGACCGGGTCGGTGATGTAGAGCTGCGCCACTTCCGCGCCCGCATATTTTCCGGTGTTGGTGATGGTGACGGAAGCTTCCAGCGTCTCCCGGCCTCTCAAGGCCGTTTTGTTTAGGCGCACGGGGCTGTAATCGAATGTCGTATAGCTAAGGCCGTAGCCGAACGGGAATAGGGGCGTATTGGGCGCGTCGATATAGCAAGACTTGAATTTCTCGTACTCCTTGCCCTCGGCCAACGGCCGGCCCGTGTGTTTTTGTTCATAGTAAACGGGTATCTGGCCGACATTCCGCGGAAAACTCATCGTCAGCTTCCCGGATGGATTTCGCTCGCCGAACAGCAAGCCGGCAATCGCATTGCCCGCCTCCACCCCACCGTGCCAGGCGAACAGGATCGCATCCGCGTTCGTCTCTTCCCAGTTGAGGGTAAGAGGACGGCCGCTCATGACCACCAGCACAAGCTTCTTGCCGGTAGCCTTGACGGCCTCCATCAGTTTCCTCTGGCTCTCTGGGATGTCGAGTTCGGTCCGGCTCGAACATTCGCCCGCATGTTCTTTGGCTTCGCCGACTACCATGACGACGACGTCCGAGTCTTTCGCGGCGGCTACCGCTTCGGCAATCATCTCGTCCGGCGACCGCGGATCGGCCGTGACCTGCCACTCCTCGGGTTTGTCCTTGGGTGAGAAAACGTTCAGCCTGTCACGCAGGACGGGATCGTCGGTGATGTTGGAGCCGCGGGCATAGAGAACAGCGCCGTCCCCTTCCTGCCGCCTTTTTATACCGTCCAGCACGGTCACCACGTCGCGCCGGTCGCCCGCGATCGACCATGTGCCCAGAAGATTGACCTGATCGTCCGCCAGCGGACCGATCAACGCGATTTTCTCCGACTTTTTCAGGGGCAGGGTTTCGTTTCCATTTTTTAGCAGTACACAGGATTCCGTGGCGGCTTCGTAGGCGGCGGCGCGGTGCTCCGGGCAGACCTGCACGCCAGCCGCATGTTCCTCGCTCAAGCCGCGGAAGGGATCGTCGAACAGGCCCAGCTTATACTTCGCTTCCAGCACGCGGCGGCACGCGGCGTCGATATCCGATTTCCTGATTTTTCCCTCCGCGAGGGATTTTTGCAGCGTGGTCAGAAATCCTTCGCCCACCATGTCCATGTCGGTTCCCGCTTTCAGCGCGCGGGCGGACACGGTCTGAAGGTCGCCGACGCCGTGCGCCGTCATTTCGTTTATCGCGGTGTAGTCGGTGACGACGAAGCCGTCGAACCCCCATTTCCCGCGCAGAAGGTCGGTCAGCATCGAGCGGTCGGCCGTCGCGGGCACGCCGTTGACGTCGTTGAAGGCGGCCATAAGCGTGCCGCAACCCGCGTCGATGGCGGCCTTATAAGGAGGAAGATAGGATTCATGCATCCGGATCGGGCTCATATCGACCGTGTTATATTCACGGCCGCCCTCGGCCGCGCCGTAGAGCGCAAAATGCTTCACGCAGGCAAGCAGCGTATCGGGCTGCGAGAGATCGTCGCCCTGATAGCCCCTGACCATCGACTCCGCGATCCGCGAGCCCAGAAAAGGATCTTCGCCTCCGCCTTCGGCAACGCGGCCCCAGCGCGGATCGCGCGCGATATCCACCATCGGTGAAAAGGTCCAGCGCAGGCCCGCCGCGCTCGCCTCGACGGCGGCAATGCGCGCGGTCTTCTCGATCAGCTCCATGTTCCAGCTGCAGGACAATCCCAGCGGCACCGGAAAGGTGGTCCGGTAGCCATGAATGACATCCGAGCCGAATAAAATCGGGATGCCCAGCCGCGACCCATGGACGGCGAGATCCTGGATCTTGATTACATCCGCCAGCGATCCGACCCCGAACATGCCGCCCACGAGGCCGTTGTGGATCTTCTCCTCGACGCCTTCGTTCACGACCGCGCCGGTGACACTCGCACCGCCCGGCGTCACCAGATTCAACTGCCCGATCTTCTCTTCCAGCGTCATCCGGGCCATCAGGCCGGATACGAATTTCTCCATTTTTTTGCGCTGTGAAGGCATTTTATATCGCTGCGGTGTCCCTGTTTCTGAGCGTTTTTTCTAGACTGGCACTTTACGGGAACCTTAAAAATTCTGTCAAATAATACCTGTGCCGCTGTTTCCGGTTTGCGCCGGAAAACATTTCAGATTTTTATTGACATAATATTCCTTTCCGGGCAAAGTGCGCGAGGCCAATGAAAGGATGACGTCATGTCAAAAACGAACGCGAAATATCCCCGGGAAGAACGTAAAAACGCCGCACGGGAAGCTTTGGCTTTTGTCAGGAAATATCCCGGGCTGTTTGCGTCCGATCGTTACATCCCCATGGAGCAGATACTCTCAGGCGTCATTGACGGCTCGATCCCGACAGGACGGCCGGAGATTGCTGGCGTCTTCAGAGACGTCGCCAGGGGCATCGAGAGTTCGGAAGCTCACGTGCATATCCATAGCTGGCGTCATTACAACATGCTTACCGTCATGGAAGGCAGCAGCGGTCCCGGCCGGCTTCATGACATGTATCTCGCCGCCACGCAGAATTTCGGCGGCCGCGTAAAAGAGAACGAGAATAAGGATACCGTGCCCACCGACCTTGCGGACAAGACAGCGCTCGAACAGTTTGCGTCCGGATTTCCCGGCTACCGCGATGCGTTGTCTTCCGAGCTGCGGCCCGTAATCAACAGAATTTTCCGCTCCGGTCTGGGTCTGGAGCCGTCGGTCTCCGAAACCCTGAAGGTCAAGGTCGGGAAACTGGAGGCCGAAGTAAAGGCGCTCAAAAAACAGCAGACTTCAGCCGGTCCCGGTCTTCGCCAGTAGAACGCTCTCGGTGAGTTCTGTTTTTGTGAGAATGCGATAATGTTCTTGAGATAAAGTATCAGGGGTACTTCCGATCGAACTCTAGCCTGATTTCGGCTCGCTTATTATCCAGCAGATGATACATTTCGAGTTCATCCACTAAGCATTTCGAGAAACCGTTAGCTATTTTAGGGTTAGAGTTACAATTCTGTGTAATGAACTGGCCTTTTACAACATCTTGATGCCTGTAATATCCGCCACCTTGTCTTATCTTGGATTGTTTTACTTTTTCATCGGCCGAACGAACATCTGGAGAATTCTTCAAATCTGCAACCATGTCACGAAACCGTGGTTCCCCAGGAAATTTCTCCATATTGATCTTGCCTAAAATTTCCGGATAGAGCGAAAGACAATGTGCCCCATATAGATTACCGATTACTGCTTCAAATTCGTAATTAATGCCAGGGTGAAGATTCCACGGATCAGGGTCGCCTACATAAATTTTAGGATTATCCAAACCCTTTGCCAACAATGCACAAACTCTTTTGTGCTCGTCCAAAAATTCTGGCCGGCCCTTTGCTGCGTAATATCGTGCGAAAATACCTTGTACGAAGGTAGCGCCTTTGCTTGATGAAAAGACGTTCTCTCCATTGAGTAAATCTGCTACTTCGCGCGCCTTATCGAGTTGATCCTTATTTAAGTACGCCTCGATGAGTAGTACTTGGGGCGGACCGTCTGGCCATTTGTTCTCGGTAATACTATTCTGGTGTGGGAAACGGATATCCTTCGTTTCCTTCAAGAATTCCTTGGCGAGTTCAAGTTTCCCTGCATAGGTAAGTGTGCCCACAACTCCCAATTGGGGCTCAAATCCTTCCTCAAATTCCTTACCCTGACTGTATAGATCTTTTACGATTTCCAGAGCTTCAGGAATGCGCCCTAAGGAAGCTAGCAAAAGCATCCTCGATTGCGCCTTCGTCGTTGTGGGTGATGTTCCTAAAAAAAGATTTCTGTCAGGGGGGATATTGTTGGGCAAACTATCCACGCGGCCGAGTGCTAACTGAATTAGCTTGTCGCTTCCAAGGAGCGCGCTCGCGTATGCAATCCTAATTACAACGATTTCATCGCGGGCTGTTTTGATATCCGCGGATTTAATTGCTTTGATTGCTTCGCCCAGAGTGCATTCGGCGTCTGCTACATCGCAGATCGGATGAGACGGTGCATTGCTATGATGCCTAGGTTCAAATGTAGAATTTTCAGCCCATAGGTAAATGAAAAGGGCTAGGCTGAGGGCCAAAAAAGCAAATGCTATAATATTGATCCGACTCATGGTCTGAAAACTGCAGTTGGACGGCCGATCCGACAACATAAATTACGACAACCTAGTGATTATCTCATTTCTGGATAAGAAAATCATGGGTAGAATATCTCTCTGAAGAACGGCGGAGATTATTTGATGAGCAGCGAAATTCCGGGTATCAGAAAACTGGCAAGGGATGGTGTTCAATTCGTTCGGGCCAACCGGGCTTACGTAATCGATTATGCAAGACCCACTCTGGTCCCCATCCTTGCAGCTGGCGCTTTTGCAACTATCGGACTTTATATGTCTCAGCGGCAGAGTTTTGGTGAGTCCCGAAGTTTAATCACGCATGCCGTGCTTCTTGTAACGAGCCTCATTAGCCTCTACGGCAAAGCTTGTTTTGTCATGGCCTGGCACCGCGCGTCGTTGCTGGGACCCAAGCGTGAGCACCGGGTGAATCCGTTCGGACTTAAACAGGGCGAAGGAAGATTCTTCGGAGTATTTTTAGGTATTTCGCTTTTAGGCGTGTTGGCCGGCATACTAGCGGGTGGCCTGATCGTCGTTGTCCAAATTAAGACAAGTTCATTATTCGCTTCCCTGATAAGCGGTCTGGTGGCGATTATCGTCGGATATACCCTTACACTAAGGTGCGCCTTCCTTCTTCCGGCGCGCTCGGTCGGCGCCGATATGTCGTGGGGCGAGGCTCAGCGCACTTCCAAGGGCCTGATGTGGAACTGGGTTGCCGCCGTTTTTATCGCGGATTTTTGGCTTATGTGCCTTGTGCTATCCATCACTGCGGCAATCTATGCGCTGTTGTTTGCCACGGGCCTTGCCCACCTCGCTGATGACCACGCTCTCGTCGTTACGGGCCCGGGTTGTTTGCTATTGTATCTTTTCGGCACGATTCCCTGTGCCCTGATCAGCTTTGTGATGATCGCCCGCGGCATCACGATTCTCTCGTGGCTTTACCAGTGGTCGGTACAAAACCGGGCGCAGTAAAATGCGGTCGATTTACCTAAATTTCATGAATTTCTGCGACAATTTCTCATGGGCGGAGATTGCGTTGCAGACGGAAAAGTCACCAGTGGCAGTGTAACGCCGCAACGTTGCTTCGCTAACGCGGTCGATAATAGCCCGGTTGTCGGCAGGATCACGGCCGGTCAGGACATCACGCTCTCCCGCGCCGGACCGAACGGCACCACCATTTCGTTTCCCGGACGCGTCGGCGACAATGTCTATGCCTCTGAAACTCTGACCACCGGCAGCAACGGCAGTGCAAAGGTCACGGCGACGGACAAAAGCGTGCTGACAATGGGCCCGAGCAGTTCAATTGCTCTGAGCGGTCTGGCGGAAACCAAATTGTCATCAAACGCATCGGCCAATCCACTGAGTGTGATCAGCGGCCGCATACCCGCAAGTTCAGGACAGCCCCAGGAAATTCGGACCCCGGCTGCAATCCTCGGCGTGCGCGGGTAGTTCCGTCCCCTCCTCCCAATGGTTAGGAAGTCGTTAACGTATTTGTGAAACAATGTCTTCGTCGAAATAGGCGCAGCACGGGTGCGGCCGAATTTATTCCGCGCCTGTCCGGGGATCATGTATGGTGAGTCAGAAAAAGGATTGGGATACGGCCTCCATGGGCGAAGTCAGCCAGATCGACGTCACGTTCGACCGCAAGGCATTCAATATCGTGCTGGGCACGTTTTCATACATGCGCGACCATTGGGGCGCGCCCGGCATCATCGATCCTGCCGCGGTTTTCATCAGCCCGCAGGAAACCTCCGACCTGATCGGCAAGCTCAAGTCCGTCGACAAGGGCGGCCGCGAAGTTACCGTCCCCATGAACTTTGACGATTGGGTAGTCTACAGCGCCCTGCTCTCGCACACGTCGTCGAACATTCCGCAATCCGACCCCGACGCCTATACGGTGCTCGAAGCCTTGTGGGACGAGGTCGGCCGCCGCGACGACGCCGGCGAAGCGCCTAAGGGCCCCTCAGGCCCGAAGCCGTCCGGAAGCTGATTTTTCAGGTTAAATCTCAATTATTTCCGCGACCAGACCGCTTTTAACCGGGGGTTAATACTTTTTCCATATGATAACTCAAATCGTCCGTAAGTGACGGTCCGAACTGGGTGAATTGGAAATGTGGCGCACGCTTTCAGAAACTGAAAAAAATCAGACAGCGGCCCGGGTCGACGCGCAGGATCCCTTCAACAAATACGGCGCCAACGCCGGCGAGATATGCGAATCCGAACTGCCGTTCTATCCGGGCGCGCGGCTGCTGCGCGTGAGCAACCGCACCCCCGCGGTCGGCAACCGGTATTTCATCGAGCGCGGCGAGGACCTCGTCCCGCTGCACCGGCTGCCCGAGGTGCAATCCTTCTGCGACGATCATTTCGGGCTGGCGCGCGATGCGAGCACCGCCGCCGACCATTTCCGGTTCGCGCATTATTTTTCCGGCGAGGGTGAACGCGTGTCGCTGGTCGAGAGGCCGCAGGACTTGCGGATCGATCCGGCGTCGACCATTCTCGAGAAAAAACAGGCGGCCGCCTTCATAAAGCCGCTCGAGATCACAAGCGACGGCGGCGGCATGACGGTGACCGCCTGCACGTTCGACGAAAATACGTTCCGCCTTTACCGCGACCGCTACCGCCTGACGCCGGGGCAGCCGCTTGAACTGCTGAGCCGCGAGGATAGCGGCATCAGTCTCGGCAATGCCTTCCACGACCGGCAGCTGCAGATCGGACGGTCCGACATTCCCCCTTTTGACCGCAGCGGCATGCAGGCCGCGCCCGAACTGAAGATGTAGGAGTACGCGCGTTTTGCCCCCGGACAATCAAAACAATCAGGGTGCGGGCGGGGGCGACGAAGGCTGGACCATCCCGGTCGACCGCAACGGCAATATCCTCAATCGTGCGGCGCGCGCGGGCGACATGCTGGCCCGGCCGGCGGTTCCGGTCACATTGGTTACCGCGCCGCCGGCGAGCCCTTATCTGTCGGCGCAGCAAAACGCGGCCGAGCTCGCGCAATATAACAAGAACAAGGCGACCTTCGAGAAGGCCGTTTTCCTGCTGTCCCAAACCGAATCCGGACGCGAGACGCTCAAGGCGATGAACCGGGACGGCGTGTCGTTCGTGTTCGACGACGCCGCCTGCAAGAAACTGCACGCCGGCGCCTTCATGGACGCGCCGAACAAGCGGGTCGTCATGTCGAACCAGGCCGATCCCGCCCAGCTTGCGACCTGGCTCGAGCACGAAGCCCGCCACGGCGTCCAGACGCTTGAGAACGGCATCAGCTACGGAATCAACGAGCGGCCCGAGGAAGCGATCAAGATATCCAACGTGATGGAGGCCGACAGCCGCGCGCACGAATTCCTGAGCTCGTACGAACTCGCGAACGGCTCGCCCAACGGCCCGGCCAACCAGTTCCGCAGCAACGCAATGCTGGACAAGGTGAACAGCAATTATCCCGAGATGGCAAGAAAGGCGGCTTTCCGCCAGGATGAGCTACGCGCAGGCAAGCGCGATCAGTTTCTCGGCGACGTCTTCGAGGGCTTTTACGACGAAGCGCGGACCAAGGAATTCTACGAACAGCACATGATCCGCTTTTACCGGGACAATCCGGGCCTGGTTAGCGATCCGCAGTACATGACCGGCAACGGCATGACGTCCGACGAACTCAAGGCGCGGCTGACATCCGCCGACGGCACTAAATATCTCGAGCAGTCGCGGATCTCGCTCGACAACCCGCGCCACATGGGCATCACGGCCGCGAACCAGCAGGAACTCGCGAACATCCAGGCGATGCGGCGCAGCAACCCGGCACTCGCCAATGAGGCCAACTGGACTTTCATGCCCGCCGGCCACGCCGAATACACGCCGCCCAGCCAGATCATGGCGATGGGGGTCTGGCGCGACACCCAGACGACGGCGGGCACGCCCGCCACGGTCCTCGACGGGCTGACGCCGAAGCAGATACATGAGAATGTCGACGCCCTGAACCGCGCCGGTTTCCATCCGGATGTGCAGAACGCGCCCGGTGGGCAGATGATCGTGCTGCACGGCGACGAAGCGGCATTGTTAAAAGAAATGCGGATCGACTATATCGGCCAGCACGCGTGGCAGGCGGCCGGCGACGGCGCGCAGGTGCCGACCAAGGGCATGCGGGCCGAGGAAAGCATCGGCCTCGTCCACGCGCTCCAGAGCGAGGGTTTGAGTCCCTCCGGGATCGGCGGCCCCGGTGGCTATATGATCACGATCACCGACCGCGCCGAGGCCGCGAAGATACGCGAATTCTCCACCACGCATTTCCATCAGGCCTCAACGCCGCCGCCTCCGCCACCGGCGCCGGTCGCGCCGTCCAAGCTCATGGCGATGGGCGTGTGGAAGGAAGCCGTTGCGGGCACCGCGCCCATCAACCGCATCGCAACCGCCGGCATGACGCCGGAGCAGATCAACGAGCATATGGAGACGCTGCGCAAGGCGGGCTTCAATCCGACGCTACAGGACAGCTCCACGCTGGGTCCTACGATCCGGCTGGAGGGCGAGGATGCCCTGCGCATGTCGCAGATGCGTCGGGAATACATCGCGACCGCCGACTGGCGCGGAACCGAGACGACCGACGGCGCGACCATCAGCCGCGTGCCCGCCGACGGCATGACCGCCGAGGAGCGCGCGGGGCTCGTCAACGCGCTCGGTGCCGACGGCATCAAGGCCTACAACGTCAAGAGCAAAACGCTCGGAGAAACCATCCGGGTCGAGGGCGCGGACGTGGCCAGAGTCCAAACCATTCAGCGCGACGTCCTCACCCCCGGCGCGCAGCAGGGTCCTCATGCCGCGCCCACGCCGCCCACGCAGCCGCGGCCGCTGACGCTGACGCCGGAAGAGATGAAGGCGGGACAAATCGTTCAGCCTGTATCGGGGACCGAGGGCGTGGCCGACAAGAGACCCGCCGGATCGGCCGTGCCGGTTGCGCCGGCCGCCGGAGGCACGGTGCACGGCCTGACGCCCGAGCAGATCAACCGTCTGGCCGAAAGCATCGCCTACCATTCCGAGTCCCACGGCCACCTGAAGGACTTCAACGTCAAGTCGCGCGAGGAGCTGGTCGAGATTGTCCGCAAGACGCTCAGCGACCCCAAGACGGAATTCATCATCAACCGCGGCGAAGGCCGGAATAACAACGCCGTTGTCTTCTACAACAACGAAACCAAGACCGTCGTCGCGTTCAATCCCATCCAGCTCAACGATCCCCCGCCCGTCCCGGTCGACAGGAACGACCCGGACAATTTCGCCGGCACCGTCTATCGCGAGCCCAAGCTGAACGAAAAAGGCGAGCAGGTTTCCAAGAACAGCGGCCGGGTGCTGACGGACGCGCAGGCGGACAAGGAATGGGCGAACCAGGTCAAGGGCCTCAAAAAACAGATCGCCAAGGCGACCGGGATCACGCCGGATCAGGTCGTGTCGCAGACGATCGGCGAAAGCAACGAATGGGCGACGCATATCAGCCCGTACGACGAGCAGATTGCCGAGGGCATGAAAAAAGGCGTCGCGCGCCTCAACGCCGATGCCGCGCGCGAGCCGGTGAAAACACCTCCGGCGGAAACGATCCCCGAGCGCAACGGCGCGCCAGTCGAAGAGCCTACCGGCAACGGCAAGCCAACGGGCCCGGTCAAAGGCAACGGGTCCCCCATCGAGGTCGAGCCGGTAAAAACGCCCCGCGTCGAGCCCGTGGAAGTACCTGGCAATACGGGCACGGGCACGGAGCTGCCGCGCGAGCCGCTGGTCAAGCCGCCTTCGGGCGCGCCGGAACTCTCCCCCGTTTTCGCGACCGAGGCCGGACCCGGCCACCCCACAACGCCGCCGAAAGTGGCGCCGATCCAGGACGAGGTCCTGCCCGGCGGCCGGGGCCCCGGCGCCGCCAACACGATCATGGGCCTCGGCATAGCGGCGCAGGCGGTCGGCGAATTGACCGGCCCCAACCAGCTGACAACCGGCCAGAAGGTGACTCTGGTAGGCCAGGCCTCAACCGGCCTCGCGCAAATGGGTCTCGAATATGCAGGCCCTTCGTTCAATAACCTGACCGGCACGACGCCGAAATGGAACGTGGTCGGCAACGACCTCACCGGCGAGGTCACCGCGCTCGGGCGTCTCGGCGGCGGCCTCGGCGCGCTCGGCGGCGGGTTCGGCCTTTACGCGTCCGGCGTCGGGCTCGCGGATTCGATAAAGCAGAAAAACACGCTCGGCATCGTGCTCAACAGCGGAAACCTCGTCGCCAGCGGCGCCTTCACAGTCGGCGGCGTGGCGCAGATTCTGGGCGACGCCTCGCTGGCAGCCGATTCCACCGGCGTCGGTCTGGCGATCGGCGTGCCGCTTCAGGTTGTCGGCGTCGGCTTCCAGATCTATGAATGGCGCAAAGGCGTCAACGAAATCCACGACTGGCTGAAAGCCAACGAACAGAGCGAAAGACAGCAGGCCGAGGGCGGTCCGCGGCTGGGCGTGTACAAATACGTTCCCGGCGTGCCGCTGAAGCCCGAATTCAAGGAATACCGCGGGCTGACCGATCTCGCCATCAATCTCAGGGCCTACCAGACCAGGGATCAAAACGGACAGCCGGTCGTGCTTCAGGACCACCTCGAAAACCCGCGCGAGCTCGACGCCCTCTCGAAATCACTGGGCGACCAGTACGATAACTGGGTTCAGAAGCGCAAGGAAGAATGGGACGAGTCGATGAGCTGGCGCCATACCTCGTATCTCGGCCGCTTCGCCGATTACCTGCGGAAGGAATTGCGGGATATCGACGATCCGGCGACCATCGACCGCAACATCGAGACCATCGATCATAACATCGAACTCTCCGTGTCCGGGCGCGCCGCGCAACACGAACTGGACGCCGGCCCTCCGCCGGCGGATGGAAGCCGGATGGCCGGCTATAACTGGCGTATGGAGGAGTATCAGCGCCGCCTCAAGCCGCTCGAGGCCGCGTACGGCGGCCAGGTCGCCGAGCTCAACAAGCTCGCGGATATATACAGGATCGAATACACGCAGCGTACGCCCCCGCAAAAAGAGAAGGAGATTACCGACCTGGTCCGGCAGCGCACGGTCGACGAACACAATAAGGTCGAGGCGATGAAGCCGGCCGAACAGGAAGCCTACTTCAAGAAGAACAAGGAGTTCATCGAGAAGGCCGGGCTGACGGGCCGCCGCGACCTCGCCTATATCGGCCTGAGCACGAGCCGCGCCGAATACAACGCCAAGGCCGCGCAGTTCGCGCCGGCGCTTCTGGACAAGAAGGCGCAGCAGGCCGTCACGGGCAATACGGCGACGCTGCGGATGCTGGGCGCGCAGGAAAAGTCGCTCAACGACCGCGAGAAGCAAATGGCGCGGCTGATGCCGGAGGTGCGCGTCCGGGACATGCCCGTCATGGGACCGGACCACAAGCCGGTCATGAAGGACGGCAAGCAGGTCAAATTCGCCGACGTGCAGGCCGCGCTCGTGCAGGGCGTCAAAGACGCCAAGGAAAAGCTCGCCGAGATGCAGAAAGACCCGAAAGCCGCCACCGATCCCGACATGCAGGCGCGCATCAAGCTGCAAACGGTCGCCATGCAGACGATGCAGATTCAATATGCCAACAACGTCAACGCCAACCTCTCCTATAAACTACAGGCCTTCGACAAGAGCATCGCCGCGCTCGCCAAAAACAACGCCGATCTGCGCAAGGAGATGGCCGATAAGGGGCTCGACAAGGTCGCGGTCACCCCGAACGCCGAAATGCAGCAGGCGAACGAGACCTACGTCAACAGCCTCAAGGCCATCCAGGAACAGGCGCAGGCCATCAAGGAAGCCAAGGAAGCCTTCGACCAGAAATTCGGCGACCAGAAGCATCAAGAGGCGCTGCTCAAGAGAAAAGACCCCGCCTATATCGCCGAGGTGGCCCGCCTGCAATCGATGGAGTTCAGCCTCAGCATGGAGCGCGTGAAGGCCATGCGGGCGGAGAACGCTTATCTCAAGAACTTCGAGAAGCTCGCGGCGGAAGCCGCGCCGGCCGCCGACAAAAAAGACGCCCCGCAGACCGGCCCGACCTCCTCGACCGACGGCGCGGCGCCGGACTCCGACGAGGCCGCCTATACCGACATGGACGAGGCGGACAAGGTCGCATCCAACGATGACGACAATTACGACGATGTCGTCGCCGATGGCGGCGTACGCAACCGGGACGGCACGGCGGCCGAACGCGGCGAGCTCGCGGCGAACTTCAACCCGAACGCCGAAGGCGAGACGGAGGACGAGAACGCGGACACGCCGGCGCCCGTCGGCCCGGGCGTGCAGCGTCCCGCGTCGTCGCCGACCCAGAAAGCCTGACCTGAAGGATTAATGAATCTGCCAGACCCACGGGGTCGACGCGATATCGACGTCGCAGTTGACTTGATCAGTCCGGGTGTGGCCGTCGGCGTCGGGAATGGCCATCGTACCGGTGACGATGATGTGCGTGCTGCCGAAGCGCTCGGCGTATACGCTCAGAAAGCTGACCTGCTGGTCGGGGTATTTATCCCTGTATTTGCCCTCGCATTCGCCGACCACCTGCATCTCCTGCCGGCGGAGCCCGGGATCTTCGCGATACCAGATAAACCATATGACGCCGAGTATAAGCAGCGTGAGCCCGAAGCCGAGTCCCATCAGTTTCAGGGGATCGTCCTTAAGGGCTTGGGGCGACATTTGCCGGCGCAGCCGGTCCGGGATTTTTGTATTCAACGCTAACCTCATTATCTATGCGAGTATGGTGCATGCCACCCGGGGAAGCTGAGCAGATTTGGCCAGACTTGGATAGAGTGATATTGCAGACCCGCGTTCTTATTTAATGGCGCCGCCGGGCGGAGGTTGCTGACCATCGCCCATTCCACCGCCGGGGCCGCCCATCATGCCGCCACGCATGCCCATGCCCATCATGCCGCCCCTTCCCATTGGCATGCATTTGTGGAGATCGTCCATCGTGGCCGCCGCCGCGACGCAGGACTTGCTCTTCTCAAGCTGCTCCATCTGGTGCGTGATCCGCATTTCCATTTCAGCCTTGCGGTTCTTGAACTCGAGCTCCTGCTCGGCCTTGCGGTTGGCCTCCGCCTGCGGATCCGGCGGCGTCTGCTGCGGCCGGGCACCGGCATCGGGGCCGCCGCCGGGCGGAACGCCCTGCGCATTTGCGCCACAGGGCGCGGTTAAAAGCAGGAATGCGGCAGTCGCCGCCAGCAGGGCAGTCCGTTTCATGTTTTTTTCCTCCGGATATGATGTATTGCGGAACAGTCAGTGCCTTCGCGGACTCTTCCATGACAAAATTAAAGAAACCTTATCACAGTATGGGTGGTGGCTGTCCGGCTTTTTGCCCGATTTGGCCCGGTGCGGATCAGTGAATAGTTTACACAATTAACATTATCACATCGAAAAAGCCCAAAATGGTCTGACTCTCGCGAAACGACGCGAGAAGGGCTTGAGCGACGGTCCGGCTGATTCCTCAAAAACCAAATAAATCCTTCTTTAAACCGGATATACGGTGAATACGTGCTATACTTAATTATATCTTCATTCTCCGCCGATAGACTGTAATCTCTCCGAATCTATCGTTAAGAGGAGAATAACCTCTTACAACAAGCCATTGAGACTTGTTGCGCGCGCGCCGCATATAGCGGACCAAACCTTGGCAAAGTTTGATTTGTTGAACCCCTCGGGCACGAAGCATGTGCCGGCGTAGGGGGATAATGACTTTTGAAAGGCACGGATACCATGGAAAATTGCATTAGAAACAGGGAAATTACAGTTCTCCTCGTTAGTGACAACACTTCTGACGTTCACGAAGTATCAAAGCATCTTGAGAAAACAATGGGACTCTCATGCCGGGTCTGGCACTGCCCGAGTATAACGAGATCGTCCGGTTTTTTTAAAAAAGATATCCCGAATGTGGACATTGTTCTTCTGAATCTGGATCTGATTTCTTCCGAGCGTCCGCGTGATATCTTCCGGCATATGCAAGATATTGTCGGGGGCATACCGATTATCGTCTTTACCGAGCGGAGCGAGCATGAGCTGGCGCTGATGGTGGTCGAGGAAGGTGCTGCCGACAACGTGACCAGGGGACAGTTCAGCACCGATCCCTACAAGCTCAGAGACGCGATCGAATTTTCGCTGGCTCGCGATAGAATTTCCAAATCTACCGACGAAAAGAACGCGCAAAACATCATGCATGTCGGGGAATTGGGTGATTCTCAGGTCCAGAATATGAAAGAGCAACACCAGCTTCTGATGGAGGAGGCCATGGCAGGTGCTTCCATTATTCTCAAGGAAGCCATAGAGGATGGAAATCAGAAGCTCGAGGAGGCCGGGAGAGTCTCTGATCTAGCTCTCCAAGAAGCGTTGGAAAACGGAAGGAATGATCTTAGGAACGCCTATGAGCACAGAAAAGGCGACGACCGCCGGAAAGTTAAGGGCTCAGGACCCGTTGTTCATGGATATATCCTCGAACAAAGAAAAAAGGGCGATCGCCGGGAACCAGGCATACATGCCGCCAATCTCAAGAAGGCGATCGATCACGGTGAAAGAACTCTGACGGATGCCAAGCTGGCGGCGGCGGTCGCTCTGAAACAGTTTCAGGACGAAAGCGCCAAGACCCATCTGGAAAAAGACCAGATCATACATTGGATGAGTGGTGGGTATTCCGTGTAAGCTTGACGAACGGCTATTCAAGATTGAAATCGCCCCGCCGCTATAAAAGCGCCGGGCGATCCTCATTACATCGAGAAGCCCCCTACTCCAAAATCCGCCGGTGAATTGTCGTAAGATACATTATCACTTTTTCTTGACAACTTAGGTTTTTTGTCCTATCTTGGGCGCATGAACTCTGATGCTGACCCTCCCCGCGCGGGAGAAAAGACCGGGGTTCAACCCCCGGCACAAAAGACTGATCTACCCCCAACCGGCGCTCCGCCGGTCCCGGCGACAGACCCCTGTGCGGGCCTGTCCGCCATCGCCAAACGACTGCGCGAGAAAATCGCGGACAATCCCGGCAACGACGAAACGGCGTTCGCGGCCGACATCGCGGCCATGCGCGCGCTGTTCACCGACCTGCTGCACAACACGGGCAAGGAGGATGTCGATGTCAAGTTCGGCCTGACCGTCGCGCTGCGCGCGCAGAAGCAGGCGCTCGACGCCTTCATTTCGCTGCGCAAGCTGCAACTCCTTGAGGAGAAACAATGTCCGCCCGGTTGGCTCATAAGAAAATGACGAGCAGACTGAACAAAAGTGCTGTCACCGCAAAGAGGCAAAGAACGCAAAGGTTTTCCTTTTCTTCTTTGCGCTCTTGGCGGTCTTTGCGGTGAAAAAATGCCACGCTGGACGGTTGAATCGCGGCTGAAGCAGGCTGAAACCATCAGGCAGGCAAGACCTTGGGCGAAATCCACCGGGCCGCGGACGGAGTCAGGCAAGGCGTGCTGCGCCCGCAATCCCGTCCGCCACGGCTATCGCAGCGCCGCCTACGCCGCCGCCAAGCGCGAGATCATGAATTTTCTGCGGGAGCAGGTTGCGCGCACGAAGGCGCGCAAACAAGAACTGCGGATGCGCAAAAATATGCTGAAGCTGTCATCCCGAGCGAACGCGAGGGATCTCCCTTCCCTGTTCAAAGAAAGATTCCTCGCTTGCGCTCGGAATGACAATTATGAATTAGGCAGCCATCGCTTTAAGCACCGCCTCGCCCAGCGCGGCGGGGGAGTCGGAGACCACGAAACCGGCCGCCTTCATTGCCTCGACCTTCGCGGCGGCGGTGTCGTTGCCGCCCGAAATGATCGCGCCCGCGTGGCCCATGCGCTTGCCCTTGGGCGCGGTAACGCCCGCGATAAACCCGGCGATGGGCTTCTTTTTCTTGAGCGCCTTGTACCACGCGGCGGCGTCGGTTTCGGCGCTGCCGCCAATCTCGCCGATCATCAAAATGGCTTCGGTTTCCGGGTCGGCCATGAACATCTCAAGGCAGTCGATGAAGTTGGTGCCGTTGACCGGGTCGCCGCCGATGCCGATGCAGGTCGACTGGCCCAGTTTCGCGGCCGCCGTCTGCGCCACCGCTTCATACGTAAGCGTGCCGGAGCGGCTAACAATGCCGACCTTGCCGCGCATGTGGATGTGGCCGGGCATGATGCCGATCTTGCATTCGCCGGGCGTGATGACGCCGGGGCAGTTGGGGCCCACGAGGCGCGACTTCGCACCCTGCATCGCGCGCTTGACCTTCACCATGTCGAGCACCGGAATGCCTTCGGTGATGCAGACGATGAGCGGGATTTCGGCGTCGACCGCTTCCAGAATGGCGTCAGCCGCGAACGGCGGCGGAACGTAGATCACCGTGGCGTCGCAGCCGGTCTTGTCGCGCGCCGCGCGCACCGTGTCGAACACCGGCAGGTTCAGGTGGGTCGCGCCGCCCTTGCCCGGCGTGACGCCGCCGACCATCTTGGTCCCGTATTTGATGGCCTGTTCCGTGTGGAACGTCCCCTGCGCGCCCGTGATGCCCTGGCAGATGACTTTGGTGTCCTTGTTGACCAGCACGGCCATAATGATTTCTCCGCTGCGGATTTACGCGTTTTATGCCTTGAATCTGTAGCACTTTTCCCCGCTTTGGCAAGCGCGGGGCGGACGTAAACCAAAAATTAGCAACTTTCCGTAAAAATACGCTCAGGAGTTGGGTTTAATGACCGATCCGGCCGCAGACGAGGACAAGGTCCGCTCGATCTTCAGCGCAAGCATCGAGGACGCGATGAACGCGTATAAGGGCACCGCCTACAATCTCGGCGCCAAAACCGGCGCGAACGGGATCGATTGCAGCGGCTTCGCCTGCAAGGCGCTCACCAACGCCTTCGCCAATCTGCGCCGCGACGGCATCGCCACGCCCGGC
>DATJGZ010000003.1:0-3150 GCA_035494535.1 Patescibacteria group bacterium | reverse complement strand
TAAGTGCCGGGCGTGAGGATGCTTTCCTGCGGGCCGCGCTTGCCGCCCTTCTCAAGGAACTGCTGGCCGTCCTGAAAGTTATTGTGACCCTCGGGCGTGGAAACGACGACGTCGTTCTTGCCCATCGGCAGGCCGTCCTTGGCGTCGACGACGCCGATCTCGTTCTCGGCGATCTTGACGGCTTCCTTGACCTCGACCTTGAAGATCTCGGTGTTTATGTTGTAGGTGCCGGGACGCAGGAAGTCGATCTGCGGCCCCTTCTGCCCGCCGTTCTTCAGGAAATCCTCGGCGCGCTGGAAATAATCGTGGTTCTCGACGCTGTGGCCGAGCAGTTGGCCGGGAACCAGCGGCGCGCCGTCACCGGCCGTCACGACCCCGATGCAGCCCTCAGGAATGAACGTCTTCTTGATCTTTGTCACCTTGAACAAGTACGGGTGGATCTTGAACGTTCCGTTGGTCAGGAAGCGCAGTTGCTTGCCACGGATGCCGCCCTTGACGAGGAAACCCAGCGGCTCCTGAAAGTTGTTGTGGAAGTTGGCCGCCGGGTCGTCGGCGAAAATCCGGCCCGAGGCCAGCGGGACGCCGTCCGTCGCTTCGACAATGCCCAGCTCGTCCGCCGCAATCGTTAGAAAATCCGGTTTGTAGACCACGCGCATGATCGGCCACAGAATGAAATGCAACCCCGGCGCGAGGTAACGCGCTTGCATGCCGATCTGACTGGGCATGGCGAAAACGCGCCCCGGCTCCAGCTTGTTGCCGAAGAAGCGGCGCTCGACGACGCAGATTTCCTCCGCGCCGACGTTGACGAAAAACTTGAACAGGAACCAGATGCCGAAAAACAGGACAGCGAGAACGGCGGCTGTAATAGTCAGCATATGAACGGTGGCGGCATTATCCATGTGAAATTCCCTCCCCGCGGGATAAAAGAATCAAAAAAACATCTTTGTGAGTGTCCTTATGCTAGGGCCGGGATATTAATAAAATGTTACACCGCGATTCAGGTTTTTGCTTTTCCGTATAAAGATATGCTTGAATGCGGGCGCGGGAGGACGCCTTGTACGTATTTTACGATCTGGAAACCACTGACACCGATCCTGATTTCGGCCAGATCTTGCAGATCGGCGTGATCGTCACGGACGATAATTTCAACATTACCGAAACCCACAGCCTTCGTGCACGCCGCCAGCCATGGGTGATCCCTTCGCCCGAAGCGCTGCTCGTCACCGGCATCACGCCGGAACAGCTCGACGACCCGCAGGCTGACTCGCTGTTCGAGGTCATGCTCAAGTTTGACGGCATTTTAAAGCGCACGGGCGCGACCGCCATCCGCGCCGGCTACAACATCATGCGCTTCGACGAGCCCGGCATCGCCTCCGCCGCGCACCAGAACCTGCTCGACGACATTTCTGTGGGCGCGCCGCGCCTCGATGTCATCCGCATGGTGCATGCCTGCCTGATCCACAAGCCAGGCGCGCTGACGCTCGACGAGAAAACTTCGAAGGACCACATCAGGACAAACTTGGGTGCCGTTGCGCGCCAGAACGGCGTAGCGCTTTCGGAAGACGACGCGCACGAGGCCGTGAACGATGTGAAGGCCACCATCGGCGTCGCGAAAGTGATTAAAGAGCGCGCGCCGGATATCTGGGAGCAGATGATGAAAATGGCGACGGCGCACGGCGTGGCCGATTTCGTCGCCGCGAACGATATTTTCTGCATGAGCGACCTGTTCTATGCCAAACAGCGCAGCCGCATCCTGACCGGCGTCGGCGGCGTGGCGTTCGACCTGTCGCAGGATCCCGCGCCTTATTTGAACAAAACAGCCGAGCAGATCGCGGAAGCCATGCGGGACAAGAACAGTGCGTTTGTCTCCCTCACCCGCGAGCCGCAGCCGATCCTGATGCCCGAAAGCATGACGCCGCAGAACCTCTGGCCGCAGAAGATCGACCGCGCAACGCTGCAGGCGCGCGCCGCCGCCATCAAGGCCGATCCCGGCTTTGCGGCAAAAGTCGCGCAGGCCGCGGCCCTCAATGTTGACAATACCGTTGCCCCCGACATCGAGAAGCAGATCGATGAAAAAGTCCCGGCGGAAGTCGCCCCCGCACTGGCGGCATGGAAGAAAGAATTCCGCGCGGGCGACTGGCCGCGCCGCGTCGCGCTGATCGACGAATTCCCGACTCGTTTCGCTGAACCGCTGAAAACAACGCCGACGCTCAACCGCTTCGTCCAGTTCGCGCGGCGGATCGTGTTCGACAATGCGCCGGAACTGATGGACGCTCACGACCGCGAGCGCTACCGCGCCGCCATTTACGCCCGCCTCACGAACTCCGACCCGCCGGAGGGATTGATGACCTTCCCCGGCGCGCGGGCCGAGATCGCGCTGCTGCACAAAGAACTCGCCGACGGCACCTCAAAGACGCTCAAGCCCGGCGACGAGGCGCGGATCGACGCGCTGGTGCCCTACTACGACGCGCTCGAGCGCCAGTTCGCCCCGGCCCCGCCGCAAAATCTGCCGCCGCTGACCGCGCCCGGCCCATAAACCCCTGTACCAACTGCCTGATTTGCTGTAATTTTTGTCCATGACCGACCTCATCACCACCGGCTGGGATGAATACCGCCTGCTCGACTCTGGCGCGGGCCGCAAGCTCGAGAAATTCGGGCCGTATGTGATCGACCGGCCGGAGGAACAAGCCATGTGGAACCGCCGCCTGCCGCCCGAGCGCTGGGCCGCCGCCGATGCCGTCTTCGCGGGCGAGAACGACGCCGAAGACGGCCGCTGGAATTTTAAAAAGCCGCTGCCCGAGACATGGAAGACCGGCTACGGCGCGGTCAAATTCCTGGGCCGCTTCACGCCGTTTCGCCATGTCGGCTATTTCCCCGAGCAGGCGCCGCACTGGGATTACATGCTGGACCGCATCAAGGGCAGGAAGGACGCGAAAATCCTCAACCTCTTCGCCTATACCGGCGTGGCGTCGCTGCTGGCGGCGCAGGCGGGCGCGCAGGTCACGCATGTCGACGCCTCGAAGAAGGCCATCGGCTGGGCGGCGGAGAACCAGAAATTCTCGGGCCTCGAGAGCGCGCCGATCCGCTGGATCTGCGAGGATGCGCGCAAATTCACCGCGCGCGAGGGGCGGCGCGGCAACAAGTACCACG
>DATJGZ010000002.1:0-4256 GCA_035494535.1 Patescibacteria group bacterium | reverse complement strand
GGCTGGATGGCGAGGCGGTGCAGCAGCTCGTCCATCAAGTTGTGGCGCTTGTAGACATCGGTCGCCTTGTTGTAGAGCGTCTCGACGATCGGCTTAACTTCGCCGCGGTGATAATGGACGGCGCGGCCGTTACGGCGCTGTTCATCCTGCGCCATCTCGCGCTCGAGGAAATCGAGGTCGCCGAAGCCGTTATGGACGGCTTCTTCTTCCATCAATGCGTTGGCGGCATCAGCGCGGTGGCTACTGCGCGCGTTGTCAATCTCGACGCCCGAGCGGATGGCCTCGACGATTGAGGGGTTCGCGATCAGGTAACGGAAATTCTCGTCAATGTCCTCAATGTTCCATTGATTGCCGACGCCTCCGGCGCGCAGCGCATCCTGAAGCTTCACGGCGCCCGGCCAGCGGCGGATGGGCTGCGAACGGATCAGCGCATCCGGGTGGCGGCGCTGCTCCTTGATCATCTGCGCGAAGTCCTCGCCGGTCATCTCGCTGAATTTCTTGTTCCGGTAGGTGAAGTTCTGCAGGTCCTCGTTCAGACGAATGATGATGGCGCGGCCGAGCTTGCCGAGCTGATCGTCAAAGCCGAGGCTGTAGACCGGATCGGCCAGCGGATATGAGGGCGGGAATGAGTTGCGCACCATTGCGAAAATTGGTGGATCGAACGGGTCGAGGCCCGGCAGCTCGCGGCGCAGCTCCTGTTCGTCCGACTGGTTTTCGAGGTCGCGGACGATGTTCGGCGCGAGGTCGCGACAGTAATTGGCCAGCGCGAACGAGGCTTTGGCGTCATAGGCGGGGCTGCGGTGCGCGCGGTCCTGCTTGTACAGGGTGCCGTCGGGCATGCGGATGCCCTCGCGGATGCCACGCTGCTCGTTCTCGTAGCGCGTGTTGGCTTCCATGATGCGGGTGAGGGTGGCCGAGACCACGTCCTTGCCGCTGTTGTTGTCGATGCGGCTGCCGAGCTTCAGGCCGTCTTCGCCCTGCGGGCCGAAAGCATGGGTGGCGAGCGCCACGTTATAGGCGTCGACTGCGAAGTTCTTCGGTCCCTGCTTGTTCGTGATCGTCGAGCGCGAGTGCGTGAAGAAAATGTTGCTCGGGTGGAAGCCGGCCTTGACGAGGTTGGCGCGCATCCAGCCCATATCGGCGGCCTGAATGCGGAAGCCGCTGACCTCGAGGCGGGGCTGGACGAACTTCCATTTGCTGCCGTCTTCGTCGATGTAATAGTTGTTCTCGACGTTCTCGTAATACGGGCTGTCCGGATTGTCGTCGAACCGATAGGCGATCATTTCCCGGTCCGGGTGGTAGCGGACATCGTTCAGGACGTTGCCGTCGGCGTCTTTGAGCGGATATTCGAGGATCGTCTCCTCGTACTCCTTCTTGTGCAGGTCCTCGCCGGTCTTGCGGACGGTCTGGAAGCTGATGGATCTCTCATGCAGCGGCAGCGATCCGAGCATATGCGCGCCGCGCTCGAAGCGCTGTGCGATCTTGCCCATGGCGATCTGGTGCGGGACGCGGTCGGGATTGTCGAGGTCTTTAATCTCCTCGAGCTCCTGCGGATTGGTGCGCGTGACGACAAGCGCGTGCGGGTCGGGCAGATAGCGGTCGGGCCGCTTGACCTGAATCTCCTCGGAGTCGACAAAGTTGCCGGCGATGTCGCCCATGGCGTCGCCGTAGGACATGATCTGCGCGAAATCCTTGTCCAAACCGTATGTCTCGAAGTCGAAGTGCAGCTGCATCAGCACGCCGCGCTTGATCATGTGCCAGACGTCCGCCTTATTCGCGACTTTCATTTCCTGATCGCTCATGACGGTCCTCCTGGTTTTTCAGGCAGAGCGTTGTCGCTGCCCAGCATCGGGCGGCTGCGCGGTGTCGAATCCGGCTGACGGTCGACCGGGCTCGGGCCCAGCTTACGATTGCGGCGCATGGCCTCAAGGCTGCCGTCGCGCTTGTCAGGATTGCTGATGGCTTCCCACGCGGCGCGCGCAGTGCTCTTGGTATAGGTGCCGTCGCTGGCCGAGTTGGCATGCAGGCCGTCGGAGCGGTTGTAGCCCTCGCGGCGGAGCATCGTCGTGCGGGCCCATTCGAGCGCGCCGCCAAAGAACTGGCCATACTTGCGCACCATGCGCACGAGGATATAGGACGGGTTGATGTTCGTGACGCGGCTCAGCTTCTCCTGCATGTCGTCTTTGTGTGCATCGACGCGGAACACCTTAAAGTCGTCGGGCTCCTCGTTCGAATAGGTCATGCCATTCTTCTGCATGAGGTCGCGGAACAGGCTGTAGGAATCCCGGTCGGGGATGTGGTGCGCCGTATTGACCTCGGCGTGGACCGACTGCGCGACTTGCAGCAGGTCCTTTTTGAAGCCGTGGCCGTGGACGTGGATCGGATGGCTGTGGATATGGATGTTGCCGTCGGCGTCCACATCCGGCTCCCAGCCCATCTTCCTGAAGCTGCGGACCAGTTCGTCCTTCTTGTCCTTCGGGTTGTAGACGATGAAGCCATTCATGAACGCGTTGACGACCGTGACATCGCGCGACCGGATGAGGTCGCCGATCATCTGACGCTGCGAGGCGTCATTGCCCGGGATTGCCGGCTGGCTCATGACCACAACAAAGTCCTCGGCATTGATCTTGTATCCCGTGTTGCGCACCGCCGGGTCGGCGTCGAGCAGCGAGAAGGCGTCCTGGAATTTGCGCAAGGTCGAGAATTTCTCCTCGGCGTTGCCCTGCGTGCCGGTGACGAAGATCATCAGCGAGCCGGGGTCGCCGGTGCGCCAGCCCTGCGCCATCTTGGTGCCGCGCGTGGCGCGCAGCGAAGCCGTTTCCTGCTTCTCCGTAATGGCTTTCCACATGAAATAGCCATTGATGTCGTTCTCGAACTGCACGGTGCCGTATTTGACGAGGCTGTTCCAGATATACTCGCGCGTGTTGTTCTCGTGGCCGCGGCGCTCGGGCGGCAGCTTTTCCATGACCTTGGTGGCGATTTCCTCGTGCACCCGCTCGAGCTCGCTGTTGTAGAAGGAGCGCTGCTCGCGCGTCCAGCCTTCCTGCGGGATTTCCTCAAGCGAAAAGTCCTCCCACAGTTCTTCCTTGGCGCGCTCGAACTTTGCCTTCTCGCGGCCCGTGAGCTGGTCGTCCGGCTTGTCGCCGAGCACTTCCTTGCGCAGCTGTGCGAGCTTGTTATCCCAAGCGACTTTCTCGGTTTCGCTCCATTTCTCGACGTCGTATTCCTCGAGCTTGATGCTTTTCTTGACGTCGCCGATCTGGTCGACCATGGCGAAATAGTCTTCGAGGATGTCAGAGGGAATGAGGCGGTCGCCTTCAGCCTTGGCGCGCTCTTCCTTGGGATCGATCTTGATGTCGCGCAGGTTGATATCCGGGTCGACGCCGAACAAGTTGAGCGACGACAGGCGGCGTTCGGCGTTGGCGCCGACGGCAGTCACGTTGCGGCCGGTTTTGTGCGCGATGTTGAGGTCGGCGACATATTCGGCGTGGTTCGTGCTGATCGGGTCCATCAGGATGCCCTTGCCCTTGAACAGATCGACGACCTTGCCGAGGTTTTCCTCGACCTCCTCGGGATCGGGCGAGGAGCCTTCGTAGCGAACGGCGGTGACGTCGTGGAGGGCCAGCGTAATGTCGCGGTCGACTTTCTCCGGCGTGACGGTCAGGCCGTATTCCTTTGCCAGCTCAGGCAGCGCGCGCGTGCCGGTCTGGAAGAAGGGAATGTTCTTCGCCTTGATGCCGCGGCTGTCGCCGTAGACGACGGCGGACGCGTTGTAGCTATCGTCGTTATAGCAGCCGGTGACGATATAGGGCGTCGTAAGCGCTGAGTGTTTGGTCGCGTTCGGCGAATATTGCAGCCAGAAGCGGACATTACCCTTGTCGTCCTTGATTGGCGTGGCGCCTTCCTGCTTAAGAGGAATGATTTTCGGCCGATACTCGCGCGGGACGTTCATGTTGTTCATGGACTCTTCGAGCGAGCGCTTGACGCGGTCGGTGGCGTAGACCGTTTTGTCCTTGAGCAGCTTCATGCGCGCGTAATAGGCGAAGCCGCCGGCGTGGTCGAAGTGGTCGTGCGTGATGGCGAAGGCCTTGATGTCCTGCCAGAAGGGCAGGTAGTCCGGCACGGCGCCGTCATAGCCTGAGGTCGGGCCGCCCGATGCGAACGGGAAGTCGATCGCCATGCCGACGGAGTCGACGAAGCCGTCCTTGTCCGTGCCGCGCTGGAGGAACACCGCCGCGATGCCGATCTGATCGCCG
>DATJGZ010000001.1:0-2492 GCA_035494535.1 Patescibacteria group bacterium | reverse complement strand
AGACGGCCGCGCCGCCGGCCCCCGGATCGAGCTGCGGGGGGACGCCGCCCGGCCAGGGCCCGATGTCGAAGGCTTCAAATTCCTGCGGTCCCTGAAAATCTAGCAGGGAATCAGATCCCTCGTCGCTACGCTCCTCGGGATGACAGGGTATCGTTCAGCCCGGCTTGGCGAGCTTTGAGAACCTGAGACTCAACAGGAGATGCGGGTCGATGACCTCGACCCGGTAGATCTCGACGAACGAGCCGGGGTCGGAGGCAACGACCTGCTCGATGGTGCGCGGCGGCGGCAGGGTCAGGTTGTCCTCGACCAAGCCCTTGATGTGCAGGCACAGCGCGGCATCAAAGCTCTCGAGTGCGGCTTCTGCGGTCGCGCCCCGGGCGATGCAGCCGGGAATGTCCGGAATGTCGGCCCAGTAATCGGTGTGCGGCTCCTTGCGGATCAGGCACACATATGTGTGTTTCGTGACGGCATAGTCGTCTTGCTTACGCACGGGCTGCATGGGTTTCAGGTGGGCTGCAATTGCGGTGCGGATTGCAAGTCGGATGTCTGCGGCGCATCGAAGCGCTCGGCCGCGGCACGCTTGATCGCTTTGGCCGTGGCCTTGAAGCCGCCGCCCGTCGCCAGCATGCGATAGAATTCCTCCATGCCCGCATGCTGAAAGATTCCGTGCACAGTCTTGTCCGGCAGGTCCTTGCCGTCGTGGCACTCGACCGTAACGCGGCCCCGCAATGCCGGATGGGCAAGCTGTTTATGCGAGCCCGTGTGGTCGACTTCCCGCCAGCGATATAACTCGAGCAGCCGGATCATGTCCTTGGCTTTGAGTGATGGCATTTGCGCCATTCGTTATGTACCTCCCGCAGTACATACATTATGCCCTACTGATATTTAACGAATTATGAAATTTTGGGCTTGACTTTTTAGGATTATTATCCTATTATTCCTTATGACCCGCAGAAAACAAGGCCCGCCGACGACCCCCTCCAAGCATATCACACCCGCCAAAACGACCCGGATAACTTCCCTCCATGCGTAACTGGACCCCCGAAGAGCGCCAGAAACAGGCGGCATTGATTCGCCGCCACCGGCCATGGGAAAAATCCACCGGTCCCCGCACGCGGCGCGGCAAAACCCGCAGCAGCCTTAATGGTGTTGTAAAGCTCCATCTCGCGCTGACGGCGCAGGACGAATACCGTCGCGCGCTGATGGTGTTTTACAAGCTCAGGAATTACAGAAGGATAGCCGAAAATAAAAAACGCAAACTGTTATGCGCGCTGTTTGTTCTCGGCGACAAGACGCGCCTCGAGCTGCTGCGGCAGGGCGTGGGCCCATTTCGTGATATCCCCAGCCCCAAGGCAGATCACGAAATCGCCCGGCTGCGCGAGCTTTGCCACCAGCTCCGGCAGCTGCGCCGGCGACTCGAGCGCCATCACCGCGCGGTGACCCAGGCGGCCGATGCCCGCCGTCAGCGAATCGCGGTCGATGCCCTCGATCGGCTGCTCGCCCGCAGCGTAGACCGGGGCGACAATCACCGCGTCGGCGTCGTTGAAGCACGTGCAGAAATCGGCGAACAGGTCGCGCAGGCGCGTATAGCGGTGGGGCTGGACAACGGCGATGATCTTTCCGTCCGTCCCGGCGAGCGCGCCGCGCGCGGCCTTGAGCACGGCGGCGATCTCGACCGGGTGATGGCCGTAGTCGTCGATGATGGTGACGCCGTTGACCTCGCCGGTCTTGGTGAAGCGGCGGCCGACGCCCTCGAAATTCGCGAGCGCTTTTTTGATCAGGGGCGGCGGGATTTGCAATTCGTGCGCAATGGCGATGGCGGCCAGCGCGTTCTGGACGTTGTGGTGGCCCAGCATCGGCAGCCAGACGTCGCGCAACGCGAACTCGGCCTCGCCGCTGAAAAAGACATCGAAGCGGCTGCCCAGCGGTCCGCTGCGGACGTTGAGGGCATGGACGTCGGCCTGCGGATTGAAGCCGTAGGTGATGATGCGCCGGTCGGCGACATCCGGGATCATGGCCTGCACCTCGGGGTGGTCGGCGCACAGCACGGCGAAGCCGTAGAACGGCAGATTCTCGACGAAGGTGCGGTAGGCGCGGCGGACCTTGTCGAAGGTGCCGTAGTGCTCCATATGCTCGGGATCGATGTTGGTCACCACGGCGATGGTCGCAGGCAGGCGCGTGAACGTGCCGTCCGATTCGTCGGACTCGGCGACCATCCATTCGGATTTGCCGAGGCGCGTGTTGGTGCCGTACTTGTTGACGATGCCGCCGTTGATGACGGTTGGATCGAACCCGCCCTCCTCCAGCATCGCGCCGATCAACGACGTGGTTGTAGTCTTGCCGTGCGTGCCGCCGATGACGATCGCGCGCTTGAGGCGCATCAGCTCGGCCAGCATCTCGGCCCGGCGCACGACGGGCAGGCGCAACTGCCGCGCGGCCCGCAGCTCGGGATTGTCCGCCTTGACCGCCGACGAGATAACGACCAGCGCGCA